>JAXMLA010000212.1:0-28991 GCA_034370465.1 Desulfuromonadales bacterium
TTCAGCCAGATACCCGAAACCTGTCCGACGATCACCCGATCTCTTTCAGTTATTTGCTAGCGTTAGGAGATGGTAATGCCACCAATTTGCATACACTGCAAGACGCCAAGAATGCAGGTGTGCGTTTTTTTGGACCGGAAGTAGCTAACCCTACAGGAAGTCGAGTCGAGTGCTCCTCATGTCATGACCCACATGTGAATTATACCTCCGCAAATGGTGGCAATGATGCTTATTCACCCTTTCTGATAACACCTAATACCGGTAGTGCGCTTTGTCTTGCTTGTCACATTAAGTAATCTTTGTAACCAAAGCCTAAAAAGCCCCTTACTGGGGCTTTTTAAACGACAAACGCATTAAATATATTGAATTGTAATATCTTCCTTAAAGATTTGTTCTGACGGGAGTCAAATTGATGCGCATTCACAAAAGTTTGCTTGGCATGGCCTTGGCCGTAAGTTTGTGTTTACCTCTGTCTGCCTTTGCTGCCAAGGTGCATGACCAGGCGTGTAATGCCTGTCATCGTGGTGGTGCTAATCCCCGCGCCATAACAAACACTTGTACGCTCACCTGTCATCCTTCCTTCAGAACGGCACAAGCGAGTAACGCGATGGGGAGTCACCCCACTCCGCCCGTAGTAGGGATCCCCGCCGCCGAGACCGTCCATTTTTGGGGCGGTTCAACCACAACTCAAGTAGCAGCGGGATCCACAAATCCGACGGCTGCTTTATATACCAGCCGCTATTCAATATCCAAGAATCGTGTCACCTGCACAATATGCCACGATCCCCATCTTGATGTGGACGTCAAACCTCAACTTCTTCGTGCTGCTGCAGAAGGGGATCTCCTCTGCCGGCAATGTCATACCGGTTTTTATCAAGACTTTGAAAATGCAGTGTTGACTCATCCGGTCGGCACAACAGCTAATTACGCCGCTGCACTCCTGGCTTCCCCGGAAAAATACAAACCAACTCCAACTGACGCCGCCCCTGGCATTGTCGGTCTTGTTAATGGAGTTGTCTCCTGTTCCTCATGTCACGCGCCCCATTTTGCCGACTCTGATTCAACAACCAATGATGGCTTAATTAATGTCTCCACCCTTGTTGCCGGTGACGGGCACCTGCTTAAAGCCAATGGACCGGCTAAGACCAACAACTCTCTCCTTTGTCAGACCTGCCACACCTACCTTCCCCATGGCAAAATGTCTGATGGCGGTGAAAGTGTCGGATGTCTCACTTGTCACAGCGGTCATATCATCGTCGGCAACAGCAATATTTATGTTCTGAGAAATAGTGTCACGACGGCAACATATGGCACCGAAGCGATTGCTTATAGTGCGGTAGATACTGCTTGGAACGACAATACACCGGTGACGGCAACCGGCTATTGTGAAGTCTGTCATGGATCGGCGGAAACAATCCCGAAAAATGCGGCGTATCACCTGACCACAGAAAGGTGTGCCGATTGTCATAAGCATTACGTCGAAGGTGGTACCTATAGTTTTCAGAACGATGCCAATGCCCAAACTTGCGGAGATTGCCACGGCTTCCCGCCTTATTTGAACGTTCCTGGAGATGATAAAACCTGGCCGGCTAATAAAGGCGGCTATGCTTATAAAAATGCCAGCCATAACTATCTGCTCGATGCAGGATTCAAGGATGAAACAAAGACTCCCCACAACACCCATGCGGCCGGCGGTACAACGCAAGCTGCGACGACGGACTATCGGTTCGGTGCGGGGATCGTGGCTTGCGATCCCTGTCACAATGGCCTTTCCGAGCTTTCATCCCACGATACGGCCATAAATCCGGGGAGCTATCAGGATACGGCCTGGAATAGTCTGTCAACCGCCGGCAGCATCCTGAGCCCGGCCTACAAAACAGATATCCCCAATCAGTGGACCTGCTCGAATACCTACTGCCACAGTAACGGCGGCAAGCGTAATGCCAGTGGCACGAAAGTTTTCGCTGACTATAAAACCGTCATAACCCCTTCCTGGCTAAATGGCTCCAACCCCCGTACCTTGATCGGAGTCGGTGGCGAATGTGCGGCTTGTCATGGTAACACCGCCGTCACCATGGCGAGTGGGCAGCGGAACAATTCCTTGTCTCATCAGAAACATCTTGGAACCGGAGCTTTTGCGAAAAATTATTCCTGCAGCGCTTGTCATAGCCAAACCGCAACCAGTTCCACCGCACTTTCTGTCACGCCGAACGCACGACTGGTTAAGGATGGCGGGAAGCACGTCAATGGTACTGCCGATGTGATCTTTGACAGTGTTTTCAGTCTTGGAGTTGGAAATCTCGGCACCGGGGCATACAACGGCGGCGCCAACGGTACTTGTCTGGTCTATTGTCACTCGGATGGCAAAGGAACACTCTACCCCGCCGATTGGGATCTCCCGGCCAGTGGTGCCTGCGGCACCTGTCACGGCACGACCTCGGCAACCCTGACCACCGGTTCACACGTTCGCCATATCGATGCGACCAAAGGGAAGGTCAAGTGTTCGTCTTGTCATGGGACGGGCGCAGATACCGGGACCCACAGCGGACATGTCGACGGCAGCATTACCAAGCTGACAGTGGCAGCGTCCTGCGATACCTGTCATGGTGTTGAAAACAGTGCAACTTGGGATATTTCACCTGTCTGGGGGAACGGCGCAACGCTTGAGTGTCGCACTTGCCACACCGGCGCTGTCATCACCACTTATCAAAATACGTCATTGGTAACGATTACCGCTCCGGCAAAAGCCGTTGCTTTAAGCAAGGGACACAATCTGTCCGGCGGTAACTACCCCCTCACCGGCAATCCCGCCGGGGCCAAGAGTTGTACGGCTTGTCATACCAGCATTGGCACTGGTCATGTTGACGGTATGGGGAACGGTGACCTGCTGATCGGCGGGTTCAGCTGCGAATCGTGTCATGTGACCGGTGGTGCTCGCACGAACGAAGCGACGGTCAAGGTCACGACCCATGCCAACACCGATCCGACTTACACCGGGCAGAAGAGGGCCGACTTCAGTAAAGTCTGTCTTGCCTGTCATGATCCGCATGGTACAACGAACATCGGCATGGTCGAGGTGACCAGAACCGTTCAGAATCTGAAAGACGCCAGCGGCAACTACGCCGGCAATGTCACCTTCACCGCTCATACCTCCACAAACTCTTTCGATGAGGTGGATGCCGCGAACCTTGATGACCTCTGCGCCACCTGCCATACGACGACTGCACATAACAACCGCAGCGCGACCGGAGCACATCACGAAGGCGAAAGCTGTGTCAGTTGCCATGCCCATGACGGCGCCTTCGGCGGCTTCATGCCGACCGGTGGCACGGCTTGTAACGATTGCCATGGTAACCCGCCGAGTGCTTCCGATAACCGTCCCCCTGGCAAAGGTGGCGCGCATGCCGCACATGTCAGTGTCAGCAGTCATCTCCTTGATGAGGATAAGTTCGATTGCGAAGTCTGCCACCCCGGAGCCTCGACGTTCGATTACAGTCACAGTGACGGTTCGGTCGCCCTGTCCGCCGGAGTTACCAACGGTACCTGCGCCAATGCCTGTCACAAGTCGGAAGTGGCTGACGGCTCCTGGACGGACAGCAACGGCCTCGATTGTAATGCCTGCCATTACTGGAGCGCCACGCCGACCAGCGCAGGCAACATCACGACCTTAAATAGTGAAGCCCTCAGCAATAACACCCACAACAAGCACTTCGACAGCAACAAGGCCTGTATCGCCTGTCATCCGAATAATGGCAGCGACATTATGGCGCCGCATATTCATATCGATGACCATGAAGCGTATGTATTGAATTCTGCCAATGATGGCAGCGTCCTTACGGACCGTGCCAATGCAACCCAGGACGAAGCGACAGTCACCGTGCCTAGTTGGAATGACAGTACCAATACCTGTAGCAACGCTGCCTGCCATAACCCGAGTGGCCTCAGCAACTCGGCGACATGGGGAAATACCAACGCCGTCGGTTGTAACTTCTGCCACAGCAGCACCAACCCGGATAGCGGTAAAACAACGTCAGGCAGTCATGGCCCGCACATGAATGCAGCCGGTACTTTCGGCATCACCAGCATCGCCTGTACCAGTTGTCACCCGAATAACACCCTGAACGGCCATCTGAACGGTACAGTCGATCTGAACGGCGGCTTTGCTTACAGCGCCAGTCTGACCGATTACACTAGCACCACTTTCGGCCGTTGCACCACAACCACCTGCCACAACAACGGGCGTGGGACAGCAGTGCAGACACCGGTCTGGGGCACCGCCTCAGCCGATTGCACCATCTGTCACAACAATGGTTCAGGCCAGCCTTATCCGACGAACGGACGTCATGCCAAGCATGTCGCCAATACGGCGTATGTCACCGGCAGTTGCGGCAGCTGTCATCCCAATGCGACCTCAACCGTGATTGCAACAACGACTCACCTCAACGGGAGTCGTAACACCGGCGTTAGCGTTACCTCCTTTACCTCGCCGACCTGTGTCAATACCTGCCATCTCGTCGATACGACCGGTACCTGGACGGATGCGAATACTCTGGATTGTGTCGAGTGTCATAATTCTGGCAAGAGCGCCGGCGGAGCACTGCCGACTTCCGGTCTTCATGCCGGAACCCTGACGATTTCGGGAAATACCCATGATAATTCCTTCAAGGTGACCAAGGGGGAAGTCAGTCCTTCCGGCACCTGTATGACTTGTCATACTGCGACACCGTCGACCGGACACAAAACCGGCACTTTGGTGGTTGCGGAGGTGACGACTGCCGCGACCGTAGGCTACATCCCCGGCGCGATACCGACCTGTGGTCCGAACGGTGCTCTGGTCAACTGTCATGACGATAAAGGCGCCTGGAAGCGGCGCTGGAGCACTACGGCCCGGAATAGTAACGGGACGCAGTGCGGCAACTGCCACGGTAATTTTGACCTCACCTGGATCACAGGCGTTGGTCAGCGCCACAGCAACGATGCCCAACTGCACGGCAGTCACGATGGCATTGATGACTGCTATATCTGCCATACCTACAAGGCTGGCGACACGACCTTCTACAACCTTGCTACCAACCATCGCGACGGTAGTATTCAGCTCAATACCAATATGTCCTTTTCGGATGACGGCGCAACCGTTCATTGTACCGGTTGCCACACCACCCCGCTCGGCCTTGGTGACGGTCAGTACTCCTTCCAGGACACCTACAACGGTGATGGTGCCGATGGTGGGCTCAATCGTTGGGGCCGGTCGCTTCAGTCTGGTCCGGAGGCCAACTGTAATGCCTGTCATGTCAGTAATGGCATGACCCACACAGATACGAATGAAAGTGCGGCCGTCCACACTTATCATACCGGATCGCCGATGTCGCCGGGCTGTTCGGCTTGTCACGAATTTACCGGCATTGGTGGTGTGACCCACCATAACGGCACCGTCAACTTCGGCGGCACCTATCTGCCCAGTTCCCTGAATTATGTGGGCGCCTTCACCAATACCAACTGCA
Source organism: Desulfuromonadales bacterium (assembly GCA_034370465.1). GTDB lineage: Bacteria > Desulfobacterota > Desulfuromonadia > Desulfuromonadales > UBA2197 > UBA2197. Next base: position 5,502 of record JAXMLA010000212.1, read on the forward strand.
GCAGCGTCAACGGATGCCACAATTCCGACAATGGTTCCTGGGTGGCTGATAGTCTGGCAACCTGTGAAGACTGCCATACGGCAACGGGCAAACTGCTGTATCAGGGGAGTGTCTTCCCGCCGAACAGCGCCGCCCATACCCAGCACATTAACAACAATACCTATGTCGGCAGCACTCCGACCAATGACTGTGACGATTGCCACGGTGTCGGTTCCTCGACATCAAATCACCTCGCCACCCACAATGACGGCGTCAAGACCCTGACCAACAAGGTCACCGCCTGGGATGCCGGTACCGGTACTTGTACCAATAACTGCCATACTGTGGTTGATGGTCGCGACTGGACCTCGGGAACCGCCCTGGCTTGCGCCGATTGTCATGCCGCCGCCAAGCTCAAAGCTTATCTGACCGCATATCCGCCGAACACCGCCAAGCATCTCCCGCACATTAACAACAACTTCTACGTCCCCGGCGACTGCGCTGATTGCCACGGTCTCAACTCCGGGAATGGAACCCATGCCGGCCACAAGAACAATTTGGTGGAAAACAGTGTGACCTACGCTGTTGGAACGCAAACCTGTACCATCACCTGCCATGTTGCCAACACCACTGGTGACTGGACAAATGGCGGTGCCCTCGCCTGTATCGATTGTCATGCCGTCGGCCGGATCGGTACAGTAGCGGCGAGCGGTCTCCATGCCGGAACATTGACCATCTCTGGCAACACCCACGATGATTCCTTCAAGATCACTAAGAATGAGGTGAGTGCGTCCGGTAATTGCGTCACTTGTCACACCACCACCCCGTCCAGTGCCCATAAGACCGGGACGCTGAGCGGTGCCCAGGCCAACTTTGCCGCCGCGATCAACGAGCTCGGCGGCGCAACCCCGACTTGTGGGCCGAACGGTGCACTGGCAAGTTGTCACACCGATCAAGGGGTCTGGAAACGGAAGTGGAGCACGACTGCCAAGAATAGTAACGGGACGGAGTGCGGTAACTGTCACGGCACCTTCACCACCGGATTCACTACCGGTGTCGTGGCCCGTCACCAGACCACCACCAGTGGCGATGCCGGTGGCCAGATTGCGGCGAACCACGATGCGACCGACCAGTGCTACGTCTGTCACACCTACAAAGCCGGCGACACGACTTACTACAACTTCGCCACCAAACATCGCGACAACAGTATCCAGATCAATAACGCCATCGGCTTCATTGACAACGGCGCCACCGTCGGTTGTACTGGCTGTCATGTCGCCACCGGCGGCACCGGCGACGGTGGTCATGAATTCACCGATACGACCGCTAAATGGACCCGTGCCCCGCAGGCCGGCCCGTCGGCAAACTGTAACGATTGCCATAATACCAATGGTCGTACCCACCTCGGTACCAATGAAAGCGTAGCGATTCACTTGCTGCACGAAGGGTCGACGCTCTTTTCCGGCAGTTGTGAAGCCTGCCACGCCAACTCGCGGCCGGGCGGCGCCAACCATAACAACGGAACCGTCAACTTCGGCGGCACCTATCTGACCACCGCGGTCAATTACACCGGCGCCGATTTCACCAATACCAACTGCAGCACCGCCAACGGTTGTCACGATTCCGATAATGGCGAGTGGGCAGCCGGCACTCTCGGTGCCGACAAGTGTACCGATTGCCATACTTCCGGGGCGAAGGTTCTCAGTCAGCTCAATGCGTATCCGCCGGTCAGCGGCAAGCACACTGTCCATAGCAACAACAACATCTACGTCGGCGCGACCGCGGCCAGTGACTGCGATGCCTGCCACGGCGGCAACGCCTATCTCGGCACCCATATCGGTCACCGTAACGGCAGCAAGACTGTCGCCGCCAGTGTCTCGCTCTACACCAGTGGCAGCGGCACCTGCACCAACACCTGCCATATCGCCGACACCAATGGCGACTGGACCAACGTGACGGTTCACCTCGCCTGTACCGATTGCCATGGCGCCGCCAAGAGCCTGAACGCCGGCGGTGAAACCGACATGAGCGCTACCATCGGCCCGAACGCCGGCGAGCATGACAAGCACATGCTCAACACCGCTTATGTCGGCGGCGGTTGTGTCGACTGTCATGGTCACAGCGGCGCCATTGGTGTTGCCGACGGCCACCTCAACGGCCCGAACGTCGATACCATCACAGTCGCGACCAAGGTCAGCGTCTACAACACCGGCACCGGTACCTGCACCAACACTTGCCACAATGTCGTCGACACGCGTGACTGGCTTGCCGGTGTGCCCCTCAACTGCGCTGATTGCCATGCAGCGACCGGCAAGTCTCTGTACGTTAACAACAGTCTCTCCGGCTATCCGGTGACCAGCGGCAAGCATGCCCGGCACAACGCGGCCTACAGCAGCTATGTGCCGAATACCTGCGCCGCCTGTCACGGCGCCAACGCCGCTACCGGCGCTCACACCGGTCACAAAAACGGGGTTCTTAATAATACGGTCAGCTACGTCTCTGGCACCCAGACCTGCACCAACACCTGCCATCTTGCCAACACCACCGGTGACTGGACCAGCGGCGCTGTCCATCTGGCGTGTATCGATTGCCACAGCGGTACCTACCGCGGCAAGACCAGCAAGAACCACACCTCCGGCCTGCACCAGGCAGTGAATGCCACGGCCCATGACGACAACTTCGGCACTGGCGGCACCTGCACCAGTTGCCACACCGGCATGGATGTCGCCGGCGATCTCCCGTCCACCCACGTTGACGGCAATGCCACCCAGCCGAATAGTGCCTACGGCCTCTTTGTCAACTACAGTATTGCCAACGGCAACTGTACGGCCAACTGCCATCGTGATAACGGCCAGTGGAAACGCAAGTGGATCGGAGCCATTGATGCCGCGGCGACCGGCGCACCGGGTCAACTCGTCTGTAACAACTGTCACGGCCAGTACAGCAGCCTGACCAACAGCACCGGCTGGAATGACGGCACGGTCCACTTCCGTTCAGGGAGTGGCGCTACTGAAAACAAAGGCGACGGCCATACCGACGCCAGCCCCAACCAGTGTCAGGATTGCCACGGCTACCCGGCAGCCGGAAGCCATAACAGCAATAACAAGATTGACTTCTCCGGCGGCGGTACCACTTACACCCTCAACTGGGGGACCAACGCCACGCAGCCGGGCTGGTATTGCTCCAGCTGCCATGCTCAGACCAGCGATGACGCAACCTCGACCAGCAGTCATACTTTCCTCGACTCCCTCGCCTTCCCGTCGCCGACCCGGGCAACGCCAGAGAATATCGTCTATGTCACTGGTACTACGACGCCGAGTGGCTCTTGTACTTCCTGTCACGGCAATGACCTGAATGGCTCCTTCTGGCCGGATAGTTCCAACGCCAATACGATGAATCAAGCCGGTCATCACTATGAGCATGTCCATGCCATCGCCAAGAAGATGGTCGCCCCGGCCGAGCCGACGGTCGAGGATATGAATGTCACCTGTAACTTCTGCCACCCTGGCAACACTCATGGCGGCGCCAATGGTGTCGAGCCGGCTGACGTCAGCATGACCGATAGCAATAATGACGGCACCGCAGATACGGAGACCGGGACCAAATTCAAACGGATCATCTCGCCCTTTGCTGCCGATACTACCGGCTTCTGGCGCTCGACTCCGAAGACCTGCTCCAACGTTGCCTGTCATGCCAACGCTCCTTATACTCCGCATTGGTACAGTGACAGTGTGGCACCGGGTAATGTCACTAACCTGACCGCTTTGGCGAATACTGAACCCGGCACGGTCATGCTCAACTGGACCTCGCCCGGTAACGATGGCGCTCTCGACGGTACCGCTTACCGTTATGACCTCCGTTACAGCACCGCCTCAATCAGTGATGCCAACTTCGCGGCCGCCAGCCAAGCCAAGGTGCCGACCGTCGATCGTATGGGCAAAGCACAAACGAGCATCGTCAACGGTCTGACCCCTGGAACGACCTACTACTTTGCACTCAAGACTTACGACGAATCCAACAACGTTTCGGCCCTCTCTAACGTTGCCAGTCGTGCTGCGCAGGTAGACAACGTTGCGCCGATCTTCTGGGGGATCAGCTCGGTCAGTGTCGGCGACGAATCCTTCGACATGACCCCCAACCCCGACACTAACAGTGTTTATGTCAACTGGGATGCCGGCCGTGACCACAGCCACAGTCTCACCACCCCGCTCAACTACGTAGTGATGTGGAGCGAATACTCGCTGCGCACACACTTCAAGAAAAATGGCGCCATGCCGCCGACGATCGGCACCGATGCTTGTTTCAATAGTTCTGCAACTCCCCCGACGCTGATTACCTGCGGCACCGGCGGAACGACCGAATATCGCATCAAGTCGGCGCAGACCACTGCCCTCGGTTACAATGTTACCGGCTTGCCAGTCGGCTCGGTCTACAACTTCCTGGTTCGTGCAAAGGATGCTGCCGGCAATATCGACACCAACCGCGTCGATATGATGGCCATGGCAAAACCGACGCAGTACAAGACCATTGCCCTGCAAACGCGACTCACCAGCGCGGCAATTCCAACTACCTCCACCGGTTGGTCTGGTCTGCCGGGTGGTTCGACCTCGGCGTCAAATGCCGCCCTTGGTGCTTCGTATCCGGGAACTGTGCCTGGGACCTTCACGCTGGCGCAGAATGCTGTCGTGGTCTGGAGCCCGACAACAACCTATGGTGTCCGGACTAATGCCTGGGGGATCAACTACCAGATCAGGATCACCGGTAATACCACCGGCGCAACGACGCTTACCTATCAGTTCGGTTATTTGACGGGCCAGGCTTTCACCGGCCTCGGTACTGCCAGGACGATGACATTAGCGCGGCGCATGCCGATTCGGGTCATCAAGTTCCCGCTCAGTACCTTCAAAGGAGCCATCCCGGCCGGGAGTAAACCTGCCTTTGTACTCAAGAACACTACGGCTTCTGCGTATTCAGTCACTCTGACTTACGGTAGTGTCGCCAACAAGGGTGGAATCCTCCTTTTCAATGAACAGGAGTACAATGACCTGCCGACCGGCCTGGGTGGTTTGACCCAGACGACGGTGAACAGTGACTTTGTCGGCGGTAATGTCCGTCGCCTCAGCTGGAATGCCGCCAGCGCGGTTAATGCTGGTCAGACCGTCCATTATGACGTCTTCGGTTCCATTAACGGCGGCACAACCTGGCCGTACGTCATCGGCCGTAACCTCAGCACGACGACAGTCGACTGGGATCCGGTCGGTGACGGTATCACCGGCAACCAGACCAATGTCAAGTTCAGGGTCATGGCCGGCGATGGTTATCGCAGCGGCACCATGCTTCTCGACACCACGAATGCCAACAATCTCAATCATAGCGTCGTCGATTCGGCCGCCTTTACGGTGAACAATAGTGTCGATATCTGGACACCGGCCCGCATCACCACCCTCACCGCCGAAACTCGACCGAAACAGGGTGCGGTCTACCTCTCCTGGAGAGCGGTCGGCAATGATGGTTTCAACCACGGCACCCGCGCGACTCAGTACGATATCCGCTATAATACCGCAGCGATCAACGATGCCAACTGGGCGGCTTCGACACCAGCTACCAACGAGCCGTATCCGGACTTCACCGGCGCGGTCGAGGAGTATGAGCTCCTCGGTCTGAATGTCGATGTCCCCTACTACTTTGCGATGAAGGTCGGCGATGAGGCGAACAATTGGTCACCCCTTTCCAACGTCGTCACCACCCAGTCCGGTCCGAAGTGCGGTATCTGTCACTCGACACCACCGGATGAAACAGCCACTGCCGGTAAACATGGCAAGCACGGTTATACCAAGCATGATTGTGCCGATTGTCACGGTAGTGCCGCGGCCGACTTTGCCGTCGATCATCAGGATGGTATCCTCAAGCTCGGCTGGAAGACAGCCACACCTTACCCCGGCATCATTGCCGGCAGCCGCCTTTACTACACGACGAATGGTACCAGCGGCGGAACGGTGATCTACGATGACACCAGCGGTGCCGGCGGCTTCGTCAACACCGGCGGCGACCAGATAGACAACGGCACCTGTTCGGGCTTTAATGCAGCTGGCGCCACCGGTTGTCACGGTCCGGCCACCCCCACCTGGAATTCGGCGGCGACCCTGGCTTGCAGTGCCTGTCACGGCTTGTCAACCCGGACCACCGATACCTATGGTCGCGATTTCGACGCGACCCTTGACAATGCCGGTACCGTTCCGGATGAGATTCATGCGGCGCCGCCGCTCGACAACCATGGTGGCAGCACCGGGAAGTATGTCGGCGCTCATCTCAAACACCTCAACTCCTCTTTCCGCCTGGCAAAAGGGGACAACTGCAAACTGTGTCATCTCGATAATCTCCATGCTGACGGCACCGTCGATGTCGTTTACGACCTCAATGTCACTGGCGCCGGTGCGCAGTGGACACCTAACGCTAGCGGTGCCGGGACACCGGGGACCTGTGCCGGAACCTCCGTTGACAACTGTCATGGCAGTAATGTCCCAACCTGGGATAGTGCCGCGACCGTCGCCTGTAACCAGTGTCACGGTTTTAATGGGACTAATCCGGCGCACATGACAGACGGCGGCACGGTGCGGGCCTGCACCTGGTGTCACCCGGCCGGACATCCGCAAGGGACAGAACAAGACCTTCTGTCCTACGAAATTCCTAATAACCCACTGGTCGGGATTGCTTATCGCTCCGGCGGTATCCATCTCCTCAAGACGATTAATGGCCGCGGCCCCTACAACACCGAGGCTGAGATCTGCTGGGCCTGTCACGATGCCCAGTCGACCAAGATTACCGAGTGGGGGACCAACAGCAAGGCTTTGACCGGAGCCAGCCCCTATAACTATGGCGCCCTCTTCCAGACTTCTGCCTTCGGCACCCCGACTTCCAACTGGTTGGGCACCGGCACCGGCGCTTACTGGCAGTCCGGAACCACGGCCTTCCAGACGATCAAGAAAGGGAAGATCCAGTCGACCCATTCGACCAACCCCGGCGGTACCAGCGCTGTGACCTGGGACGCCACCAACAAGCGCTACAACGAAAATCTCGACACTGTGGCCGATATCCGTTGTTCCAACTGCCACGACGTTCACAATATGAACAAGGCTGAGAACGATACCGCCATCGGCAGCCCATACCTGCGCGGAACCTGGATGGGTAACCCTTATGCTGAAGACGGACCACCGGTTACCGGTACGACCTACGCGAATACTGCCCGTTTTGGTGCGGTGCCGCGCGGCGCTATGAGCTACAGATTTGTCGGTGGATATTATATTGACCAGAACAATGCCGTCCCCGGTACACCGACCACAGCAGCTGGCGGGACGTTAGACGATTATCCGACCGCCGGCTGGACCCAGGAATCCTCGGCTGGTCTTTGTATCCTTTGTCACGGAAACGACGTGGACAATATGGACCAGACCACCGGCGAGAGCCTCTGGCTCGGCTCCAACGGCCACAGTAACTCGGCGATAGGTGGAACCTTTACCAATGCCGTCAATATCTTTGATTCTGGCACCGGGACCGCCGGTCAATACGCTCCTTACAGTGGCCGCCCGACGCCGGTGGTCGGCACTACCAGGACGACCCAGGTCCCGGATATGGCTTATCAGGCGCAAGCCGGTGCGGGTACGACGACTGCTTATGGTTATCGCTCTATCGAGACCGACGGCGGCAGATACACGCCGTATACAACCACCCGCTATGCGCATGTTTCCTACGACTGGGGGGCTACCATCGATGCCACCTCCAACGACCTGATGTATCACCAGTTCTCCTGTTCCAAGTGTCACAATCCGCATGCATCGCGTCTGCCGAAGCTGCTGATAACCAACTGTCTCGATATCCAGCACAACACCTGGGACGATAACAAGTCACAGCAATCGCTCTTTACCTCGGCGACTTTGACCAACGTTGACCGCTTCGGCGGGGTCGGAGAGCGGAGCGCTTATTATGCCTCGGCACAGAACTGCCACCGTTACAACAACAAACGCAAGGATGCCGGGCAGACCAATGCCGGCGGTTGGAATAAAGTTTCGCCGTGGACGACACCCAACCAGTAATCGCGGGGATCTCCCCGAAAGGAGGAAGCCATGAAACGCTATAGCAAACCGATGATCGTGGGGAGCAGCAATGTCCACCCCTGCTGATCGACCCTGAGGATGCAAAAAGGCGAGGGCCGGGATAATCTCCGGCCCTCGCCTTTTGTAATTTTTGCTTGATTAATCTTTACCGGCAAACTATAGCTGTGACATTAAATTCAACCCACTTGTGGTAAGTCGCCATGTCACTTCGCCTCTTCGACCGCGCTCCGCGCTACGCCCTCCTGTCGTTGCCTCTCCTTATCCTTCTCGTCTATATAACGACCTTCCCTGGACATTTTTTCATGGATGATGCCCAGATTGTTAAAGCCAACAATCTCATATATCAACTCGACCTCAAGGAGATATTTACGACAGATTATTGGGGGAAGGGCCAGGACACCGGTCTGTTTCGGCCCTTGACAATACTGTCCTTTGCCTTGAACCGTTTACTCCTCGGTGTCGATCCCTGGGGATACCTGCTCATCAATATCCTTCTTCATTTAAGCATAAGCATTCTACTTTATCACTTTTTGAAGCAGATAGGTCTGGTTTGGGAATGTGCCTGGCTGGCGGCCGCCATCTTTGCGGTCCATCCGATTCACGCTGAGCCGGTCATACAGCTGGTTGGCCGTTCCGAACTCCTTGCCGCCCTATTTGTCTTGCTTACGTTGGTCTTTTCGCGCAGGACAGGACTCAAAGCCGAATTTACCGCTGCCGCCTTTTTCCTTTTGGCATTGCTATCAAAAGAGAGCGGGATAGTCGTCCTGGCGCTAATCCCGTTGTCTGATTACTTCTTTGCACCGGATTTACCGGAATTGATTCGGCGGCGCTATCGATTTTATCTGGCACTGTTGATTTTGGCTGGCGGCTGGCTGGCCTATCGAAAATTCATCGTTCATCCCCACAGCAGCGGAGAGTTGATCTACAGCGCTCAATACGTCCCCCTGGCGTTTGTTGACACCGGGACGCGTATGCTCGCAGCCATCAAATTGCAGGCGGTGTATTTGTTCAACCTGCTTTGGCCCTTCCGGTTGCAGGGGATGTATCCGGCATCGACGGTTGCACCCGTCCCACCGTGGTTGTCGCTGCCGGGAATAACAGCTGTAGCCGCGCTGTTGCTCACAACCTGGGCGATGATTTACGGGTGGCGGCGCCATCAGATTTGGGCACTGCTCATTGTCTTTTATCTGATCAGTTTTGCGCCGACATCGAATCTCTTTTTCGCGGCCGGCTTCACCATGGCTGACCGGGTTGCATATACCCCCTCGCTCTGGTTCCTGTCAGCCCTTGCCGTCGTGATTTTTGCTACACTGCCTGCGCGCTCTTCGTTCAAGATCTTGGTCATGACCGCGCTGGTCGGATATTTTATCGTCGCAGGTTTCGTTCGCGCTCGTCATTTTGATTCGCCCGAGACCCTTTGGCAACGTGATCTGCAACTGAATGCGCGCAACGAACTCTCCCGCATGTTTCTGGCCAGTGAACTGATTCGTCAGAATCGTTTAGCCGAGGCCGAGGCAGAGCTGAAAAGCGCCATTGCGGTCGCACCGAACTTTGACGAAGCATTGGCGTCTTATGCGTGGCTCCTGGTTCAGACCAACCGTCCCCAGGAGGCACGGGATTTGGCGCTGAGAGCCATTGCGGCAATGAAGACGGGGACTTCGCAGGCCAAAATCCCCCTTTCATTGGCGTTGACCAGCCTTGGTCGCCCCACCGAAGCACTGCAAACCTTGCAGATTGTGCGGCCAACCGATCTCAACACCCCCCGCTACTGGGAGGCCTATGGCAAAGCTCTGGAGGCGCAAGGCGATCTGCTCGGTGCCCTGACCTGCTTTCAGAATGAAGTTAATTCTAGCGGCGAAAGATCGCCGGACGTATTCCGGCGCCTGGGCAGACTCTCTTTGCATTTTGGTAAGGTTGCCGCCGCAGTTGAGGCGTTGCGCCGCGACGTCCAGATTAATCCGAAAAGTGGCGCATCCTGGAATCTCCTTGGCGTGGCCCTTGTGCAACAGGGAGAAAAAGGCGCTGCCGAGGAGGCGTTCGCGCGCGCCGTGGCCATCGACGAGACAGTCCGCGAATATCAGGCTAATCTAGAACGTATCCGAGCCGGGAGCGGCCAATGAATAGACGAAAGAACGCTGAAGGTTACGGGGAAGACAAAATCTTTACATTCGATTGGCAGGTGCCGCTATCGCTGCTGTTTTTGGTCATGCTGGTTTATGCTGTTGTCTTTCCCGGCAGTTTTTTTCCCGACGATATCCCGATCATAAAGACCAATCCGCTGGTGGCTGATTTAGATCTAGCGAAAATTTTCATGACCGATTACTGGGGGGCAGGGGAAAAGAGTGGTCTTTACCGTCCGCTCACCATTCTGTCGCTTGCTTTGAACCGTGTACTTTTTGGTTCGGCCGCCTGGGGTTATCTGCTCGTCAACCTGTTGCTGCATGTGGCGGTCGCCTGTTTATTATTCGTTTTTCTTGTCCGGCTTCAGCTTTCTCGGCAAGTCGCCTGGTTAGGGGCGGCCCTCTTTGCGGTGCATCCCTGTCATGGTGAGGCTATAGCCGTTCTGGTCGGGAGATCGGAGCTGCTGGCGGCGGGCTTCGGTCTAACAGCTCTTGTCCTGTTGCAATCGGATCGATCTAGTCTCCGTAGTTTGGCCCTCGGCTGTTGCGTTGCGGCTCTTCTTTCAAAGGAACATGCGGTAGCCCTTTTGGCCATGGTGCCGCTATGCGACCTTTATTCCGGAAGTACCATTCGCGCAACCATTCAACGGCGTTGTTGGTTGTGGTGCGGGTTGCTGTTACTGACGATCGGTTGGTTGCTTTGGCGCTATTATGTGGTTCAAGTCGGTGGGGATCTGCAGGCGATCATTGACCCCTATTTTATCCCTTTGGGAGGACTGGATACCGCTGGCCGGGTGCTAGCAGCACTGAAGATGCAGGGAATGTATTTGTGGAAGATGCTGATCCCCGTAGGTTTGCTCGGGATCTATCCTGCAAGCGTGGTCATGCCGGTTCCGGGGTGGGGCTCTGTCACCGGCATTGTGGTTGTTATCATTCTGCTTCTCGGGCTTGCGCTGCTTCTGTACGGCTGGCGGAAAAGATCATTCTGGGCGCTGGCGTTGACACTTTATTTCGTCAACTTTTTACCGACCTCACAGTTATTCTTTGCCGCTGAGTTCGCCATGGCTGACCGTATGACTTATATGCCGTCCCTGTGGTTCTCTGCCATGCTGGCCAGTCTCGTATTTTCGCTGCCAATCCATCAGCGCAAAGTTCATGCGCTGGTGGGCTGTACGCTTCTCCTTGTGTTTTATACGTCGGCGGGAGTTGCCCGCGCATTGGATTTCCGCACTCCCGAGACGTTGTGGAAGAGCGATTTGCGCATCCGGCCTGACAATGAGCTGGCTCTGTTGATGCTCGGAGATTTTTACCTTACACAGAAGCGTTTGCCCGAGGCTGAAGAGACTCTGCGTCGCCTTGCCGAGATTGCTCCGCAGTTTGAACAAGGATTGAGTCTTTATGCCGGGGTTTTGGTGGAGCTTGGAAAGGCGCAAGAGGCACTCACGGTTGCACGTAAGGCGGTCAAGCTGGTTCAAGGTGGCGAGTCCTTCGCACTGCTGCCGATGGCGGCCGCATACAATCTGTTAGGACGACCGGGAGAAGCGTTAAAGGTATTGCAGAAAGTTCCTTCGGCAACGGCGAAGTTGGAAACCTATTGGGAAGTCCGTGGTCACGCGCTTGAATTAACAGGCGATTTAATCGGGGCAATGCAATCCTATCAAAAAGAACAGGAGTTTGGCGTCGGCCGGAGGAAAGATGTCTATCGCCGGCTGGGGCGTCTGCATCTGCAGCTTGGTAATCCGGTCATGGCGGAATCTGCTTTGCGTCAAGACGTTCTGCTTAATCCCGAGACGGCCGAAGGCTGGAACCTGCTGGGCGTCGCCTTGGGGCAGCTACAGCGTCGGGAAGAAGCCGGCAATGCCTTCCGAAAAGCGGTGCTGCTGAAGCCGGAGATCATGGAATACAAAGCAAATCTGAAGAGATCCACGCAAATTTAATAGATTTTTTGAAGAGATTTATGCAGCAGTCCCGGCATTAGCCTCATAACATCGAATATCTGAGATTTTGGAGCTTTCAGTTGATCCCCACTCTCCTTATTACCGGATCTTCCGGCCTGATTGGTTCGGAGGTCGCCGCACATTTCTGTGGTGCGGGAGCTGTCGTTCACGGTATTGATAATAATCAGCGCGCTGCTTTCTTCGGGACTCAGGGTGATACCCGCTGGCGGCAGAAAGATTTGATGGCGCTTGCCGGCTACCATCACCATGAACTCGATATCCGCGACCGGGGGGGGATTTTAGCGCTGGTAAAAGTTCTGCGTCCGACAGTCGTCGTCAACACTGCGGCACAACCCTCGCACGATCGGGCCGCCTCCATCCCCTTCGATGATTTTGATACCAACGCCGGCGGCACGCTGAATCTATTGGAAGCTGCGCGGCAATATTGTCCCGAGGCGCCTTTTGTCCATATGTCGACCAACAAGGTCTATGGCGATCGGCCGAACAGTATTGCGTTGGTGGAGAGTGAATTGCGTTGGGATTTTGTCGATCCGCTTTACGCCAACGGCATTTCCGAAAACTTCTCCATCGACCAGTCGCTGCACTCCCTCTTCGGAGCATCCAAGATCGCGGCAGATGTCATGGTCCAGGAATATGGGCGCTACTTTGGAATGCCGACTTGTTCTCTGCGCGGCGGATGTTTGACCGGCCCCAACCACAGTGGCGTCGAGTTGCATGGTTTCTTGAGTTATTTGACCAAATGTAATCTGGAGGGTCGGGAATATACAATTTTCGGTCATTTAGGGAAACAGGTTCGGGACAACTTGCACGCTGCGGATGTGGCTAACTTCATTCAACTTTTTTCTGCCGATCCCCGCAGCGGCGAAGTCTACAACCTCGGCGGCGGCAAGGGGAACTCCTGTTCCATTCTTGAAGCAATTTCCTTGATCGAATCGTGCAGCGGTCAAAAACAAATACTTCGTTATGATCCGCAGCCTCGGCTTGGCGATCACATCTGTTACTACAGCGACCTGAGCAAGATAAAGGACCACTACCCAGACTGGAATATTTCCAGGCCTCTGCACCAGATTATCGCCGAGATTGTCGAGTCCTGGGAGCAACGTTTGAGCTGAGCGTTGAAACAAACGAAAGAGTCCCCATGAAAATCTTGATCACCGGTATTTGTGGCTTTGTTGGCAGCACTCTGGCCAAGGCCTGGTTGGCGGCCGAACCGGGGTTAACCCTTTACGGCATCGACAATCTCTGCCGACCGGGGAGCGAAATGAACCGCCTGGAGTTGCAGCGGCTCGGCATCAAGCTGGTACATGGGGATCTGCGGCAGGCCTCAGACCTGGAGGGATTACCCAGAGCCGATTGGGTGGTTGATGCTGCTGCCAATCCCAGCGTGCTGGCCGGAATCGACGGGCAGAGCAGTAGCCGACAACTGATCGAACACAACCTGTTCAGCACCATCAATCTCCTCGAATATTGCAAGTGTCATCATGCCGGTTTTATTCTCCTGAGTACCAGCCGAGTCTATTCTGCTGCCGTGCTTAGTGCAATTCCCGTGCAAATCTGCGAAAATCGCTTCGTCCTTGCTCCGCAAGCAAGCCATCCTATCGGCCTCACCTCTGCCGGCATAGGCGAAGAGTTCAGTACCGCTTCCCCCTTGTCCCTCTACGGTGGCAGCAAGCTGGCGTCTGAAGTTCTGTCGCTGGAATATGGCGCTGCCTATGATTTTCCGGTTTGGATTAATCGCTGCGGGGTACTGGTCGGAGCCGGTCAATTCGGCCGACCGGATCAGGGAATAGTTGCCTACTGGCTCCATGCCTGGCGGCAACGCCAGCCACTGACCTATCTTGGTTTTGGCGGACAGGGGCACCAGGTACGGGACGTGCTCCATCCCCACGACCTGTTGTCGCTATTGCGGCAGCAGATCGCTGCCGAAACATCTCCGGGGCCACGGATATTCAATCTCGGCGGTGGCGCCGGCCAGAGCTTTTCGCTCGCCGAGCTGAGTCGTTGGTGTGAGGCCCGTTTCGGAAGCCATGTGGTTGGCGCTGATCATCTTCAGCGTCGCTATGACGTGCCTTGGCTGGTGATGGATTCCTCGCTTGCCGGCAGGGTTTGGAACTGGCAGCCCCGGATCTCTCTGCACGACCTTCTCGAAGAGATTGCTCTCCATGCCGAAGAACATCCTGATTGGCTTGCGCAGAGCGCTATGCGATGAAGTCGCCACCTCTTCAAGTCTCCTTGCACCTCCTCTCGGTTGTCATCCCCGCCCGTGATGAAGAGGGGAGCATTGTTTCCACGGTCGAAGAGCTTTCGACCGAGTTACGCAGGAACAATATCCCACACGAAATTGTCATGGTTGACGACGGCAGTTGCGACCGGACCTGGGAGTTGCTGCAGGGTTTGCAAGCGCTCATTCCCGAACTGACGCTGTTGCAAAATTGTGCCCCGCACGGTTTTGGGCGGGCAGTCATCTGTGGTCTGGACCATATGTGCGGCGACGCGGTGGTGATCATGATGGCTGACGCCTCGGATGATTGCCGGGATGTCGTGCGCTATTGGGAAGAGTTGCAGCGTGGGGTCGATTGCGTCTTCGGCAGCCGCTTCATCAAAGGGGGAAGGGTGATCGGTTACCCGCCAATCAAGCTGATCATGAATCGTTTTGCCAATACCTTCTTGAGGTGTCTTTTTCATATCCGCCTCAACGATACAACCAACGCCTTTAAGGCCTACCGGCGAGAAGTCATCGATGGCTGCCGGCCATTGATCTCTCCCCATTTCAACCTCACGGTCGAACTCCCCTTGAAAGCGATTGTGCGCGGCTATAGTTGGAGCGTGATCCCGATCACCTGGCGCAATCGCAAAGCCGGAACCGCCAAATTGAAAATCAAGGAGATGGGAAGTCGCTATCTCTTTATCTGCCTTTATATCTGGCTGGAAAAAGTTCTCACTCGTGGGGATTATAAACGGGAGCAGGATTAATATTTCGAACATGACGGCAAGGCGAATAAATGATCTTCTTTAAACTCAGCGTCGTTGTTGTCGGGCTGATCCTTCCCGGGATGTTGTTGGCACGCACTTTTCGGGTGGAACATGTCTGGTCGGCCGCTTTCCCCCTTTCGGCGCTCATTCTGGTTGAAAGCATTATTCTCTTCTCGTTGATCGGCATTCCGCTCCACTTAAGCACGATGAGCGGAGCGCTGATCGTCTCGGCATTGATCTGCCAACGTATAATCAGCTTGCGGCGCTCTGCGACTCCACTTGTACCTCCACCCACCGAAAGCTCAAATCCGACTTCCAATCTCGTTGCAGTGACCCTCGTTTTCATCTGTTCCCTTCTCATTGCCGTGATGTTGCGTACAACTCTCTTCCCTCTGCGCGGTCCCGATACGAGTTTCCGTTGGGAGGGGTTGGCACTCGCCATGTTGCAACATCAATCTCTTGATTTCTATCCGCCGGTCAGTGCAGGCGACTATGCCATTTATCTTTACCCCGATGGTATTCCCCCCTTGATCGCAACTGTCTATTGGTGGATTTATGCCGCCATTGGCCACTCCCTGCCGCAGGCTACTTCCATTTCCGTGGTGCTGCAACTCGCGGCGACCATGGCCCTGACCTTTTACGGGACTCGACATGCCTTTGGCCGCCAGGCTGCATGGTATGCCTTGCTAGTCATCGGGACATCCCCCCTTCTGGTCGCCGGGTTTGCAATCGGTCAGGAGACCGGATTTACGGCTCTCTCTGTTGCCGGACAACTCTGCTTCGCCTGGGCGGCGGTGCGCAATCCCAAACGGTCAACGGTCATTGTCGCGGCGCTCTTTGCCGTCATGGGGGCGTTGACCCGCGATTACGGTCCGGCTCTCGCCCTGGCCGGCAGTTCGGTGCTCCTCTGGCATCGCGAGACCCGCCGATTCCTGCCGACTTACATTTTGACGGTGACGCTGTTGGCGGCCCCCTGGTATCTGAGAAGCTGGGTCTTGACCGGTAATCCTTTTTTCTCCCACCCAATACCCGGTTTCAACGTCAACGCCATCCATGCTGCGGTCATGGATCACTACCAGCAGGTCTATGCATTCGGCACGTTCAGTCTTCAACGCTGGCTTATACTGATCAAGCAGCTTGTGACCGGAGGTTTCCTGGCGATCGGGATCGGCCTTCCCTATGCTCTCATCCGTTGGCGGGAGTTTGCACCGCTGCTGATCACCGCACTCCTTGTCACCCTGTTGTGGGTTTACTCGGTAGGGCAAACGGCGGGAGGGGTAGTCTACAGCACCAGAGTGCTCACTCCGGCAATTGTTGCTCTGTCTATCGCTGCGGGAGTGGCCCTTTCCCGGTGGGGTGATGCAAGGAGAGAGGGAGAGGTGCGCGGATTTTTGGCCTACGGCACGAGAGTTCTTCTTATTTTGCTGATTGGCTATTCGTTTGTCTCTCTGGCCATTTATCCTTCCAGGTCGCAATCCTTCTTTACCGTCCCGACCGGGGCAGCGAGTGGCAGTATCCAGCAAGTCGTGGTCGACCACCTGGAAGCCGTGAACCTCCCTGCAACGGGAGTATTGACGGATATGACCTTTCTCGCGGAAATCATGAAGCGGACATCCCGGTTTCGGCCTGTTATGCATTGGAATCCCGAGATTGAGTTTGTTTTCGATCTGAATCTTGACAGCAAGGAAATCCACCGACGTCTCGTCGAGAATAATATCAAGCTGATTTTGGTCGACTATAAGTCGCCCAATAATCAATTGCTTTCAAACTACAAATTTTTTCGGGAAAGTTCAGAATGGGAATTGTTGTTCATGATCGAAAATGAGTTTGCAGTTTATTTTCATTAACTCGGTAACGAAGCCTGGATCAACTCCAATGTTCACTCATGATTCAATGTAAGCATTTAATTGCTGCATCCCCTTATTGCAACAGGCTCAACAGCCCGGCAGTCTCATCCCTCTGTTGCGGGTAATAAATTTTTGACCACATCAACGCTGTCAGCTCCGGCTTCAGCGCCTTGGCCTCTTCCTGTTGGCCGGTATTGAGCAGGGCGCGCACCACTTGCAGGAGGATGAAGGGATTCTCCGGCTGGGCACTGCGCGCCAGTTGCAGCATCTTCACCGCTTGTTCCGGCCGTTTCTTCTCCATGGCCAATTCCGACAGGGAAAGATATTCGCCGGCATAGACCTTGTCGAGCTGCACCGCTTCCCGGAGATACTCCAGGGCGTCATCCGTTTTGTTGAGTTGCCGGGAAATATGATAAAGCCCGAATTTTACCGCCGGATCGCCAGGATCTTCTTTCTCCATCTCCAGATAAATATGCCGAATCTCCTCTCTCTGAATAAAATTTTCCAGATACAGAGCGTTGCTGCGGAGTTCCCATTGGTGGGGAAAGGTCTCCTCAAGCATCTGGGGATCTTGCAGAATCGTAGCGAGGTCTTTGCCGAGAAAACGCGTTTGCAAGGGGAGTCCGTCGAACTGCCGGTTCGACAGGGCCACGGTGGCCGCGGCAATCTTCCAGCTCCGTTCCTTGATTTTGTTGAGTAAGTCGACCATCAGGGGATAGAGGGGAGTTTTGATTTCGCCCGCATAGAGCGGTTTAAAGTAGTCGGCATCGATGTGGAGGAGCGCGCTTGCATCCAGGGGAGGGAGGGCTTCGGCATGAGCGGCAGTAAAGGGGCGACCGCGAACGATGCCGCTGAAACTGCCGTTGTTCAAAGTGAAACTCTCCGCTTCGTCCGGCGAGGCGATCCGGGCATCGACGAGCTGTTGCTTGAAGATGCCGAGGTCAAGTTGTTCTGGGGTAAGCTTGGAAGGGAAGATCCAGACGACTTGGGAAAACCATCCGGCATCGAGGGCGACGGCAAGACTCATGACCGGTAAAAAGAGCGGATCCGGGTTGTCGGGACTGGAGCGACGGAGCAACTCTTGGTCGTCGGCACTCTTCAGGAGATTGTCCAGCTCGGCCTGAAATTCGTCCGGGACGGAGAAGACCGCCGGGGTATTGGCGGCAATCACCAGCGCCGGGCGGTTCTTGGCAAAGCTGCGCCAGATCGGCAAGGCCTCGTTGGTCGTTTCTATGACCGTGGTGGGGATCGGTTGACTGAGAAAGAGGGGGGCGGTCAAGGGGACAGCCGGCTCGGTGACGGGGAGCAGGATTGCTTTGCGGGTCGCCGGTTGCGGGGAGACGGTTGTATCGTTCTTTTTGCAGGCAGAACAGCTTAAAAGCAAACCAAGTAAGAGCAGCAAGGGCCGGCGCATATATGAGTATCCTTTCGAAAGATAGAGTTTACGAATGCTGGCGAGTATAATGAAAATTTCGTTCTATGCCTATCTGTTCGAAGAGAAAAAATTCATCATTTCGCTTCCCTTGCTGAAAAGTTTTGATTACGCTCTCTTTTTGATGGTTTTCCTTCCCAAATAAAGGACGTGTTGAGATGGCTTCCAAAATCTATATCTCGGCGACCGATCAGAATGCCGGCAAAACGACGATTAGCATCGCCCTTCTCGATCTGGCCCGCAAAGCCGGTCTGCGCATCGCATTTATCAAGCCGGTCGGTCCGAAGCCGGTCGATTATGCCGGTGGGCAGATCGATAAAGATGCGCTGACGGTGGCCCAGGTCTTTGGCCTCGAAGAGCAGCTGGAATTGATGTGTCCGGTGGTGGTCACGCCGGGGATGACGCAGCGGGCGATCCGCGGTGAAATTCCGGTGGCTGACCTCGAAACTTCCATCCTGACAGCCGTGGCGCGTCTGGAAGCGCAATGCGATCTGTTGGTGATTGAAGGGGCCGGACATAGTGGCGTCGGTGCTGTCCTCGGCCTGAGCAATGCACGGGTGGCAGCTCTCCTCAAGGCGCCGGTGCTGATGATCACCGGCGGCGGTATCGGCAGCGTCGTCGATGCGGTGACCCTCAATCTGGCTCTTTATCGCGAAAGCGGGGCGCAGGTACGGATGCTGGTTGCCAACAAGCTCCATATCAGCCACCGCGAAACGAGCCTCGAATATCTCCGTTTGGCTTTTGCTTCAGCCGATTTCAGCGTTGTCGGTGGCTTCGATTACCTGCCGACCCTGGCCAATCCGACCCTGAAACGGGTCGCGAAACTTCTTGATGCCAAGGTGCATGGTGACCAGAGCGCCTTGATGCGCATTATCCATCATGTCGATCTTGGCGCCGGGTCAACGCAGCGCATGGTCGACCAGATCAAGTCGAATACTCTTCTGCTCGTGACCAATTCGCGCAATGAGCTGATCGTCACCCTCGCCAACCTTTACCAGCACCGTCCGGAATATCGCGATCGGCTCGTCGGTTTGATCATCACCGGGATCTCCGGGGTTTCACCGATCACCCAGTTAATCCTGGCCGAGAGCGGCCTCCCTTATCTGCGGGTCCCGAAAAAGATGTCGGACCTCTTTTTGACGCTGCATGAGTTTGTCTCCAAACTCAGTGGTGAGGATCGCGAGAAGATCAACCTGATCCGCACTCTGGCGCCGAAGCGCTTTGATTTATCGGCAACCCTGAGCCAGATGACAAAGCCTTTATTCGGCAGTTGAGATGGTCTTTTTTTAAGCTGTTGTCAGTCCTGGAGAATAATTGTATTCTAATTTTCCGATGGGTAAAATCTTCTGTTCAATCAAGTACGAGAAACCATGTCCCCGATTCTGACAACAATGTTTTTGGGTCTGCTCCTCGGCCTGCTCGCCGGCGCGATCATGCAGCGCAGCGATTTCTGCATGACCGCAGCATTCCGTGATCTTTTCCTGTTTCGCAGTACCACCTTGCTGGCGGCGCTGTTGGTTCTGGTGACGATAAGCGCCGTCTTCTTTGAACTCGTCCGTAACCTCGCCGGTACGGATTCCTTTGCCCTGTCGGTCTTAGGCGTTCCGTCGCTGGTCACCGTCTTGGGTGGAGGATTGTTCGGGATGGGGATGGTTCTGGCCGGGAGTTGTGTCGTCGGGACTCTGTATCGTCTCGGCTCCGGTTCGCGTCTGGCGCTTTGGGCGGTGATCGGGATAATTCTCGGCAGCGCGCTTTACGCCGAGATTCATCCCTTCTGGAGCACACTCAAGCAGCTGACGAGCTTCGGTCCGCAGGCGGTGACCTTGCCACAATGGAGCGGTCTTTCCCCCTGGTTTTTTGTTCTGGCCCTGGTGGTCGTGACCGGCCTGCTCATCCTTTGGCGCCCGCAGGCCTTTGCCCCGCTTCCCGGCTGGCGGGAGGTGAAGGGCTATATTCCGCCGCTTTACGCTGCGTCGGCTTTAGCCGGAGTGGGGACGCTCTCAGTCATCCTTTTCGGTCGTTCCCTGGGAGTAACGACGTCATATACCAAGGTTGCCGCACATCTTGAGCAGCTGCTGATCCCTGGACATCTAGCCGCTACAGCGTTCTTTCAGATGCAGAAGCCCGTTATCTTTCCCTTTGTCCCGGAGCCGCTAACCGTCGGCCCCGGTCCGACTTTTGACGGCATTGTGGTGATGCAATATCCCTTGATTGTCGGCATCATTCTCGGCTCGGCGCTCTCTGCCTGGCAACTCGGGGAATGGCGTTGGTCAGCGGCGGCGAACTGGCGGCAGACCAGCTCGGTTCTGGTGGGCGGAGTGTTGATGGGGCTGGCATCGCGCATGGCAACGGGCTGTAATATTCAACATCTGTGGGGAGGATTGCCGATCTTCTCGGTGCAAAGTCTTTTGTTTTTAGCGGGAATACTGCCCGGAGCGTGGTTGGGGGGCCGATTGCTGGTCCGCTGGGTTTTACTGGAGAAGTGTTAAGGAGTGTATCAATGGATAAGGTCAGAATAGAAGAACTCAACGTCTACGGACAGGTCTGCCCCTCGACCCTGTTGTTGGCCTTGCGCGAGGTCAATCGTTTGCAGGACGAACTTCATCGTGGTGAGGTGCAGCTCGACATTCGTACCGACAATCGCTATGCGACCGCTACTATCCCCAATGCGGTGCGGAATATGGGCTTCGACGCCAAGGTTCGCAAGGAGGAAGCCGGCTACTTGATTCAGGTCTGTGCGGCGAGGTCCTGAGGGTGGCCACCGGGCAGGGCAAGAAATCCGCCGCCGGCGTTGGGTTGCGCGCAGAGATTGAACGCCTGCGCGCCGAGAATGATGCGCTCCGCCAGCACGATAGCGAACTGGTTCATTATCTGCGCGGCAAGATTGATCAACTCCTCGGCGTCGTCGGGACGTTGCCGTTGCGTGCCGACGAGCTGGATGATGACGGACTCATCGCTTTTGATCCGATCGGCATCATCAGTGACAGTTTTGTGCAGGTGCTGCATACCCTGCAGGAGACCAACGACCGCCTCCGTGCGGCCCGGGACGAAATCGCGGCGATCTATAATGCCGTCGGCGCCGGCATCGTCGTTCTTGATCGCGAGCAGCGGATCCTTTCCTACAATCAACGTCTGAAAGAGATCTTTTTCCCCCACAACAAGAGCATTGTCGGTCACACCTGTGTTTCGTTAATGTGTCGGGACAAATCGCCTGCACCTGGCTGCGTCTTCGCCAAGGTCATGGCCTCGGGACAGCGCGCAGTGACGCAAGAGTGGGCCTTTAATCAGCACTATTTTGATGTTGTCGGTATGCCGGTCAAGGATCGCCAGGGGAAAGTGCAGCAAGTGGTGATCGTTTATCACGAAGTGACCGAGCGGAAAGAGGGGGAGGAAGAACTTTGTCGTGCCCTCAACCAAGCGGTCGAGGCGCAGCAGAATATCGCCGCGATCGTCAGTTCGGTGTGCGAAGGGTTGCTGGTTGTCGATCCGTCCGGCACTCTTTTGCTTGCCAATCCGGCGGCGCGGGGAATGCTCTCTCTGCCTGCTGAAGAGGTCGTCGGTCAAACGTTACAGCAACTTTTTTTGGATAGCGAGCTGCCAGGGCGCTGGCTGCGGGCGGTGCAGCAGAATAATGCGGGAGAGCCCTTCGATGATCATCTGGGTGGCACCGAGGGGGGAAAATCCCGTTGTTATCAGGTCCGGATGGCGTTGCTGCATGCGGCGGATGGTACGGTGCGCGGCGGGGTCCTGACTCTGCGCGAGGTCACGGTGGAACGGGAACTGGAGAAGATGAAGAGCGATTTTGTCTCGACCGCTGCCCATGAATTGCGGACGCCCTTGACCTCAATTCTGGGGTTTGCCGAACTTCTTCAGGACAGCGAAAATTTTTCCCTTCAGGAACGGGCAGAATTTGCCGCGCTGATTCACGATCGGGCGGAGAAACTCTCGGAGCTGATTGACGAGCTTCTCGATATCAGTCGTATCGAGGCCGGGCAGGTCATTTCTCTGGCCCGGCAGGCGATTCCGCTGGCTCCCTTGGTCGAGACGAGTCTTAAATTTTTTCGTCACAGTTCGCCCCGGCATCAATTCAAGCTGCTGCTGTCGACGGCGCCGCTGATCGTGTATGCCGATCCGCGCCGGATAAGTCAGGTTCTCGATAATCTCCTCAGCAATGCCGTCAAATATTCCCCGGAAGGGGGGAGCATTACTGTCCAACTTGATTGCACAACCGAGCATTGTACCGTCTCGATCAGTGACGAAGGGATCGGCATGAGCAGTGAACAGATCGAGCGGATCTTTGACAAATTTTACCGCGTCGATGCGTCGACAACGGCGGTGCAGGGGGTCGGTCTGGGGATGACCATTGTCCGGGATTTGATCAAGAGCCATGGCAGTGAGATTACCGTCAAGAGTGCGCCCGGCCAAGGGACGACGATCAGTTTTACCCTGCCGCTTTCGCCGGAAGAGCATTTCTGAAAATTGCAGACCGACCTGGCCCACGGCGATGCAGCCTTTAATCCCAACTTCTTGACCGCACCCCTCTTTTTCCGTTATGATCCAGCTTGTTTTGTGGGCCGATTGCCGGCCCGCTTTTTTTGTCGTTTCGCCTTTCGTTTTCAGGATCGCCATCATCGTGAGCAGCCAGCAGCAGCAAGAAGTTCAAAAGCGTCGCACCTTCGGCATTATCTCCCACCCGGACGCCGGCAAGACCACCCTCACCGAAAAACTCCTTCTTTTTGGCGGCGCCATCCAGATGGCCGGCGCGGTCAAGGCGCGCAAGGCCGCCCGTCATGCCACCAGTGACTGGATGAGCATCGAGCAGGAGCGCGGCATCTCGGTAACCACTTCGGTGATGAAGTTCAACCATCGCGATTTCGAGATCAACCTCCTTGATACCCCCGGCCACCAGGATTTTTCGGAAGATACCTCCCGCGTCCTCACCGCTGTCGACAGCGCCCTGATGGTGATTGACAGCGCTAAAGGGGTCGAGACCCAGACCGAGAAGTTGATGACCGTCTGCCGCATGCGCAACACGCCGGTGATCACCTTTATCAACAAGATGGACCGCGA
>JAXMLA010000213.1:0-1325 GCA_034370465.1 Desulfuromonadales bacterium
AGTATGACGCCGGACGGGAAAAAGGGGAGAAGCTGGAGATCGAAATACGGTTTTTTAGGCATCAACGCCCTCGGCCTGAAGCGGGCGGTGCTTGACGGTCTCAACGAGGCCGGTCTGGCCGTCGAATTTCTCTGGTTTCCCGGCAGCGAGTACAATAGGCAGCAGGGTGATGATTTCATCGTGATTACCGATCTCGGCCTCTGGCTCCTGGGCAATTTCGCGACGGTTGATGAAGTGAAAAAGGCGATTGCCGATCAGCCGCTGGTCGGGGTATTCATCCCGCAGATCGGCCAGATACCTGGGTTTCATGTGGCAATCCACGATGCCGGAGGCAGGAATCTGGTCATTGAATTCATCAATGGCGAGAAACGCATCTACGACAACCCGATCGGCGTGATGACCAACCGCCCGACCTTTGACTGGCATCTTGCCAACCTGCGCAATTATCTGAACCTCACCCCGGTGGACAAGGACTCGGAAACGATCGCCGGAGTGGTCGTGGAAGCCAGCGGCGGCGGCAACGGATGGTTGGGCCTCCCCGGCGACTGGATGCCCCCCTCCCGTTTTGTCCGCACGGTCAAGCTTGTCCACGCGGCCAAGCCGGTGAAAGACGCCGTCGAGGCGGTCAACCTTGCGGAACATATCCTGAATGCCGTGGATATTCCAGTGGGCGTGATCAAGGCTCAGCCGACCGGTTATGATTACACACAATGGGCCGTTATCAAGGACCTCACCAACCGCATCGTCTATTACCGTTCATACCGGGATCTGGTATTGAAGCGGATCGATATGAAGGCGCTCGACTTCAATCCGGGAGCGGCGATGAAAACCCTGCCGATCGCCGATGGCAGCCGGAATATCATCGATGTGACGGGCAGGCTGAAATGATCACCCCTGGCGAGTTCTACTATTTTACTTAACGAATGTTAGAAAGTTGCGCTTGTCTTTATCCGGTTCTTTTTGAGGCACGTCGTCATTGCGTGGCCTTCTCCCTCCCCTTGAGAGACTGTGTCGCAATACAGAGGAAGAGTGAAAATGCCTCTTTTTTGGAGGGGTTTTGCCCCTAAAATTTAATAATAATTCATTGTGGGCCATCTCATGAGGTCGTTTTTTTCGACAAAACAACAGAAGGCAATTGCGGCACAGTCTCTTGAAGGGGGAGGAACTAAGCAGTGCCACTCCCAAGGCCCCCCTGCTGATCGCTGGACACAAATATTGCTGGACACGGAGAAATGAGCCGTGAGAAGGGTCATTTCTGTTTGATTCCCCCTTAGGAAGTAATTAGTCAGGTTGTTTAGGCTGTTGGCATAAATAACAAAATAGGT
>JAXMLA010000214.1:0-6488 GCA_034370465.1 Desulfuromonadales bacterium
CGGCGACCTTGCACAGAAAAATTCCCGTGGTATCGACCGGTTGACTCGGCTATATTACGGCAACAACGACGGCGCATAAAGAGGTCAGCCCCTGAACGCAGGAGGAATAAGATGCAGGAAGCGTTGAACGATCTGGAGGAAGCCAAAATTCTCGGCCGGAACCAGGCGGCGCTATTGCGCCGGATCTACGGCCGGGAACTCTTTTCGGTGCACTGGGAACTGCGACTCCTCCTCTACGCCGGCATCCTGATCCTGACCACCGGTCTGGGCCTGCTGATCGCCAAACACTTCACTGCCATCGGCCACCTCGCCTTGCTCGCAGCCATCGCCCTCGGCTGCGCGGGCTGCTTTGCCTACTGCCTGCGTCGCGGCGGCGGATTTACTACCGTGCGGGTAGAGGCGCCCGATGCGGCCTACGACTACGTCCTCTTGCTCGGCTGCCTGCTCCTCGGCTCCTTTCAGGGCTATCTGGAGCTCCGCTACCAGGTCCTGGCTCAGGACTGGAGCTGGTGGCTGCTCGGTTCCGGTCTCTTCTACCTCCTTGCTGCCCATTACTTCGACAACCGACTAGTCCTCTCCCTCGCCCTTACCACCCTCGGAGCCTGGCTCGGCGTCAAGACCAGCCTGCTTGCCGGGGGGATGTGGGATGACGCGCTGCGGGGGAACGCCCTCGGCTTCGGCGCCGCAGTGGTCGCCGCCGGAGCGGCCCAAGTTCGGCTGAACTGGAAGAGCCACTTCCTCCCCGTCCATCTGCACCTGGGGATCAACATCCTGTTCGCCGCGCTGGTCGCGGGGGTCGGCTCCCTCAGCACAGGACTGCTCTACCTCGTCGGCCTCCTGCTGAGCGCTGCCGGGAGCGCCCTCTACGCCCAGCGCAGCCGCATCTTCGCCTTTCTCCTCTATGCCGTCTTATACGGTTATCTGGGGATCACCATCTTCGTCCTCGAGCGCGGCCACTGGGACGCGGAGGGGATCCTACTCTACTTTTTGGTCACGGCGGCGGCCCTGGTTTCGGCGCTGGTGGCCTTTCACCGCCGCTTCCGGAGCGCCGAATGATCGCCCTCTATGCGCAGGGCGAGGAGCGGGTACAGGTGGTCGAGGAGTCCCGGCGCTGGGAGGAAGCCGAGCTGATCTCGCCAGCCCAGGCCGCGGCGGTGCGGGAGCGCTATCGTCCCGAACTGGTGCGGGTAAACCTTTTCATCCGCATCCTGTTGGCCTTCTTTACTGCCATCGGCGTGGTCGCCCTGGTGGCCCTCCCGGCTGTGCTCCTCCGTGTCGAGCAGACCGGCGTGACGCTCCTCTTCCTGCTCTTTGCCCCCCTGTGCGCCTGGGTGGCGGATCGCCAGCTCATTCACGGCCGCCGCCTACACCGCTGCGGCGCCGAGGAGATGCTGTTATTTATGGCCGTCGTCTTTTTGGCGCTGGCAATCGGCATCCCTGCCCACGACTTGGGACGAAGTGTGGAACGCTGGAGTTGGCTGGCAGCGCACGGCATCATCCTGATCGGCGCCACCGGGTTGGCGATCCGCTACGGCTATGCACTGGCGGCGCTCGGGGCGGTGGCGGCCCTTGCCGCCCTCCCCTTCCATCTCGCCGACGCGCTGCACTGGTACCGGCCGGGCTGGAGTCGGGTGATCCTCTTCCTCCTGTTAGTCACGCTGGGGATCTGGGCGCAGCGGCGTCTTGGTCAGCGGGAAGGTCTGCCACGGGGCACCATCTGGTCTCTGGAGACGGTGCGTCTCGCCGCGCTGGCGGGGATCTATCTGGACGTGAACCTCTTCGCCCATCGGCTACTGTGGCTGGACTGGCTCGGCTGGATGCCGGGAACAAGCGGCGGCAACTGGTCGGCCCCCTGGGTTGATCCAATCTACGCCGCGCTCACCGCCCTCCTCCCCGTCGCAGCCGTGGGTCTGGGGATCATCCACCGCGATCGGGCGCTCCTTTGGTGCGGAGTCTTCACCGGCACCGCCTCAATTTTCACCCTCAAATACTTCTACCACCTCGGGTATCTCGCCGAGCAGCTGACGATCGCCGGCCTGGTCCTCGGCGGGCTCGCCTTCGGCCTGCTGCGCTGGTTGCAGAGCGGACCGGACCGGCGACGGGGAGCCTTCACCGCCGAGCCGTTGCTGGAGCCCCGTCTCTACGGCCTCGATACCGAAGCCCTGGCGGCCATCCAGCCCCTGGCACCGACACCGAAGGAAGACCAAAGCGGGGGATTCCGCGGCGGCGGCGGAGAATTCCGCGGCGGTGGAGCTTCCGGGAGTTATTAAACGCCAAGATTCGGCGGGATAAGGAATCGGGTAGGAGGCGGAATTACTCCCGCCGTCCTCCCACACCACCGTACGTACGGTTCCGTATACGGCGGTTCTTGCGGGCGATGCGCGACATGAGGCTGTCGTGGTTGACCCGATCAAAGAACTTGGCAAGGTCGATATCGACCACCCACCGCAGGCCTTCTGCAACGTGCTTGCGGGCGGCCTGTACGGCTCGATTTCTGTTCGTCAGGCCAGTGCTTTGCCTGCGGCTTCCTTCAGATTCCACCTCGCGGTGGACACCCTTGCCGTCCGGCTAATCGTTCCCCTTGCCGGGCCGATAGAGGACTTTCACCTCCAAGTCGCGATTCAGCCACCATAGCTGAATCGATGGCGCCTGCGCGCCACGCGCCCTGGCCGGGCGCACCAAAAAAATGCCCGACAATTTTGAATTGTCGGGCATTTTTACCGATCACTGCATCGGCGCTATGCTTTTCAACAAGAACAAATGCAAGGGTTGAATATAAGCGCTGTGATCTTGACGAAAAAGGAGCAAAACCCTATAGTGCCGGCCATGAAAGACCTTTTTCTTGCCGATGCGCACCTGTTGAATCCGGAAGACGACAACTACCGCCGCCTCCTGGCGCTACTACAGCGCGAAGAGGGGCAGGTCCGTACCCTCTACCTCCTTGGAGACATCTTTGAATTCTGGGTCGGCTACCAGCATGTCGTCTTTACCCCCTATGTGCCGATCCTCGAAGCACTGCACCGCTTGCACCAAAGCGGCACCAGCATCGTCTGGATCGAAGGGAATCACGACTTTCATCTCGGCCCTTTTGTGCGCGATACTTTGCAGGCAACGATCTTTGCGAAAGACGCGACCATCACCCTGGACGGCAAAAAGATCTTTCTTTGCCACGGTGACTTGATCGACGCTGGCGATAAGGGTTACCGCTTTTACCGCGCCCTCCTGCGCAATCGTTTGGTCGGTCAACTGGTTCACCTCTTTGTCTCCCCTGACCGGCTTTGGCGCTTCTCCCGTTTTCTCAGCGCCCGGAGCAAGGCGAAACGGCGTCAGCATCCCCGCCGCGATCCGCGTCCCCTGCTCATTGAGCACGCCCGGCAACGCTTCAGCGAGGGTTACCAGGTCGTTATCACCGGTCATTTCCACACCCCCATCATCGAAGTAATGCCAGAGGGGCTGGTGGTTGCTCTCGGCGACGCTATGGAGCAATCTTCTTATGCCGTTTATGAAGATGGTAATTTCCATCTGGCAACGTTCTAAATAGAGATTGAGCGTTGCGATCCGCTCCCCCGTTTAATTACTTTCCCTTCTGTCCCTCCGGTGCATCATCTCCCGCCATCATCTCAACCGCTTCCCGCAGAGTAATCCCGTCAAGAGTACTATTCTGGGCAGCAAGGAGACGGCTGTGTATCTCCTCGACAACACGACCACTCGATCCCATCCGCACCAGCTTGACCTCTTCCCCCTGACTTCGCATGCGCTGCAGCACCTCGTACAACGACAGGCTACCAACATCAATAGCCGGCTGATAAGCGTTTAAAGCCTCCTTTCCCTGGGCAACTTCACTTAAAAAACCACACTGAATCAAAAAGGAGAGACTTTTCTGGGTAAAGCGATGAGAAAGGTTCAGGCGCAAGGAAAAGTCCTCAACGGTGAGGGGTTTTTCCCCATTGACAAAAGTGGCAGCGGCAGTGAGCAAAATGGCGAGAGCCGCAGACTCGCGACCATCAGCGCTCAACTTGTCACCGCGAAACTCTTGACGAATCGTGCGAAAATTCTGAATGGCGAAAGTCACTTCGAGGCCCAACAGGACGATCACCCAGGAGATATAAATCCAGAGCATAAAGACTGGCAGAGCTGCCATCGTTCCGTAAATGGCATTGTTGCGGGTGACTCCGACCTGAAAAGTAATATATCCCCACTGTAACAACTGCCAAAGGATCCCTCCAAAGGCACCGCCGAGAAGAGCCGCATGGAGAGAGATGTGGGTGTTCGGCATAAAAAGATACAATCCGGTAAAGACCGCCCACATGGCGACGTAAGGGAAAATTTTGAAGAGGAGCAGAATGATATTGCCAATGACATCCATACCGACGAGATATTGCACAACAGCCTGACTTTCCAACGTCGTGGTCATTGAAATCGCCGCCAGAATCAAAACCGGGCCGAAGATGGTAATGGAAAGGTAGTCCGAGAAGAGTCGCGCCACCGAGCGCGTCTCATTAACCCGCCAGATATAGTTAAAGCTCTTTTCGATACTGTTAAGGAGGCTCAAGACTGTCAGT
The DNA here is from genome assembly GCA_034370465.1 of Desulfuromonadales bacterium. GTDB lineage: Bacteria > Desulfobacterota > Desulfuromonadia > Desulfuromonadales > UBA2197 > UBA2197. Next base: position 4,563 of record JAXMLA010000214.1, read on the forward strand.
ATTAAAAATATGACACCAAAAGTCCCAAGTTTTGCCATGCTGGTATTGCTGATATAGGTAAAGACGGCATCGACGACCTCTTCGGAACCGAGGGCCAGATGGTTAAGGAAGAGAATCTCCAGATCGACTTCGGCACCAAAGCCTTTTAACAGTGAAAACATGACAGCAAGCAAGGGGACGAAGGAGAGGATCGTTGTAAAAGCCAGAGCGGAAGCATGGAGGAGGCAGTTATCGGCAAAAAATTCGCGTACGACCGCCGTGACAAACTGCAACGCCTTGCGAAGAAGACGTCTCCCGGAACGCAGTTCGACAGGATCAGCTTCCCACAGCCCACGCAGAAGAAAATCCCGGGCTTGCTGGAAACGGCTCTTCATTGTCATTTTTCTCTCCACGTCATCGCAAAGAAATGGAAAAGCAAGGAAAAGCCCACTTTGCCAGTGGGCTTTTCCTTGTAAAAAACAGCGTTGTCAACCGTTTATTAAAACTTAAACGTGCTTGGCTTTTTCTGTGGCCATGGCTTCGCGTCCGGCTTCAACCGCCGCCTTGACCATGTCGCGCTTCTCGGCGACCGCATTTTTCCCTTCTTGTAACACTTCTGCAATCCGCTCTTCTGCTTCTTCGGCAATTTTGCGAATACGCTCACTGGTTTCACCGGCGAGTCCACGCAGCTTGTCACGGGTTTCACGCCCGGAACGAGGTGCAGTCAAGAGAGCAATCCCCCCGCCGACTGCGGCGCCGATTAAAAGAGCGACCAATACGTTGCTTCCGTTACACTTTTCCTCAAACATAGCTATTCTCCTTTCAATTCGTGTGATCTTTTAAAGTAGTTACGAAATGCTTGAAACCCTGACCAAAGGACCATCCCCTGATTCAGATATTGCCGGGTTCCGCCCCGCAGAAATTCATTAACATTATGAACTGAATCTCCGACCTCGCCGATCGCTTCAAAAAGCCCCCCGGCACGGGTAAACCCTTTTTCCAGGTGAACGATGGAGTTGTTCATACGCTCTGTCGATTCTCGCAGGTTGGCGAGGAGCGGCGTCAACTCCCGTTCGGTATTAACGATCATTTCATCGACGCGTTGCAGCGTCCGACGCAATTGGAGCATCGCCCAAACCACGTATCCGACCAGAACAATAAAAGCAATGACAGCAATGAGCGCCAAAGAAGTATACGGCATGAATTTAAACCTCCTTAATGGATTAAATAAGTAAACTGGCATAAAGAGTAAAACACAAAACGCCGAGGATGCAACCAATAGTTGCTTATTGTGCACTCTTTACCGGAATTGCAAGCCGTTGCAGTCGAAATCCCAGTTGAGACAAAGACGCGTCAAACTCCTGTTCGTTGCCGACCAGAACGATCGACATCCGTTCCGTCTCGAGGTGATCGTTAGCGGCCTGCTGGATATCAACCAGGCTCAAAGCCTCGATTTTGGGGCGATAGCTCTCCAGGTAATCAGCCGGATAATCGTAGAAATCGAGACGCATCGCCTGGGTGACAACCTCATGCGGGTCGGCAAAGGAGAAGACAAAAGAATTATTCAGACTCTCTTTCGCAATTTGCAACTCTTCAGGCCGTACCGGTTCTTGCCGGATCGTCTTCATCGCCGCGAGCATCAACTCCAGGGCTTCGATGGTGGTGCTGCTCTTGGTTTCACACTGGGCGATAAAGGGGCCGGGGAGGAGACGGCCAACCTGATAGTAGGAGTAAACCGAATAAGCCAGGCCGCGCTCCTCACGAATCTCCTTCATCATCCGCGAGTTAAATCCCCCGCCTCCAAGGATGAAATTCATCACCCGCACGGCGTGCAGATCGGGTGCATCCTTGTCAACACCTACCTGGCCAAGCATGACAACGCTTTGTGGCAACTCTTTCTGGGCAATGAGTGCAACCCCCGCATGACCGGCAACCAGGGGAGGGAGG
>JAXMLA010000215.1:0-2438 GCA_034370465.1 Desulfuromonadales bacterium
CCGAACAGTATTGGGACAGAGCCCCTATTTAACCAACAATGGATTTTCAATCAGGATGCCTTCGATGCTCTGCCCGTGTAAGCGTCTGACGAACCCGTCTTTTCTGCCGTTCTCTTTTGAGCTATACTTCCCGAGAATGAAAAATCTTCATCATGGGGAGGCAAGAGATGACGAGAGCGGAACGACGTACCCATTGGCACACCATCATAGAGAAACAGGCGACCAGCGGCATGAACATTGCGGCCTATTGCCGGGATGCCCGGATCAGATCATCCTGTTTTTATACCTGGCGGCGCAGGCTCAAAGAACAACAATCGTTTGCCGGCGGCTTCCTCGAACTGATTCCCGGCAGATTGCCTGAGGCTTCCGCTTCGGGTATCCGCATCCACCTGGGTGCGAAGCTTCACGTTGAAGTGGAACGGGGATTCGATCCCTTCACCCTGCGCGCCGTCGTCGAGACGCTCGGCGGTTTTTCCCCATGTTAGCCCTGACGGCGGCAACCCGGATCTATCTGTACCGGGGCGTCTGCGATATGCGCAAGTCCTTCGACGGCCTGTGCGGCATCATTCGTTCCGATCTGGGGGCGGACCCTTTGTCCGGTTCCCTGTTCGTTTTTGTCAACCGTCGCCGCAGCATGGTCAAATTGCTCTACTGGGACCGGGACGGTCTGGTATTATGGTATAAACGCCTGGAGCAGGGTCGTTTCACCCTCCCCGATCGGTGGCCGCAAAACGGCCTCATCGACCGCCGTGATCTGACCCTTCTTCTGGAGGGAATCACACCGCAAAAAGTTGAAAAAAGATACCGAAATATTAATATAAATGCTTGACATAATTATGATTATGTGCTATCTGCCTATCCATGATATTGACACTCTCACAGGCTCTGGAGCTCAGCGCGCAGAAGGATTTATTGATCCGGGAACTCGTTACGCAAAAGGATGCGCAGATCATCGAAGTTGCCGCCCAAAAGGACGCCCAGATCGCAGAACTGCTCCGAAAGCTCGAATCCCTCCAGCGGCAGTTGACCACCCTTCAGCATCAGATGGAGCAGATGCTCCGCCGTCTCTACGGTCGCAAGTCCGAGCAGCTCAATCCCAACCAGGTCCTGTTCGATTCCATCATCCTGGAGAGCATCGAACAGAATGCGGCGCAGACGCCGCCGGAACCGCCGGCGCCGGTTGAAACGGTCGCCGTCAAGACGCGCAAGGCCTCCGAGCATCATGGCCGCGTGCCCATTCCTGAACACCTCGAACGGGTCGAGATTCTTCTGGATATCCCCGAGGAGCAGAAGGTCTGCTCCGAGACGGGCGAACCCCTGAAGGTGATTTCCGTCGAGGTCTCGGAAAAGCTGGAATATCGGCCGGGCAAACTTATCGTCAATGTCTATAAACGGCCCCAATACGCATTGCCCGAGAATGCAGACTCGTTCGGCGGTGTGATCGCCGCTGCCATGCCGGATCATCCCATCGAGAAATGCAAGGCCGACGTGGGGCTGCTGGCCCATGTGATCGTCAGCAAGTTCGCCGATCATCTGCCGCTTTACCGTCAGGACGGCATCTTCGAGCGGGAGGGAGTGACGATTCCCCGGGCAACCCAGAGCAGTTGGCTGATGCAGCTCTATGAGAGTGTCAAGCCCCTGGAGGAGACCTTCAGGCAGGCCCTTTTCGAGAGCGATGTCCTGTTCACCGACGACACCTCCATTCCCCTGCAAGTCAAGGGGCACGGGTCGCTCAAGAAGGGCCGGCTCTGGGCCTATGTGCGGGGCGGGACCGGGCCGCCGCTTACGACGTATGATTTTTCCATTGATCGCAGCAAACGGAGGCCGCTCGATTACCTCAATGATTACAAAGGGTATGTCCATGCCGACGCCTACAGCGGCTACAACGATCTGTTCCGGAAACCGGGCGTCGTGGAAGTGGGCTGCTGGGCGCATGCCAGGCGGAAGTTCGACGAGGCGGCCTCTTCGCGCCCTAAAGAGGCGACTGACATCCTGGGCCGCATTGCCCGGCTCTATCACGAGGTGGAGACCCCATGCGCCGGTATGAAGCCTGAAGAGAGGCGCCGCTTTCGGCAGGAGCATGCCGCGCCGCTCCTTGCGGGGATATTCGATAAGATTGAAGCGCTGCGGCTCCAGACGATCCCGTCGGAACCGCTCCGGAAGGCCATCGATTACGCCCTGAATCAACGCAAAGCCCTGTGCCGCTACCTGGAAGACGGGCGGCTCCGGCCCGACAACAACCTGGCGGAAAATGCCATTCGACCGGTCGCTCTGGGTCGGAAGAACTGGCTCTTTGTGGGAAGCGAGCGCGGCGGACGGGCGGCGGCCTTGTTCATGGGCCTCGTCAAGTCCTGCAAAGACTGTGATGTCAATCCCTGGCAGTACTTCGACGACATGCTGCGGCGGATCATGAGCCATCCGGTCAAGCGCCTGCGGGA
>JAXMLA010000216.1:0-10633 GCA_034370465.1 Desulfuromonadales bacterium
ACGCGGATCACCCGGTCATGCTCGTGATAATCGAGGGTAGCCGATTCGCCGGTGGTGCCGCAGGCCATCAGCGGCAGGGTGAGGAAGTCGTCACCGGAGATGACGTCGATCTTGTCGGCAGCTGCGGCAATGATTTCACTCGCCTGGGTGACATTCCCGGAAGCTTCCTTGATCGCGACGATATTGGCAAACTCGGCCAGGCGAATCGTCGTCTGCGCCTCCATATTCATGCCGGTGCGACCGGGGACATTGTAAAGGACCTGGGGGAGAGCGACCGTTTCCGCAATCTTTTTGTAGTGCTGATACAGCCCTTCCTGCGTCGGCTTGTTGTAATAAGGGGAGACGAGGAGGACACCGTCCGCCCCCATCTCTTTGGCATGCTGCGACAGTTCGATCGCTTCTGCGGTCGAGTTGGAGCCGGTGCCGGCGATGACCGGAATCCGTCCCTTGACCTGCTCGATACAGACGCGGATCACCCGGTCATGCTCGTGATAATCGAGGGTAGCCGATTCGCCGGTGGTGCCGCAGGGGATAATCGCGTCGGTGCCGTTCTCGATCTGGAATTCAACGAGCTGGCGATAAACTTCTTCCTCGAAGCGCCCCTGAGCATCGAAAGGGGTAACGAGGGCAACCATGGATCCTTTGAACATAGAGACCTCCGAAAAACGGTTTTATCAGTAAAATCGCCTGATTTTCAGGCGGGATAGGGGCGAAAAAGAGGATTATTGGTAACACACCTCCCAACGAAAGTCAAAGCGTGCCCCCCGCTTTCGCCCTATTCCGGCTGGGGTGTGGCGGTGACAATCGCCGAAGGCGGGCTGTCGACGATGACGCCCTTTTGTTCTGCCAGACAGCGCAATTGATAACGATAAAGGGTGCCATTCAGGGGACCGAGATCGTCATACTTCTCGCCTTGCACCAACCGGGAGGTCAAAGGGGTCAGGCCGAAAGGTGCCTCCCCGCTGCTCCGGTAGATCTGACAACCGAGAAAGGTCCACCCCGGCGCCAGCTCCGGATCGCGCGTCCATTGCAAACGCACCAGACGATCGAACCCGGTGGCCGTCAAGGCCTGCGGCGCCGGCGGGAAGGGGTGCAGCTGCCGCGCCAGGGACGCGGCAGCGCCGGTCACCCCGCGACTGGTCACCGGGACCAGACGATAGCGGTAGCCGTAGCCGGGCCGGACATCGTCATCACGAATGATCAACCGCTGCCCGTCGCGGGCAATCGTCAAGGGATCGATGCTCCGCCACACCTCGCTCGGCTCGTCGCATTCGGCACAGACTCCGCCGCCGGTTTCACGCCGGAAGATGCGCAGTTCGCTGAGGTCGGTGAGGGGCGTACCGTCGAGATTGCTCTCGGGGAGATCGACATACAGGAGGATCGATCCGCCGATCTGTCGCGCTTCCGGGCGCCCCGGTGCGGCCGGCTCGGCCTTCAGGAGGGGGCGCACCGGCCCCTTCTTGCCGCAGGCAGAAACAAAGACGAGCAAGAGCAGAACCAGTAGGATCGGTAGGGGCACGACGTGTCGTGCCCGCTTCAAAAGTCGCATCGTCATTTCTGCCGCTCGGCCCGGGCCCGGGCAATCTCCCGCTCAACCGCCACCCGCGCCGTGCCTCCCGTCGCCGTGCGGGCATTGACCGAAGCTTCGAGGGTGACATGGGCGTAAATGTCGCTCTCGATCAGCGGCGAGAAGGCGCGGAACTCGTCAAGGGTGAGCTCGTCGATCTCCTTGTTAGTTTCGATACAGTAACGCACGGTCTTGCCGACGACCTCGTGCGCCTGACGGAAAGGGAGGCCCTTGCGCACGCAGTAGTCGGCCACATCGGTGGCAGTCGAATAACCGCGCCCGGCCGCCTGGCGCATCGGCGCAGCCTTCACCTTCATCAGGGCGATCATCTCGGCAAAGATCTTCAAACTCCCCTTGACCGTGTCGATAGTGTCGAAGAGGGGCTCCTTGTCTTCCTGCATATCCTTGTTGTAGGCGAGGGGGAGCGACTTCATCAGGGTGAGGAGGCTGAGGAGGTTGCCGTAAACCCGACCGGTCTTGCCGCGCACCAGCTCCGGGACATCGGGATTCTTCTTCTGCGGCATGATCGACGAGCCGGTGCAGAAAGCGTCGGTCAATTCGATGAAGTTGAAGTCGGCGGTCGACCACAGGATCAGCTCTTCGGAGAGCCGCGACAGGTGCATCATCAAAATCGAGCTCGCCGCGCAGAATTCGATGGCAAAGTCGCGGTCCGAGACCGAATCGAGGGAGTTGCGGGTGACGCCGCTAAAACCGAGGAGGCCGGCGACATATTCGCGATCGATCGGGAAAGTGGTCCCCGCCAGCGCCCCGGCGCCGAGGGGGAGGAAGTTCAGCCGTTCGCCGCAGTCGGCAAAGCGGCTCGCATCGCGCTTGAACATCTCGTAATAAGCAAGCATGTGGTGGCTGAAGAGGATCGGCTGGGCGGTCTGCAGGTGGGTGAAGCCGGGCATGATGGTGTCGAGATTGGCCTCGGCCTGCCCGAGGAGGGACTCCTGCAACTGGTCGAGGTAGCTCAGCACCGCCGCCACTTCATCGCGCAGATACAGGCGGACGTCGAGGGCCACCTGATCGTTGCGCGAGCGGGCGGTGTGGAGCTTGCCGCCGACCGGTCCGATGCGCTCGGTCAGGCGCGCCTCGATATTCATGTGGATATCTTCGAGACTGACCTTGAATTCGAAGTTGCCGGCTTCGATATCGGCGAGAATCGATTCGAGCCCGGCGATGATCGTCTGCGCTTCGGCGGCGGTGATGATCGCCTGCTTCGCCAGCATTCGGCAATGGGCAATCGATCCCTGGATATCATAACGGTACATCCGCTGGTCGAAGTTGATCGAAGCGGTGAATTCTTCGACGAATTTATTGGTCGGCTGATTGAAACGGCCGCCCCAGAGTTTGTCCTGGCTCATGGCTCTCCTTCGTGATTATGGCGTCGGCGCAACGCCGTAGCTCAAGTCCTCTTCCAGAAGTTGCTGCCAGCCACCATCGGCGCCTTGCCGAAAGATGCTGTGCAGCTTGAGCGGCACCCGGCTGGTGCGGGGGTCGAGCTCGTGGAAGAGGGGCAGGTTAAAGTAGTAAAGGCGGGTCTGATCACTAAAGCGCAGCCGACAAATCGGCAGTCCGGCAAAATCATCCGTGCCGAATTCTCCCTGCTCCATCTTCTCGAGTTTATGGCTGCGATGAATCACCGCCGCCGAATGGCCAAAGTGGGCGTCGCCGCGCAAGCCCTGACACTGCGTCTCGGCCGAAGTGTTACAGAAGAGGGTGACAGTATCGCGCACCCCCGGTGTATAGGACAGGTATTCGCCGTAAAAGCCGTTGATCACGTCACGAAAGGCCTGATGCTCGGGCTTGGGGTTGCATTCGATAACGGCAAGGAGGTCGAGGCGCTGCCGGGTCTCGAAGAAGAGTTCGTTGGCGCGCTCGATGATCGTGCTGATATTCGAAGCGTAAAGATCGCGATAGATATAATCGAGACAGATCAGGGTCATGAAGTTGAAGCAGGTCGGCCGGCAGCGAAAGAGGGGGAAGATCTTGCCGCGATACAGGTCGCGAAAGGGATCGACCGTCTCTTCGCCGAAGAAGGGGTGACTCTTGGCTTCGAGAAAGACCCGCAAGCGGCCGCTCGACTCTTTGACCGCAATCACGCACCAGTTGACCGGAATATCGCCGACATTGCCGGCGTCAAGATCCTCCAGGACCGAGGCCAGGACTTCGGCATTATCCTCAGGCCAGCGTTCAAGCAATGTCCGGTAATCGACGAGGCGCTGATGTTCGACGCCGAAGACGGTGACGGTATTTTCGCGGAATTTTTCGCCGATAAGCGTCAGCGCGTCATCGAGAAACTGCACCGGCAGGATCGCTTCCGGGAAGAGGAGGAAGTGCAGCTTCTTGAGGTTCCCGGCGCCGCTTGCGACCAGATCAAGGACCGAGCGCACCTGCGCCCACTGCTCCTCGGGAGCGCTGACCCGGAAACCGACCTCGCCGATTTCGAGACGGGTCGGCAGCTGCGCGATCATCACATGCTGGTGATGGCCGCGCGGGATCTCCAGAGCGATCTCTTTCTCGACAATGCGCACGCTGGCTATTGCACCTCATGAGGGAGACAGGACAAGGGATCTTCGATGGAACAGATTCCTGCAGCCGCGGTGACTGCCGGCCAGGTTAGCTGAGGAAAGATTTTACGCAGAATATAGCCGGTCCCCGGTGCCAGATCGTACTCCGGCAGGGCAGTGGCCGCACACCAGATCGCTTCGCTGCACTCGATGCCGTCCGGGCGCAGATCAAAACTTAACGGAGAAGCACGATAGTACAAAATAACAAAGTGATCAGGGTGGTCGACGTTGGCGATGTGCTCATAAACATCGATCAACCCGGCGGACAGAATTTCAATGCCGACTTCTTCCCGCACTTCCCGGTGCAGGGCGGCAAGAATCCCTTCCCCATGCTCAATCTTGCCGCCCGGCATGATCCACAGACCATGAAAGGGATGCACACTGCGGCGGGTGAGGAGGACGCGGTCATCAGGGTCGATGACACAAGCAACAACTGAGGTTTTGATCCGTTTCGGCACGAGTCAGATAAACGCATCGGGGCGCGGCAAGCCGCGCCCCGATGTCCTTATTGCGAGATTACTTGCTGTTGGCGCGTTGAATAGCGGCGATGCGCAGGCGCAGGGCATTAAGCTTGATAAAGCCCTCGGCGTCGGCCTGGTTGTAGACATCGTCCTTTTCGAAGGTGGCGAAGTCGACGTTGAAGAGGGAATCGCTGCTCGAATCGCGGCCGACAACGCGGCAGTGCCCTTTGTAGAGCTTGATCCGGGCGATGCCGTTGACCGTGGTCTGGCTTTCGTCGATGAGCGCCTGGAGGACGCGGCGCTCCGGGGCGAACCAGTAACCGTTGTAGACCATGTCGGCGTAGCGGCTGACCAGAGAGTCGCGCAGATGCATGACTTCGCGGTCCATGGTGATCGATTCGACAGCGCGGTGCGCTTCTTCGAGGATCGTCCCGCCCGGGGTTTCATAAACGCCGCGACTCTTCATGCCGACATAACGGTTTTCGAGGAGATCGACGCGGCCGATACCGTGCCGGCCGCCGATAGTGTTGAGTTTGGCGAGGAGGTTGGCGGGAGAGAGGCGTTCGCCGTTGACCGCGACCGCGTCTCCCTTTTCAAAGGCGACCTCGACATACTCCGGCTGATCCGGGGCATCCTCGGGACGGACGGTGAGGACGTACATCTCTTCCGGTGCTTCCGCCCAGGGGTTTTCGAGGATATCCCCTTCAAAGGAGATATGGAGGAGATTGCGGTCCGAACTCCAGGGAAAACGTTTGCTGGTCGGGACCGGAATCCCATGCTTCTTGGCGTAATTTTCCAAATCGGTGCGGCTCTTCATCGTCCACTCGCGCCAGGGAGCAATGACCTTGATCGCCGGATCGAAGTGGTAGTAACCGATCTCGAAACGGACCTGGTCATTCCCCTTGCCGGTGGCTCCGTGCGAAACCGCGTCGGCCCCTTCCTGTTTGGCGATCTCCATCTGCGCCTTGGCGATGAGCGGCCGGGCGATGGAAGTGCCGAGGAAGTAGCGCCCTTCGTAGATGGCATTGGCGCGGAACATCGGGAAGACGAAGTCGCGGGCGAATTCTTCTTTGAGATCGACAATAATGCCCTTGCTGGCGCCGGTTGCCTTCGCCTTCTCGGGGATATGATCGAGCTCTTCCCCCTGGCCGAGGTCAGCGGAGTACGCGATGACTTCGGTATCGTACTCTTCGGTCAACCATTTGAGGATGATCGAGGTGTCAAGCCCTCCGGAATAAGCGAGAACGACCTTCTTGACGCCAGTTTTTTTTGCCATGATGGAACTCCTTTTTGACTTTGATTGTCGATTTGAAATGCATTGGTAGGTCGGGTTAGCATAGCGTAACCCGACGATCAAAGATCAAGATTATCCGTCGGGTTACGCCCTTGGGGCTCACCCGGCCGACTATTTCCTGCCATCGAGCCGTACCACATAAGTTTCAGCCATGCGGTCATGCAGCCCCTGTTTCTTTGCGTCAAAAGCGATCATCAGATAGCCGATGCCGAGGATGATCCCCGAAACGAACTTGCCGATGATTTCCCGATAAAACGCCCGACCCAGCGTCAGGGCGGTGTTGTCGGTGCGCACCACCTTGATGCGCAGCGCCATCTTCCCCGGCGTCTGCCCGCCAAAAGCGGTAAAGTAGACATAATAGACGGCAGCGACCGAACTCCCCAGCAGCCAGGCCAGGGCGACCATCACCATCGAGTCACTGTCGTAGCCGTGCAAAAGGAGGCTCAAGAGCCCGGCGAAGAGGAAGAGGATAATCCCCTGCAGGGCACCCGAGATCAACGAATCGACAAAGGCCGCGGCCGCGCGGATCCAAAACCCCGCCTTGGGGAGGTCGGCCTCGGCCACTGCCCGCGGGGTAAAGACAAAATCAGGCACCACCGGCGCTTCTTCTCCGCCGGGGGCGTTGCTCTGGAGCGGATCAAAGACAAAAATCTCATGGCAACCCGGGCATTGGACATTCACCGGCGCCGTTGTTGTGGTCTGCTCTTCGGGAATTTCGCGGCTGAAGCCGCAGTGAGGACAAGTCAGTAACATCAAATTCTTTCTTTAATTTCCGGCCATCAGCCGGGCCATAATCGCTTTTTGAATATGGAGACGGTTCTCCGCTTCGTCCCAGACCACCGAGTGCGGCCCTTCAATGACGTCATTGCTGATCTCTTCACCGCGATGCGCCGGAAGGCAATGCAGCACGATACAATCCGGATGAGCGTGACGCAGGAGCGCGACATCGACACAGTAACCGGCAAAGGCGACCTCCCGCGCTTTCTGTTCGGACTCCTGTCCCATGCTCGCCCAGACATCGGTATTGATGACATCGGCACCGGCCACGGCCACTTGTGGATCGGTGGTGAGGAGGATCCGCCCACCCCGCTCTTTCGCCCAGGACAGGACGGCCGCATCAGGTTCGTACCCCTGCGGACAGGCGAGGCGCAGTTCGAAACCGAGAATCGTTGCCGCTTCGATCCAGGTATTCGCCATATTGTTGCCGTCGCCGACCCAGGCGTGGACGAGATTTTCGTAGCTCCCCTTGCGCTCGATGATCGTCTGGAGATCGGCCAGAATCTGGCATGGGTGAAAAAGGTCGGTCAGGCCGTTGATCACCGGAATCGTCGAATAGCGGGCGAACTCTTCGACTATCTCCTGGCCGAAGGTGCGGATCATCACTCCGTCGCAATAACGGGAAAGGACGCGGGCGGTGTCACAAATCGGCTCGCCCCGCCCCATCTGCGAAGTGCCGGGGGCGATAAAGAGGCCGTGGCCGCCGAGCTGAAAGATCCCGACTTCGAAGGAGAGGCGGGTGCGCGTCGAACTCTTTTCAAAGATCATCGCCAGGGTCTTCCCGGCGAGGAGCGGATGGGGCGTACGCGCCTGCTGCTGCACCTTTAATTTGGCGGCAAAGGCAAGGAGGGTGTCGAGTTCGCTCTTGCTATAATCGTGCAGGGCAAGGAAGTGACGGGTCATGCGGGCAGCTCCTGGAGAATTTCGGCAAGGATCGTGATCATTTCATCGATCTCCCCTTGGCTGACCACCAACGGTGGCACCAACCGGAGGACGGTGTCGTGGGTGACATTAAGGAGGAGGCCTTTGTCGTGGCCTTTTTTCACGATCTCGGCGCCGGGGATGGCAAGATTGACTCCGATCATCAGCCCGATGCCGCGCACTTCGAGAATCACCGGGAAGCGGCTTTTGAGCTTCTCCAGTTCGGCAACCAGATAATCGCCCATGGCGGTTGCCCGCGCCAGAAAAGCTGGGTCGCCGAGGATCCGCACCGCCGCCAGGGCGGTGGCGGTCATCAACGGATTGCCGCCGAAGGTCGAACCGTGCGTGCCGGGAGTGAAAGAGGCCGCGACTTTGCCCGTCGCCAGCATCGTCCCGATCGGCGCACCGCCGGCCAGCGCCTTGGCCAGGGTCATGATATCCGGGGTCATGCCGAAATGTTCATGGGCAAAGAGCTTGCCGGTGCGGCCGAGACCGGTCTGGACTTCGTCGAAAATCAGGAGGAGGTCGTGGGCATCACAGAGCTCTCGTACCCCTTTGAAGTAAGCGGGATCAGCAATATTCACTCCCCCTTCCCCCTGGATCGGTTCGAGCATGATCGCGCAGGTCTGTGGGGTAATCGCCGCCGTCAGTGCGGCGATGTCGTTGAAGGGGACATGTTTGAAACCGTGCAACAGGGGATCGAAGAAACGCTGCACCTTCTCCTGTCCGGTCGCCGAGACCGTCGCCATGGTGCGGCCGTGGAAAGAGTCGGCGGCAGTGACGATCTCGAAGCGCTCCGGCCCGAAGGTCTCGCGGCTGTATTTGCGCGCCAGCTTGATCGCCGCCTCGTTCGCCTCCGCCCCGGAGTTGCAGAAGAAGGCCTGATCGGCAAAGGAGCGCCGGGTCAGCTCTTCGGCGAGCTCGATCTGGTTGGGGATATGGTAATAGTTAGAGCAATGAATCAGTGTCGCTGCCTGCTCCTGTAGCGCCTTGACGATCGCCGGATGACAATGCCCGAGGTTGTTCACCGCCACCCCGGCGAGAAAATCGAGATAGCGCTTGCCGTCGGCATCCCAGAGTTCGCATCCCAGGCCCCGTACCGGCACGATCGGATAACGACCATAGGTCTTCATGATGACCTTATCGGCCCGGGTAATCCACTGTTCAGAGTTCATCACTACCTCAATCTTCCGTATTGCGTATGATTATGTAGGAGCGACCTCCAGGTCGCGATTTTCGAGGATTCGTTTTCGCACTTCCTGCCACGGTGAGCCTTCGTCGGGATTGCGCCGATAAGCTTCCAAACGAACATCCATTTCTTGAGTTTGGGCAGGGGTCAAAAGTAGCTCTTCCTGATTTTCAGTACGTTGCAATAGCTTTTCTTCCATTCTATATCATTTATGAATAAAAATTATGGATCTGCGCTTGACCTGCCGAGTGGCTTTCATGGTCAGATTTAACGCTGATTACGTGATTTCTCCAATTTTTTTCAGTTTTCCAAGTCGCTGTTTCAGCAATAAAGGGCCATTGTCAGAAATGCAGTACATTACAAGAAAGTCAGGGCATTCTTCATCCCCACCATTATATTCCTTCCATGCGCGGTCGAGGCGATATCTGTCAATAATGCTGACATAAAGTCTGAATTCATGGACCGTTTTTTTGAATTCTGGAAAGGTTTGGGCCAATGCGTTATGCAAGATATGGCCTTTGAATTCGTTAAATTTTTCTGGATCAATCGAGTTACGATAAATCAGCGCAGCGTTGGCAATTCTCACCTTTTTTGCATTTCTCCAAGCTATATAACCTGCAAGGCAAGCGAGTAAAATTGAGCCAACTATAGCGGGGATATTGTTACTCATGAATATAAGGAAAGTTTCCATGGTCGTTTAATTATCATTTTTGTTATGGGGCTATACATCTTGGCGATGTTTTTTCAGCATTTAAGCACTCGATATTGAACAACTACCTCAAAGCAACGCCGGAAAAGATTTTAATCGTATATCGTTACAAGGAAAGTCGCACTTTTGGCTCGATCGATAGCCTCTTGACGATTTACCGCTTTTTTAAGGGGCTTTACCTTAGAAAGATCGAGCAAAGGGCGGGCAAAATCTGAGTTTATGGCCCAATTAATGTTTTGTGGTAAGCTCCCTGTTTCACCCAAAAAAGTTTTTACTGCGGCCGTTGCTGTAATAATGCCAATTACTTCTCCCCGTTCATTCAGTAATGGGCCCCCCGAGTTTCCGGGCTGAATAGGGACAGAAATCTGCATGAAAGTGGCATCATTATCGGGGCCAGTCATTGAACTGATCGACCCATCGGTGAATTTTGCTTCGTTTCCCAAAAGGCCGGTCGCTGGATAGCCAACTGTAAATACCTTGTTACCACTCTTAACCGTTCCATTTTCGGAGACAGGCAAATATTTTAAGTTAACAGCGTCAATTTTCAAGACTGCTAGATCAAGAGATTTCAAAGCCTTAACAACGGTCGCAGGAATTTTTTTACCGTCGTGTAGTTGAACCTCTATAATTTTTCCTACAGAAACCACGTGATAGGCGGTAAGTAGTAGTCCATCTGGACTTATTACGAACGCCGTCCCAGTTCCTTTGGCTTCAATCTTAATATTAGCAGGAGGAATCACAGAAGATGTTGGGGCATCTTTTTGCCCATTCGATTGGCTCGGACTCCAACTTTTTGCCAATCGTTGAGCTTCTGAAATTTGGCCTGGCGTCATCTCCGAAGCAACAGCATCTCTGTTCTTTGCTGCTGTTGTATTCCCAGCTGCAGCCGCAAGATTAAACCACAAATGTGCCTGCACAAAATCTTGTAGAACCCCTCTCCCCTGATGATACATTACACCCAGATTATTTTGAGAATCTGCATATCCATGTTCAGCAGCTACCCTATACAAATTAACAGCTTCGGTGTCATTTTGAGGAACTCCTTCTCCTCGTGCGTACATGACACCCACAACATGTTGAGCCTCTAATGCCCCCTTTGCTGCGGCCTTCAGGTACCATCGCATAGCCTCTCTGTAATCCTT
>JAXMLA010000217.1:0-1842 GCA_034370465.1 Desulfuromonadales bacterium
TCGGTACAGAATGAGATGACCATCGAGTAAATCAGGTTCCAGGCCAACGAGGCAATATTCCCCCTGCCAGCAGTGATAGCGACAGGGGGAATGCCTTCATCAGAAAGGGAGGATCATATGTTGTGGACAATAGCAGTCGTACTCATCGTTCTTTGGTTGCTGGGGTTGGTGAGCAGTTACACGATGGGCGGTTTTATTCACATCATTCTCGTCATTGCCATCATTCTTTTTCTCGTCGGACTCATTCAGGGACGCAGAACCTGAAGGTGGCCTTATTTAGCATGGAGATAGAACATGACTGAAAAAAACACTCAGGAAAAGGGTGCGGCTCCCGGCGGTGAGCTGCACCAGGTCGCTGGCGGTGAGCACCCCGTGCTCACCACCAACCAGGGGGTTGCGCTGTCCGATAACCAAAATTCGCTGCGGGCCAATCCGGTCGGTCCGACGCTGCTGGAGGATTTCATCCTCCGCGAAAAGATCACCCATTTCGATCACGAGCGGATTCCTGAGCGGATCGTACACGCCCGCGGCACGGGCGTGCATGGATTCTTCGAGCTGACCAGCTCGTTGCAGCAATATACCACCGCCAAAATTCTCACCGAGGTCGGTGAGAAGACCCCGGTCTTTACTCGCATATCGACTGTCGCCGGCGGCTCGGGATCGATCGACACCCCCCGCGACGTGCGCGGCTTTGCCGTCAAGTTTTACACCAAGGAAGGGAACTGGGATCTGGTCGGCAACAACATCCCGGTCTTCTTCATCCAGGATGCGATCAAGTTCCCCGACCTCGTCCATGCCGTCAAGATGGAGCCTGACCGCGGCTTTCCGCAAGCGGCGACCGCCCACGACACCTTCTGGGATTACATTTCGCTGACGCCCGAATCGATGCATATGGTGATGTGGATCATGTCCGATCGCACCATCCCGCGTTCCCTGCGGATGATCGAAGGCTTTGGTGTGCATAGTTTCCGGCTGATTAATGATGCCGGCGAATCGACCTTCGTGAAGTTCCACTGGCGTCCCAAACTCGGTTTGCAGTCGACCATCTGGGACGAGACCGTCAAGATTGCCGGCGCCGATCCGGATTTCCATCGCCGTGACATGTTCAAAGCCATCGAGGTCGGCAGTTTCCCCGAGTGGGAATTCGCGGTGCAGCTCTTTACCGAGGAGGAGGCGGACAAATTCCCCTTCGATCATCTCGACGCGACCAAGCTGATCCCGGAAGAGCTGGTCCCTTTGCAGGTGATCGGCCGCATGGTCCTCGATCGCTGGCCGGACAACTTCTTCGCCGAGACCGAGCAGGTTGCTTACTGCCCCGGCAATATCGTGCCGGGGATCGACTTCTCCAACGATCCCCTGTTGCAGGGCCGTTTGTTCTCCTATATCGACACGCAGCTGTCGCGTCTCGGCTCCCCCAATTTCCATCAGATCCCGATCAACGCGCCCAAGTGCCCCTTCGGCAATCATCAACGTGACGGACATATGCAGATGGCGCCACAGATGGGCCGCGTTAACTATGAGCCCAATTCCCTGTCCCCAAACTCGCCGCGCGAAACGCCGGACAAGGGCTTTCACAGCGCTGCGATACCTGAAACCGGCGAGAAGGGCCGCATCCGCGCCGAGAGCTTTGCCGACCACTACAGCCAGGCGCGTCAGTTCTATCGCAGCCAAACCCCCTATGAGCAGGCCCATATCGCTTCAGCGCTGGTCTTCGAGCTCTCCAAGGTCGACCATCTGCATGTGCGGGAGGCGATGGTCGGGCACCTCCGCCATATCGAAGAAGACCTCGCCAAACGGGTCGCCAAAGGCCTGGCGCTCGACAACATGCCCGAAGCGCCGGTG
>JAXMLA010000218.1:0-6481 GCA_034370465.1 Desulfuromonadales bacterium
GCTTGTATCTGACGCCCTCAACATGGGCTCTTCCGTAGTAATGCTCAGCCGAAATAATTTTCTTCCGTATTACTTGTCAGATGTGACTATTGAAACATCAACCGACAAGACGCTTAGTGATTTTCTGCTTTCAGTGCGCTCATATTTTCCAGAAGCGCTTCATGACAGGATAAGTATATCCACCGCCCATAGATACAAGGGCAAGGAAAAACAGACTGTCATTATTTTGGACGCTGTTGCCCGATGCTATCCTTTGATACACCCGGACTGGGTATTTTCCAGAATACTGGGTGGCGATCCCAAGAAGATTGTAGAAGAAGAAAGACGATTGTTCTATGTGGCTCTCACGCGAGCTGTAGACAAACTCATCATAATCACCGAGAAAGATACAGCCTCCCCATTTTTCGAGGAAATTCAAAATAGATCAAAATTACCCTATATCCACTGGGATAATTTCCCGCCGCCGCCAGCATTGGGCGAATGTGGTGTTGTGGTAGTGAAAGTGACAAGTCAGCCTTCTCGTGGTAGTTCTCCGACCTACAACCGCAGAGACGTGTTAAAAGCTTGTGGTTATGATTGGGAAAGTACCGGTAAAAAGGGATGGGTGAAGGGCTTTTCTTCACAGGCATTCGATATTGAACTCGTAACGCGTGAAGTATGGGCAACTGATGCTGATGGCATCGAGGTTTGTTTGTATGATGAACAGCAAATTGAGCAGAAAAAGTATTTCGTTGACGGTGGCGTTTGGAGAGAGGTTGGACTGACATAAGGAAAAGCTCTTGAAATTAGAAATCAGGAAAAAATTACAAAGGAAGGCCTAGGGGGACGTTGCTTGCTAACTCGCTAATCGATCCTTACGTCCTGCGGGGCTCTTCTTGTATTTTGTTTTTTCAGGCGTGAGTGCTGTTGACACTCCATTTATGAATCGCCGAAAGACTCTCCGCCTCAGAATTCTCGATTTCCTCGGTATCGTAATCGGCCTGAAGGCCGAGCCAGAAACCGGCACTGGTACCGAAAAACCGTGACAACCGTACAGCAGTAGCAGCGGTTATGGCTCGCTTACCGTTACAGATGGCAGAAATCCTGGGCTCCGGAACCGCGATCTCTTTTGCCAAACGATACTGGCTGATTCCCATCGGGGTCAGGAATTCTTCCCGAAGAACTTCGCCGGGATGGATATTGGGAAGTTTTTTCATGGCGTCACCTCAATGATAGTCGCATATTTCAACACGGCTGGCAGTCCCGTCGCTCCAGATAAAACAGACTCGCCACTGGTCGTTGATTCTTATACTCCATTGTCCTTCACGGTCGCCGGAGAGTTTTTCCAACCGGTTCTGTGGAGGAATGCGAAGGTCATCGATCCGCTGGGCGTTGTTCAGCATACGCAGCTTGCGTCGCGCCACGGTCTGAATCTGGGTCGGAAGGCGACGGGAAAATTCTCCTCCCCAGATTTTTAGGGTTTCGTTGTCGTGGAACGAAGCGATCATGCTTAAAATACTAACGCAGAACGGAAGCAAGGTCAATTTTAAATGCTACCGGGAAAATGAGACTGCCAACCAAACGGGAGGACCGGTGAACCCGGCCACCCGCTGGCCCGTTATCAAAGCACCAGAGGCGACCCGATAGGGTCGCCCTCTTCTGAATGATCAACACATAACTTTCGAGAAACAAGCATGACAAAATTCACACTGGATACTCTGGGCTGGAACGAATGGTTTGCATCGCAAGCCGGCCTCTGTGGCACGGATAACATCATGGCCCGCGTTGCTGCGGTTGATCGCGACCAGCTTCTTTTAGTCGGTGAGCATGGTTTCTTCCGCGCGAAACTCTCCGGAAAATACCTGCATGAATCAGAGGGCTCGATGCAACGGCCCTGCGTCGGGGACTGGGTTTGCGTGGAAAAGTCTGCCCAGGACCTGTTCGGAATAGTACATGGCGTGCTTGAGCGGCAAACAGAGCTTCGTCGCAAAGCGGCGGGGGATTCCGTCGCATACCAGATGATTGCGGCCAATGTCGACTTTGTCATCGTCGTCCAGTCCTGCCATTTCGACTTCAACCTCAAGAGGCTGGAACGCTATCTGGTCATGATCAAGGATGGCGGCGCCACCCCGCTGATCCTGCTGACAAAGATCGATCTAGTCACCCCCGATGCTTTGGCAGCCCAGCTGGAGAAGATCAGGAGCGCGGGTATTTCCGAATCGATTGTGACTTTGAGTAATGTCACGAACGAGGGCGTCGATCAGCTGAAGAGTCTCCTTGCTCCCGGCAAAACCTATTGCTTTGTCGGGTCATCCGGTGTCGGCAAGAGCACCCTTATCAATGCCCTGGTCGGTCGTGATCTTCATGAGACCAAGGGCGTCAGCGGTACCGGTGAAGGGCGACATACCACCGTCAGGCGGGAGCTTATTCTCCTGGAAAATGGCGCGATGGTCATCGATAACCCCGGGATGCGCGAGTTCGGTCTCTTGGGGGCGGAAGGCGGAATTGAAGCCAGTTACTCTGACATCCTGACGCTGGCGGAGCAGTGCCACTTCCGGGATTGCACCCATAACAACGAACCGGGCTGCGCGATACGGGAGGGATTGGAAGGCGGGCGAATCAGCGCCGACCACTACGAGAACTTTATCAAGTTAAGGCGAGAGTCTGAGCATTACCAACAGTCGTATGCCGAGAAGCGAAAAAAGGAGAAAGACTTCGGGCGCTTCATTAAATCAGTCAAGAAAGACCTTAAAGACAGGTAACGCCCCAGGCGTCCTCGCAAAAGGAGACGGCAACATGCCCTACGTCAACATCAAGATCACCCGTGAAGGCGCAACCACAGAACAGAAAGCCGCCCTGATCAAAGGGGCGACCCAACTGCTCGTCGATGTGCTCGGGAAGAATCCGGCGACAACGGTTGTGGTGATCGATGAGGTCGATACCGACAACTGGGGGATCGGCGGCGAATCCGTCACCGTGCGCCGCAAGGAGAAGAGATAAGAGCTGCACACGGATTTAACGGATGCGACGGATAAACCAGCCGTATTTATGTAGATACCGTTACGTTTCACCAACGCGACATTTTAAACCGTCGCGTTAAAGATCGTAACGCGTATCTACAGAGCTGCTACGCGACGGTCAGTGCTCACCCCTCCCCAAGGGCTATCTATGGTTTCAGGAGTTGACCGGCGATCTCTGATTTACGCTTGACACGTTTAGAGTTTTTGCACTAGAAATAGAGCCATAACTCTAATCTGGAGGTTTGTCATGCGTATTTTCCTGATCCAGCCCCCGTGCTGCGATCCCCTCATGGATCAGATCTACCTCTTTGAACCTCTCGCCCTCGAATATCTCGGTGCCGGGCTGAAAGCCGACGGCCACCAGATCGAACTGTTCGACGCCCGCCTCGATCCCGACCTCGACACGGCTTTCCAGCGCTTTCGCCCGCAACTGGTCGGGCTCACCGGCTTTACCAGTCACCTCAACATCAATCTCGCCCTGGCCCGCCGCCTGAAAAAACTCGACCCCGAACTGACGGTGGTGGTCGGGGGCCATCACGCCACGGTGCGGCCGGACGATTTCAACGATCCGGCGATCAATGTCATCGTGCGCGGCGAAGGAGTGGTGGCCCTGCGGGCCATCGTCAACGCGCTGGAAGCCGATACGCCGCTCGCCGTCATCCCCGGCCTCGCCATCCCCGCCCCGGACGGGCTGTTGCTGACCCCCGAGCGCCCCTACACCCCCCTCGACGAACTCCCCCTCCCGGATCGTTCCCTCACTGCCGCCTATCGTGATCGCTACTTCAGCGAATGGTTTCAACCCCTCGCCTCGATCCGCACCTCCCTCGGCTGCACGGCGCGCTGTAATTTCTGCGCCCTCTGGGCGATCACCGACGGCAAGTATCTGCGCCGCGACCCGGCACGGGTGATCGAAGAGCTGCAACTTATCAGCGAGCCGCACGTCTTTTTTTGCGACGACGAGTCGATGTGCGACGCTGGGCGGATGGATGATCTCGCCGATCGGATTGCCGCGGCCGGCATCCGCAAAACTTACTTTCTCTACGCCCGGGTCGATACCATCGTCCGCCATCCCCAGCTCTTCGCGAAGTGGGCGAAGATCGGGCTCAAGCAGGTCTTTGTCGGGATGGAAGATTTTTCCGATGCCCGTCTCGCCGCCATGGGGAAGGGGACGACCATTGCCGAACAGGCCGAAGCGGTGCGGATTCTCAAGGATCTCGGGGTGATGACGTACGCCTCGTTCATGGTCGATCCCGACTACAGCCGCGAGGATTTTGCCGGGCTGCTCGCCCATATCCATCGCCTCAAACTCACCTCAGCGACCTTCACCGTCATGACCCCCCTCCCCGGCACCGCCCTTCACCGCCAGGTGGCAGACCGCCTCCTCTCGCAACGACCAGAGCTTTTTGATATGCTCCATGCCTTGATTCCGACCCGGCTGCCGCTGCCGGTCTTTTACGATGAACTGGCCAAACTCTACGAAAAGGCGATCCCGCTCCATCGGGTGCTGCCGACCTTGTTCAAATTCGGCTGGCGCAATCTCGGGGTGCGGCTGCGCCTCTTCGGCCTCTTCCTCGCCAAGGTGCGGCGGGCGCATCTCGATTACGACAAGGAGTCGCTATGAGCACCCGTGAACGGATTATCGAAACCGCCCTGACCCTCTTCAACGAGCAGGGGACCAGGGCGGTTTCGACCAACCATATCGCCGCCGCCTGCAACATCAGCCCCGGCAATCTCTATTACCACTTTCGCAACAAGGAGGCGATCGTCCGCGCCATCTTCAGCCAGATGGTCGAAGTCGGCATCAAAGAATATCAGGCGATCAACGCGGGGCGTCCGCCCGAGACGACAGCGGCGGTGACGGCGATGCTTGAGACCTTTGTCATGGTGCAACGCTTCAACTGGCGCTATCGCTTCTTCAAGCGGGAGCTGACTTCGCTCCTCCAGAACGATGCGACCCTCGCCGCGGAGTTCCACGCTGTCCATCGCAGCCATTGCGCCATGGTGCGGGGATCGATCGAGCGCTCGATCGCCGAGGGCTTCATCGTGCCGCTGGCGGAGCCTGAGCTCTCTCTCTTTGTCGAGCAGCTCTGGCTGATTATCCTCTTCTGGCTCAACTATCTGGAGGTCGGTGGCGAGGAAGTGACCGACGCCACCCTGCAACGCGGCAATGCTGTCCTCCTCACCGCCATCCGTCCCTATTTGACCGAGGCGGCGCGACGGGAGATGGCGATAACAAGGTAAGTCCGGGATGAAGATCGACCGGAAACGTATTGTTTCCGACGATGGTGCCGATATTTTTCCTCTCTCTTTCCCTCTTATCTTGACACTGCTCATTTTCACGCGTTAAAATTCGCCACTTTTTCGTGTTATCCAAATCTTAGCTCCTTCCGGAGGCACCGTGACCTTTCAAAATCTTATCCTCTCTCTGCAAGGGTATTGGGCCAATCAGGGATGTATCATCCAACAGCCCTACGACACCGAAAAGGGGGCCGGCACTTTTAACCCCGCCACCTTCCTGCGCGTCCTCGGTCCCGAGCCCTGGAATGTCGCTTATGTCGAACCTTCGCGCCGCCCCACTGACGGCCGCTACGGCGAGAACCCGAACCGGTTGCAGCACTACTACCAGTTCCAGGTGATCATGAAGCCGTCCCCCTCCAACATCCTCGACCTGTACCTCGACTCCCTCAAATCTTTCGGCATCGATCCGAAGAAACACGACATCCGCTTTGTCGAGGATGACTGGGAATCGCCGACCCTCGGCGCCTGGGGACTCGGCTGGGAGGTCTGGCTCGATGGCATGGAGATTACCCAGTTCACCTACTTTCAGCAGGCCGGCGGCATCGACCTCAAACCGATCCCGGCGGAGATCACCTACGGCTGCGAACGGATCGCCATGTATCTGCAGGGGGTCGATAACGTTTACGACCTCGAATGGACCAAGGGGATCAAGTACGGCGACATCCACCACCGCAGCGAGGTCGAATTCTCCACCCACAACTTCGAGGAAGCCGATGTTGCCATGCTCCTGCAGCTCTTCACCATGTACGAGAAGGAGTGCATCCGTCTCGTCGCTAAGGGGCTAACCCTCCCCGCTTACGACTATGTCATGAAATGTTCGCACACCTTCAACCTTCTCGATGCCCGCGGCGCCATCTCGGTCACCGAGCGCGCCTCCTACATCGGCCGGGTGCGCAATGTCGCGAAACTCTGCGCCGAGGGCTACTTGAAGCTGCGTGAAGAACTCGGATTTCCCCTGCTGAAAAACAAGTAGACAGCATTCAGGATTCAGAAGACAGAAGTACATTCTGACTCCTGAATCCTGTCTTCTGAATTCTGGAGACCTATACAATGTCCAAAGAACTTTTTTTTGAGATCGGCAGCGAAGAGATCCCTGCCGGATTCCTCCCCAAGGCGATGGCCGACATGGAAGCGCTCATCCGCAAGGAGATGGAGAGCGCCCGCATCGAATTCGCCGCCAACGA
>JAXMLA010000219.1:0-2652 GCA_034370465.1 Desulfuromonadales bacterium
ATGCGGTGGTTAAGTAGTTCATTGGGCAAGAAGTATGTGATGGCTTTGACCGGATTTTTTCTGGTCTTCTTTGCGCTGGCACACATGCTGGGGAACCTGTCGACCTTCGGCGGGGAAGCGGGCTTGAATGCCTATGCCGAACATCTGCGGGCCTTCCCGCCGGTGTTGTGGGCCTTTCGGGCGATGATGGCCGGAGCGGTGATCCTTCACCTCTTCTTTGGTCTCACCCTGTATCTGCAGAACAAGGCGGCGCGTCCGATCGATTACGCCTGCAAAAAGAATGACCGCACCACCTTCTCGGCGCAGTCAATGGTCTGGACCGGCCTGCTGCTGCTGGTCTTCATCGTCATTCACCTGGTGCAGTTCACCTTCCACGGCCTCCTCCCCTCCGGCGCCATTATCGAGAACACCGCCGCCGGACACTTCAACGTCTTTGCCATGGTCTCCACCAGCCTGAGCTCCGGCGGACTCAACGTCTTCTATCTCGCTGCCGTCGTCGTGCTGCTGCTGCATATCCTGCACGGCGCTGCGAGCTTTTTGCAGAGCCTCGGGGCGACCAACGAAAATACCTTTGACGCCATCACCACCGGCGGCAAAGTGGTTGCCTTTGTGATCGGCCTCGGCTTTGTCCTGGTTCCGCTGAGCGTACTTTTCGGCATCGTGAAATAATTCAACCGAACAAGAGGAGAGAGACCTGTGATACTCGATGGCAAATGTCCAAGTGGACCCTTAGCAGAAAAGTGGGACAAGCATCGCCAGGATATGAAACTCGTCAACCCGGCGAACAAACGCAAATACAAAATCCTCGTCGTCGGCACCGGTCTGGCCGGTGGCGCCGCCGCCGCCACCCTGGGAGAGCTCGGCTACAACGTCGAAGCCTTCTGTTATCAGGATTCAGCGCGCCGTGCCCACTCCATCGCTGCCCAGGGCGGGATCAACGCCGCCAAGAACTACCCTAACGACAGCGACTCGATCTTCCGCCTCTTTTACGACACCATCAAAGGCGGCGACTTCCGCGCCCGTGAAGCTGACGTTTATCGTCTCGCCACTGTCTCCAATAACATTATCGACCAGTGCGTGGCTCAGGGCGTCCCCTTTGCCCGTGACTACGCCGGTTATCTGGACAACCGCTCCTTCGGCGGCGCCCAGGTCTCCCGCACCTTTTACGCCCGCGGCCAAACCGGTCAGCAGCTTCTGTTGGGTGCCTACCAGGCCCTGTCCCGTCAGGTCAAGGCCGGCACGGTCAAACTCCATGAGCGCCGCGAGATGCTCGACCTCGTGGTCTGCGACGGCGATGCCAAAGGGATCACCTGCCGCAACCTCGTCACCGGCGAGATCGAAAGCTTCTGGGGGGATGCGGTCATCCTCGCCACTGGCGGTTATGTCAACGTCTTCTACCTTTCGACCAACGCCATGGGTTGCTCCGTTACCGCCAACTGGCGTGCGGCTAAAAAGGGCGCCTTCTTTGCCAATCCCTGTTACACCCAGATCCATCCGACCTGTATCCCCCAGACCGGCGATCACCAGTCGAAACTGACGCTGATGTCCGAGTCGCTGCGTAACGACGGCCGCTGCTGGGCGCCGAAGAAGCAGGGCGACACCCGCAAGCCCGGCGATATCCCGGAAGAAGATCGCGATTACTACCTCGAGCGCAAATACCCCTCCTTCGGTAACCTCGCCCCCCGCGACATCGCTTCCCGTGCGGCCAAAGAGCAGTGCGACGACGGCCGTGGCGTCGGCCCCGGTGGTCGCGGCGTTTATCTCGACTTTGCCGATTCGATCAAGCGTCTCAGCGAAGACAAGATCCGCGAGCGTTACGGCAACCTCTTCCAGATGTATGAAAAGATCACCGACGAGAATGCTTACAAAGTGCCGATGCGCATCTACCCTGCCCCCGATTACTCCATGGGCGGACTCTGGGTCGATTACAACTGCATGAGCAACCTCCCCGGCCTCTTTGTCCTGGGTGAAGCCAACTTCTCGGTGCATGGCGCCAACCGCCTCGGCGCCTCGGCGCTGATGCAGGGTTTGGCCGACGGCTACTTTGTCATCCCCTACACCATCGCTGACTACCTTGCCCGCATCACCCCGGGCAAGTACAAGGCGGATCGTCCCGAGTTCGCTGAGTCCAAAGCGGCGATCGAAGGGGAGATCAACAAGCTCCTGTCGATCAAAGGGAAGAAGACCGTCTCCGAGTTTCACCGCGCGCTTGGCAAGATCATGTGGGAAAAGGCCGGCATGGCCCGCAGTGAAGAGAGCCTGAAAGAAGCGATCAAACTCATCCCCGCCCTGCGTGAAGAGTTCTGGGAGAATGTCAACGTCACCGGCCACGCCAACGAAGTCAACCAGCAGCTCGAGAACGCCTGGCGCGTTGCCGACTTCCTCGAATTCGCTGAACTCTTTGTCCGCGATGCCCTGCACCGCAAAGAGAGCTGTGGCGGCCACTTCCGCGTCGAGTCGCAGACCGCGGACGGCGAAGCGATGCGTGACGACGAGAACTTCTGTTACGCCGCCGCCTGGGAGTTCAAGGGCGTCGGCAAGGAGCCGGAACTCCACAAGGAGCCGCTCAAATTCGAGAACATCCACCTCGCGGTAAGGAGCTATAAATAATGAGCACGTCAGCCCATGGAGCAATGGATCTGACCCTGCACG
>JAXMLA010000220.1:0-2495 GCA_034370465.1 Desulfuromonadales bacterium
GGCCGTCCAAGGGGAAGCTGAAGGGGTGGAGCGAGCGGTTCGCACCAGGCCGGCGGTACACAATGGGGAGCCTCACGGAAGGCGGTCGGTGATGGCACGGGTGGGGTTCGTGTTCGAGTGTGGTCGCGGCGGCGCCGACACACAGGTGTGCATTCATTTCCTCGGTCGCCTCAATCCGGATATCCAGCCCGTTTCCCGGTTCATGGATCACAAGAAAAGGCTCGTCGAAGAATGCGGTCCCGTGGCGGCGGAGCTTCTGCAAACCTGTGAGCGCGTGATCATCGTCTGGGACCTGTTCCCTTTATGGCGACCTGCCGGGAAGCCCTGCCGACACGCCGACCGACAGAGCATCTTCGCCTCTCTGGCAGCCCACAAGGTACCCATCGAGAGGGTATCGCTGGTATGCATCCGTGAGGAATTGGAGGCGTGGCTCCTGGCGGACCGGCGAGCGGTGGAAGCGGTTGTTGGGGCGCGGAAGCGGCCCCACAACGTCCAGAAGTTCACCGCGCCGAAGAAGCCGGACGCGACGGCCGACCCGAAGACTCGACTTACGAGGTACTTCGTCGAAGAACTCGGGCCCGGCCGAAAATCCAGCGCCGCGGTGGACGCCATTAGGATCGCGAAGGCGATCCCCGACTGGACAAAGCTCAAGCGCTCGGACTCCTTCCGCAGATTTGCCGAGAAAGCGGCCGGGGTGATCGTGTGAGCGCCGCCACCCACCTCGACCGCCTGCGCCAGGTGTTCGGGACCCTCTACGACGGAAACCACCCCATCCGGATCGCCCTGGACAAGCTCCAGACCCTCGACGTCGTCCGCATCATCGAGGGCAAGGCGTGAGGATCACCAAGATCAGTCTCCAGGGCTTTCGCGCCTCCGACGATCCGTTCGAGTTCGACCTCGCCGGCGGAAAGAACCTGCTGCTGCACGGCGAGAACGGCTCCCGCAAGTCATCGGTCGACTCTGATCACGGTGGTGGGCCGCGCTCTGACCGAGGAGGTTCCATAAACACGAGCCGGGTTGCCCGCTTGAGGAAGTTGTAGGACAGCAGCCCCGTGAGTGTCAGCGGCTCATGTATTGGAGGTCATAATGGCGAAGATTGAGGGTTTCAGAATCAAGAATTTTCGGAGCCTCAGAAGCATAGAGCTCGGGAAGCTCTGGGACTTGCAGGACACTGAGCCGCTGGCGCCCATGACGGCTGTCATTGGGAAGAACGGAGTCGGCAAGAGCTCCTTGTTCGACGCCTTCGGCTTTCTGTCCGACTGCCTGAAGATCGGCGTGGAGGAAGCCTGTGACGCGCGCGGGCGGGGGGGATTCGAACGGATGAGGTCTCAAGGCCAAGAAGGGCCAATCGAGTTCGAAGTGTATTACAAGGAAGACAGGAACGCCCGGCCCATTACGTATGAGATTTCTGTCGGTCTGGACTCTGGCGCGCGCCCCTACGTCATTAGAGAACGCCTCAGACAAAGACGCAAAGGACAAAAACACGGCCGCCCCTTTTCCTTCCTCGTACTCAACGATGGGAAGGGAATTGTTTGGAAAGGTGAGCAAGAAGGCCGCCAGATCGACGAACACGACTCTGGTTTCGATTTGCTCCGGTTTATCAAAACGCTCCAAGAAAGCCCTAACAAGGAGGAGAGCAGAGAGACAGAAGTCGTAGAGCTTGAAGACAAGCGCAAGCTTGGCATCGCGACGCTCGGCGCGCTAAAACAGCACCCGAGGATTTCAGCCTTTCGGCGCTTCATCGAAGGTTGGTACTTGAGCTACTTCACGCCCGACGCCGCACGCAGCCTTCCCCTGGCCGGGCCGCAAAAGCACCTGAATATCCACGGAGACAACCTTGGTAATGTGGTGCAGTTCATGGAGCGGGAGTACCCAAAGAGGTTCCAGACAATTCTGGACAGGATTGCCGCGAAGATACCCGGCATCCACAAGATCGACACCGAGAAGTCTTCGGACGGCAGACTGCTGCTCCGGTTCAACGACAAAGGCTTTCGGGACCCGTTTTTCGCTCAACAAATGTCGGACGGTACGTTGAAGGTTTTTGCCTACTTGCTGATGCTCGAAGATCCATCTCCACCGCCGTTCTTGTGCATCGAAGAGCCCGAAAACGGGCTGTATCACAAGCTCCTGGAGGCCCTGGCCGTAGAGTTTCGCCAGCACGCCACGGGAAGGAAAGGAGGGTCCCAGGTCTTCGTGACCACCCATCAACCCTACTTCGTCGACGCGCTCGAACCGGAAGAGGTCTGGGTTCTGGAAAAGGAGAAGGACGGTTTCTCGAAGATCCGAAGGGCCAGCGACGACCCGACGGTAAAGAACATGGTCGCGCAAGGGTTGCCACTCGGCGGGCTCTGGTACAGCGATTACCTGGACGCGAGGTAGGTCGATGCACTTCGAGATTCTCGTCGAAGATCTCTCAGGAAAGAAGATGCTGGACGTTCTCGTCCCAAAGATCCTGGGCTGCGAGCACACGGCGAAAGTGATTGCGTACAAAGGTG
>JAXMLA010000221.1:0-9791 GCA_034370465.1 Desulfuromonadales bacterium
GATCGCCATGGCGACGGCCAACGCCAAGGATCTGGTGGCGCTGCGTCTCTCCATCGGCCGACTGCCGGCGCTGCGCTCCCGTTTCGATGATCTCGCCAGTCCTCTTCTGGTTTCGCTTTGTAGCGATATCGATCCTCTCGAAGATCTCTATGCCCTGATCGCCACAGCGATTGTCGACGATCCCCCCTTTGTTTTGCGGGAAGGGGGGTTGATCCGTGATGGTTTTGATGTCGAACTTGACGAGCTGCGCGTGATCGGCCGGGAAGGGAAGGGGTGGATCGCCCGGCTCGAGTTGCAGGAGAAGGAGCAGACCGGCATCAGCACCCTCAAGGTGCGCTATAACCGGGTTTTCGGCTATTATATCGAAGTGCCGCGTTCGCAGGTGGCGCGCATCCCCGAGCATTACCAGCGCAAACAGACCCTGGCCAACGCCGAACGCTATGTCACCGACGAACTCAAAGTTTATGAAGAGAAGGTCCTCGGCGCCGAGGAGAAGCTGGTCGAGCGCGAGTATGAACTCTTTCAGAACATCCGTCAGCAGGTCGCCGCCGAGGGGAAGCGCGTGCAGGGGAGCGCCACGGCATTGGCGCAGCTCGATGTCCTCCTCGGCTTGGCGACAGTGGCGCACGAGCGTAACTATGTTCTCCCCGAGCTCGATGAAAGCAGCGATCTGATCATCGTCGAGGGGCGGCATCCGGTCGTCGAGACCATGAGTCTGGCCGAACGTTTTGTCCCCAACGATGTGCGGATGAATCTTGCCGACGAACAGATCCTGATTATCACCGGCCCGAATATGGCCGGCAAATCGACCTACATGCGTCAGGTCGCCCTCCTCACCCTGATGGCGCATATGGGGAGTGCCATCCCGGCAAAATCGGCGCGGATCGGCCTGGTCGATCGCATCTTTACCCGCGTCGGCGCCAGCGATAACCTCGCCCGCGGCCTTTCGACCTTCATGGTGGAGATGACCGAGACCGCCCATATTCTCCACCATGCCACCGAGCGCAGCCTCCTAGTCCTCGACGAGATCGGCCGCGGCACCTCGACCTTCGACGGCATCAGCATCGCCTGGGCGGTGGCGGAGTACTTGCATGATCACGCACCGGTGGCGGCCAAGACCCTCTTTGCCACCCACTATCACGAGCTCACCGATCTCGCCCTGACCCGGCCGCGGGTGAAGAACTTCAATATTGCCGTGCGCGAGTGGAACGATCAGGTCATCTTCCTGCGCCGCATCATCGCCGGCCCGGCGAGCCATTCCTACGGCATCCAGGTGGCGCGCCTCGCCGGTCTGCCGACCCTGATCATCGAACGCGCCAAAGAGATCCTCCGCAATCTTGAATCGGGCGAGTTTGAGGAAGAAGGGGCGCCGCGCCTCGCCAAGAGTCGTAAA
The DNA here is from genome assembly GCA_034370465.1 of Desulfuromonadales bacterium. Classification (GTDB taxonomy): domain Bacteria; phylum Desulfobacterota; class Desulfuromonadia; order Desulfuromonadales; family UBA2197; genus UBA2197. Next base: position 1,394 of record JAXMLA010000221.1, read on the forward strand.
GGGGGGCAGCAAAAGGCGGCAGCTACCCCGCAGATGGCCCTCTTTGACAGCGGCAGCGGCGTTGAAATCCGCCGGGAACTTGCACTCTGCGATCCGACGATCATGACTCCTTTGGAAGCACTCAACTTTCTCGATCACCTGAAACGGCTCCTATGAAAAATCACCGGACATTCTTTCTCCTCCTCCTGATCTTCTGCACATTCCTGACGCCGGGAGCTGACGCTGCGGGCAAAAATCCGGACAAGGAGTTTACCGCGGCCAAAGCTGCTCTGAACCGCCTTGATGCCGAAAAAGGGAAGGCACGTGGTTATCGCGACCGCTGGGTGAAGGTGATCGCCGATCTCGAGTCCTTCCGTGCCCGCAATCCCCGCCACGCCAAAAGTGCCGAGGCCCATTATCTCGCTGCGACGGCGCAGGAAAAGATGGCGGAAATTTCTCGGCTGTCCAAGGATTTTGCTGCGGCGCAGGAAGCTTACCTTGCTGTCGCTGAGCTGGCGCCGAGGAGTCCTTTTGCCGTCGAAGGACTGTGGGCCGCCGCTCGGTTGACGGAAAAAAAATTGCAGGACCCGGCGGTTGCCTACCGGGTTTATGAGCGGATCAGGACTGAGCAGGGGCAGAGCAAATACGCCGGCAAAGCCAAGGAAGAGCTCAAGCGGCTGGCCGCTTATGCCCCCAAGCCCGCCCCGAAGCCCCCGGTTGTAGCGGCCTTGCCTCTCCCGTCGGTTCCGCCGGCGGTTAAGGGGGAGCGCAGTCAACTCAACGGCGTCCGTTCCTGGTCCAACCCCGGTTACACCCGGATCGTCATCGATCTTTCCCAACCGACGGAGTACACTTCGACCCTTCTTGCCGCCGATCCCGCCATCAATGCGCCGCCGCGCCTGTTCCTCGATCTCCTCGAAACGCTGCCAATCGGCGGGCTGCCGGAATCGAGTGTCGTCAATGACGGCCTGCTGCGTCAGATTCGCACCGGTAAACCGGAAGTCGGGCGCACCCGCGTCGTCCTCGATCTCCTCAGCTTCGACAACTACAAGATCTTCACCCTGCCGGATCCCTTTCGGATCATCATCGATATTGCCGGCAGTGCCGGCGCGATTCCGGAAACGGCAGCACCGCCCCTGCCGGCGGCAGATCCGATCGCCGCCATCGTCAGCACGGCTCCACCCGTGGTTGCAACGCCGCGTCCGGTGCCGCCGCCAGTCCCCCTCCTTCCTCCGCGCCGCATCGTCATCGACGCCGGCCATGGCGGCAAGGATCCCGGCGCCGTCGGCCCTTCCGGCCTGCTGGAAAAGCATATTGTCCTGTCGATGGCCCTCCTCCTCGCCGAGGAGGTGAAGAGCAAACTCGGCTGGGACGTGGTGCTGACCCGCACCGACGACACCTTTATCCCCCTGGAGGAGCGGACCGCCCTCGCTAACAAGGTCGGGGCGGATCTCTTCGTCTCCCTGCATGTCAATGCCAGCCCTAACAGCGCCGCGCATGGGATCGAAACCTATTATCTCAACTTCTCCAAGAATGAGAAGGCGGCGGCGGTGGCGGCGCGGGAGAATGGCACGACGCTGCGGGCGGTGAGCGATCTCGAACAGATCCTTTTTGACCTGATGGCGCACTCGAAGATTCAGGAATCGAGTCGACTCGCTTCCGATATCCAGCACGCCCTGGTTACCGGGCTTTCTCGTGAATTCGGTGAAGTAAAGAATCTCGGCGTCAAGCAGGGACCCTTTTATGTCCTCCTTGGCGCCAATATGCCCTCCGTCCTGATTGAGGCCGCTTTCCTCAGTAATCCCGAGGAAGAATCGCGTTTGGCCACGCGCAAATATCAGAAAGAGGCGACGCGGGCGATCATTGACGGTTTGCGCGCTTATGAAGGCAGTTCACAAGTGGTGGCGCGACAATGACCGAACCTTCACACTCTTCCGGACGTTTTTTCCTCCCCGAACTCGTTGATCCCCGCATCCCTTATGAAGAGCGCCGCGCCGCTCTTTTGGTCGCGGCCCGTGAGTTTCTTGCCTTTCATCATGCCGGCATCCGTGAAGAACACCGCGCCGGGGCTTCGGGGCGAAAAGTAGTGGCGAGTCTGACTTCGGTCGCCGACACCCTGATTCGCAACCTGTATACCTGCGTCTCCGGCGGGGTTGCGGCCGGGCCGAAGGATCGAATATCACTCATCGCCATCGGCGGCTATGGCCGCGGTGAGCTCAATCCGCGTTCCGATATCGATATCATGTTTCTGACCGAAGAGAAGGAAGGGAAAGAGTTTGCCAAGGAGATTTCCGACCGCGTTCTCTATCTCCTCTGGGATCTCGGGCTCGAGGTCGGTTTCAGTGTCCGCTCGATCAGCGACTGTCTGGAGATCGCCGAGCAGGATCTGACCGCCCGCACGGCTCTCCTCGACTCCCGCCCGCTGGCCGGTGATAATGCTCTATATGCCCAGTATGAAAAGGTCGTTGCTACGGCCATCCGCGTCAAGCAGGGGAAGCGCTATATCGAAGAGAAGCTCGAAGAGCGGCGGCAACGTCTGAAGAAGTATGGGTCCTCGGTCTATCTCCTCGAACCGAATATCAAGGAGGGGGAAGGGGGGCTGCGCGATCTCCATACCGCCCTGTGGGTGGCGCAGGTCAAATACAAGTGCCAGGTACTCCAGGAGTTGGTAGTCAAGGGGGTGATGACCGATCAGGACGGCGCCGAGTTCGAAGGGTCGCTCGATTACCTGTGGCGGATTCGCAATGAACTCCATTACCTTGCTTCCCGCAAGACCGATCAGCTCGATTTTGAAAAGCAGGAACAGCTCGCCGCTTTTCTCGGCTATCACGATAACCGCAAGGCGCAGGCGGTTGAGCAGTTCATGCAGGATTATTACGCCCATGCAGTGCGGGTCGAGCATATCGCCACCTCGCTGATTAACAAGACCTTGCAGCAGGGGGATAAATCTTTCGGCATCCTCGGCTATCTGCGCCGCCGCGTTGTCGAAGAAGGATTTTATGTCCTGCGCGGCGAACTCTCCCTGACCAGCGATGACCTTTTCGAGCGCGAACCGGCATTGATGATGCGGGCTTTTCTCCTCGCGCAGCGCCACGGTGTCAAACTCAGCGTCCCCCTCAAGGGATTGATTCGCGCCAATTTGCATCGCATCCACGACAAGGTCCGCCGTTCCAAAATCATGGCCGACGGCTTTCTCGAAATTCTCCGCAGCCCTTCCGGCGTTGTCGAGACCCTGCGCGAGATGCACCATCTGCAATTTCTCAATCACTTTCTCCCCGAATTCGCTCATATCTATTGCAAAGTGCAGCACGATGCCTATCACATCTACACCGTCGACGTGCACACCCTCTTTGCCGTCGAAGAGATCTGCAAGGTCTGGCGGGGCGATTATGCGGTCAAAAAACCGGTATTGACTCAGGTGGCAGGGGAGATTGAAAAGCGCGAACTCCTTCTCCTCGCCGTTCTCCTGCATGATATCGGCAAAGGGGAGGGGAAGGATCACAGCAACAAAGGGGCAGAGATGGTTCCGACCATCGCCCGTCGTCTCGGGCTGTCCCGTGAGGACAGCCAGCGCCTCGAATTCCTCGTCCGTCAGCATCTTGTCCTCGCCAACACTTCGCAGCGCCGCGATCTCTCCGACGACAAACTCATCGTCCAGGTCGCCCAGATTATGGAGATGAGCGAAAATCTCCGGATGCTGTACCTCCTCACCTTTGCCGATCTCAAGGCGGTCGGTCCGGATATCTGGTCGGAATGGAAAGGCCGCCTCCTGCAGGAGCTTTACGAGAAGGTCTATGATGTCCTCGAACGCGGCGACTTTCACAGCGAGCGAAGTTCGGAAAAGGTCCGCAACCGTACCCGCAAGATCTTTGAACTCCTCGAAGACGAGTTCGATCCCCGCATTCTCCGCGAATATATCAAATCCTTATCGACGCGTTATCTCCTTGCTCACCGCTCCAGCGAGATTGCCGAGCATCTGCGCATCGTCCTGCAGCGCGGGGCGAAGTCGGTGCAGATCTTCGTGCGTCAGGACAGCGAGGGGGAGTACAGCGAGATCATGGTGACGACCCTCGACGCCCCCGGCCTCTTCTCCCTGATCACCGGGGTGATGGCGGCGAACAGCCTCAACATCCTCGGCGCCGAGATCAACACCCTGTCGAACGGCGTCGCCCTCGATATCCTCCAGGTGCGCTCTTCTGCCGGCGAGATGGTGACCAACCCGCGTAAATGGGAACAGGTGGAGAACGATCTCACCGCCGTGATCGAAGGGCGCGCCCGCGTCGATGAGCTGGTACGCAAGCAGAAACGCCCTGACTTCCTCACCCCCAAGGCGCGGCCGCGCTATCCGACCCGGGTCGAGATCGACAATGCGGTCTCCAGCGAATATACCGTCATCGATATCTTTGCCCACGATCAGGTCGGCCTCCTTTACCAGATGACCCGCACCCTCAAGGATCTCGGACTTTACATCGGTGTGTCGCGAATTTCGACCAAGGTCGATCAGGCGGCTGATACCTTCTATGTCAAGGATATCTTTGGCCAGAAGATTCGCGACGAAGAGCGGCTGGCAACCATCCGTCAGCAGCTCATCGAGCGGATCGGGGAAGAAATTTGAGCCCCGCCGCCCCCCTGGATCTTTATCTCGATCAGTTTCTTCACTATCTGACCGTGGAGAAGGGGAGCTCAAAACACACCCTGGAAGCGTACAGCCGTGACCTCGGGCGTTATCTGGCGCATCTGGCCGCCAATGATGTCGTTCGCCTCAACGAGATCCGACCGGCGCTGATCCTCCTTTATCTTGCCCAATTGAAGGAGGCGGGCCTCGCGGCGCGCAGTCGGGCCCGGGCGCTGGTGGCAGTGCGCAGTTTTCATAAATTTCTGTGCAGCGACGGGGTCACGCTCGAAAATCCGACGTTGCAGGTCAGTGCGCCGCGGATTGCCGCCGCCCTGCCGCACTCTCTGAGTTTCACCGAGGTCGAAGCGCTGCTGCGCGCTCCGAAGGGAGACGACCCCTACAGCCTGCGTGACCGGGCGATGCTCGAAGTTTTGTATGCCACCGGTTTGCGGGTCTCGGAATTAATCTCCCTTCGGGCTGAAGATTTCCGTTTCGATGCCGGCTATCTCATCGCTTTTGGTAAGCGTCGCAAGGAGCGGGTGATCCCCCTCAACGACACGGCGCTGGCGGCGGTCGATCAATATCGGCTGTACGGTCGGCCCCGTCTTGACCGGAGCGACAAGATTGTTCCCTTTCTCTTTCTCAATCGGGACGGTGGAGGGTTGACACGGCAGGGTTTCTGGAAGATTATCAGGCGCCGCGCCCTCGAGGCCGACATCGCCAAGAAGATTACCCCGCATACCTTGCGCCACTCCTTTGCCACTCATCTCCTGGAAAACGGCGCAGATCTGCGGGCGGTGCAGGCGATGCTCGGCCACGCGGATATCGCCACAACGCAGATTTATACTCACGTCACCCGCGACGGGTTACGGAAAATTCACCAGAAATATCACCCGCGCGGTTGAAGCCCGGCGGATGCACAGAAGGATGTCATGAAATATATTATTCTCCTCGGCGATGGCATGGCCGACGAACCGATGGCCGAACTCGACAACAAGACCCCCTTGCAGCATGCGCAGACCCCGCGCATGGATGGCCTCGCCCGCATCTGCGAACAGGGGCTGGCGGATACGGTCCCGGCCGGTTATGCGCCGGGGAGCGATGTTGCCAACCTCTCGGTCTTCGGTTACGACCCCACCACCTGCTATACCGGCCGTTCCCCTCTCGAAGCCGCGAGCATGGGGGTGGAACTCGGTCCGAACGATATCTCCTTCCGCCTCAATCTTGTCCATCTTCAGCCCCATGCCGGCCGCATCTACATGAACGACTTCTCTGCCGGCCACATCACCACCCCGGAAGCGGCGGAGATTGTCGCCAGTTTGCAAGCAGAGCTCGGCAATGAAGAGTTCAGCTTTCACCCCGGCGTCTCTTATCGTCACCTCCTCGTCTGGAAGGGGGGGAAGGAGAAGATGACCTGCACCCCGCCGCACGACATCACCAATCAGAGCATCGATAGCTATCTCCCCATCGGCGAGGGCGCCGAGGAACTGATCCAGCTCATGACCGCTTCGCAGCTCCTGCTCAAACGCCATCCCGTTAATCTCGCCCGCGAAAAACGCGGTGAGAGCCCCGCCAACTCGATCTGGCTCTGGGGGCAGGGGCGCAAACCGCATATGGAGACGATGGCGACCCGTTACGGTCTGCGCGGCGCGGTGATCTCGGCGGTCGATCTCCTCAAGGGGATCGGCGTTTGCGCCGGCCTCGATATCATCAACGTCCCCGGCGCCACCGGCTATATCGACACCAACTACCGCGGCAAGGCGGAGGCGGCGCTGGAAGCGCTCAAGACCCGCGATTTTGTTTATGTTCACGTCGAAGCGCCGGACGAAGCCTCCCATGCCGGGAATCTGGCGCACAAACTCAAGGCGATCGAGGATTTCGACAAGCTCGTGGTCGGCACCATCCTTGACGGTATCGCCGCTCTCGGTCCGCACCGTGTCCTCGTCCTCCCCGATCACCCCACCCCGGTGGCGAAGATGACCCACACCAGTGATCCGGTTCCTTATCTCCTTTACGATTCGAGTGGCGCCTTTCCGCCCGCCCGTCCGGCTGAGGGCTATTTTGAGGCAGCGGCCGGGGCGAGCGGTATACGGATCACGCCGGGTTGTGACCTCTTTGGCCGGATGCTCAGGGGGAAATAGAGAGTAAACAGAAGAGGCCGTCGCCAGCAGCGACGGCCCGGCCAAGTTCCGGGGGTTGCGCCCCCGACGACGCCCTACTTCTTTTCCTTGCCGGAAAGAAGTAGGCAAGAAAAGGCACCCCATCGCCTGGCCCGCTGCGCGGGTTCCCTGCGCCCGGCAGACATTTGGCGGGCGGACAAAAACTCGCTGCGCTCAGACATTTGTCCGCCTTTATCGCCAAACGTCCACCGCGCTCCGGCGGCGGCGAAAGGGGGGAGGAGCTGCCCCTCTGTAGAAGACGACCGTTGCGACCGATTTTTTAATAGTTCTGATCTGTTGCATTGACAAGAGTCGAAGGGTGGGGTAATAAATTGACGTTTTCATCTGCCCGGTTTCGGGCGGTTCGAGGGAGGGCAAAGATGGCTAGAGGGTTGGATGGAACGATAGCGCCGCTGGGTCAGCATGATGATGCTGATGAGTGGCGTTTTTTGTTTTGGCGAAATAGCAGTTGCTTGATTACCCTTAAAGGGTTATTGTAATGGAAAAGCGTCGACCGCATTACGATCTTAAAGCTATCCAGGCGCAGATGCATTCGGTCGCCGCCATGCACCTGACCATGTCGGCACGTCACGGCATCAAGCGTTCCGGGCTGAGTTTGCAACAGGCCTGGCAGGTCATCGAGAGTCTGACGTCAGCCAACTTCTACAAGTCGATGACCGTGCATGTCGATCATCGGATCTGGCAGGATGTCTACCATGCCCACTACCGTGGCACGGCGCTGTATCTGAAGTTTCAGCAACAGGACGACTATTTCGTCATTTCCTTCAAGGAGCTGGACGATGAGTGAACAATGGCACGGCAAGCACTGCCCCGCATGCGGTGGCGGCACTCTGGCGGACCGGATCAAGACCGCGCGCTTCGACTATCGGGGTCAATCCCTGGAATACGCTCAGGCGGGCGCCTGGTGCGATCACTGCGACGAGGGGATCGTGACCGGGGAAGAGGCGTCGGTGAATGAAGCCTTGCTCGACGATTTCATGCGCCGCGTCGATCAAGAAGAGGCGGCCGAGTTGACTCGCATTCGCAAGAAGCTGAAGCTTTCGCAGCAGGAGGCAGCCAGAATCACCGGCGGGGGGCATAATGCCTTTTCTCGCTACGAACGGGGAGTCGCCAAACCCCTCCCGGCGGTGATGAATCTCTTCCGCCTGCTTGATCGGCATCCCGAACTGCTCAAAGAGATCCTGGCGGCATAACGCCAACAGTTTGCGTTTATGTAGGGGCACCCCTCGTGGGTGCCCGCCCTTGAGGGTGACCGGTGATTGGCTCCGCAGATGCCTGTACCCCTGAATGTTCCGGTCGGTCGAAACCGGTCAAATTCCGGGGATTGCGCCCCCGACGACGTCCTGCTTCTTTTCCTTGCCGGAAAGAAGTAGGCAAGAAAAGGCACCCCATCCCCTAGCCCGCTGCGCGGGTTCCCTGCGCCCGGCAGACGTTTGGCGGTCGGACAAAAACTCGCTACGCTCAGACATTTGTCCGCCTTTAACGCCAAACGTCCACCGCGCTCCGGCGGCGGCGATAGGGGGTAACCCGCACAAAAATCCCGAAAACCCAATGTAGGGGCGCACCTGTGTGTGCGCCCGCTTTGTTCTCCCCGCCGTCGGGGATGTCTGCCGCCGGCCTCAAT
>JAXMLA010000222.1:0-5339 GCA_034370465.1 Desulfuromonadales bacterium
ATTGAGGCCGGCGGCAGACATCCCCGACGGCGGGGAGAACAAAGCGGGCGCACACACAGGTGCGCCCCTACATTGGGTTTTCGGGATTTTTGTGCGGGTTACCCCCTATCGCCGCCGCCGGAGCGCGGTGGACGTTTGGCGATAAAGGCGGACAAATGTTTGAGCGCAGCGAGTTTTTGTCCGCCCGCCAAACGTCTTCCGGGCGCAGGGAACCCGCGCAGCGGGCCAGGTGATGGGGTGCATTTTCTTGCCTACTTCTTTCCGGCAAGGAAAAGAAGTAGGGCGTCGTCGGGGGCGCAACCCCCGGAACCTGGTCGGTTTTTGTCTGACCAGAAGAAAGCGGGCGCAGCAAGCGGCGCCCCTACAAAAAACCTGGGCTAACCCACTGGTCGCCCCTACGGCTTGTGGATTCCACCTTCCGTCGGCGGTGCCGGTGCGTAGGTGAGATCGAGAATCAGCGTCTCCCCGCCGCGCTCCACCGTCAGCTGCCCCTTGTCACCGATCTTCTTCTGCTGCAACGCATAAGTGAGATCAAACGATTCGAGGATTTCTTCTCCGTCGAGGTTGCGCAGCACGTCCCCTTCCCGTACTCCCCCGAGCGCTGCGACGCCATTCGGGAGGATGCCATTAACGAGCACTTTCCCCTCTTCCTCTTTGAAGATGATCCCGAGTTTCACCCCTTCCGCCTTCTCCAGCTCTTCATAGCGGGTAAAGACCAGGTAATCGTAAGCCGGCATGGGAAAGTTCGGCAGAACGACATCCATGTAGGCTTCCTTCTTCTTGGTTTCACTCACCTCCAGCTCTTCATTGCCGATCAGGGTATAAGAAAGAGGGAGCTGCCGGAAGACGCGGCGCGGGATACCGTAGCCGTTACGTATGTGATTACCGCCGGCAAAGACGAGGAGACGAAAATCGTCCCCTTGCGGCGAGGCCAGGAAGCGGACAATATTCTCCGCCATGGTTTCGTCCCACAAGGTCTGGGCGCGCTGGAAACCAGCCAGTCGCGCCCCTTGGGCATGACCGCCGAAGATCGCCGCAGTCAACGCCTGATGATAGGGATCGTTGAGGTCAAGAGTCGCGGGCAGGCGGGCCTGATCCTCCGCCGACAGTTCGGCAAAATCCTTGCGAGCCACTGCCTGTATCAGGCTCTTTTCCGCATTGATGCCGAGAATCGGTATGCCTGCTGCCCGACAATAGTCGAGAATCTCGCGGTAATAAGCGATATCCATCTTCCAGTTGCTGTACCAGACCTTGAGAAAACTCTTGTCGTCGAGTTCCTGCGCCACCCAGGCGTCGAGGGAGGCCTGTTGCGCCGGAATGAACATCTCCATCGCTATGGCCGTCCGCCCCGGATAGCGCTGTGCCACGGCGCGAAGGAGATCGAGCTGCACCCGGTGCGAGGCGGGATTATCATGGGTTTCAGCAACATAGATAATCCGGCTCTCCGCGGCAGCGGCCGCCATCTCCGCGGCGCTGACAAGATGACCGGTCCGGAGATGGAGGATCTCACCCACCTGCGGCTTGGTTGCCGGCGGATAAGGGAGCTGCGGGTTGCCGAGGAGGGGGATAGATGTTGGCGCACAAGCTCCAAGGAGGAGGGTTATGAGGGCGATGCAAAGACTTTTCATTTCAAATTCCTAGCTCTTCCGCCAGACGGACCATCTCGTCCTGCGGGCGCTTGCTGCCGCGGATCACCGTCTCCAGCGGCGTGGTGATCATGGCATTGCACGCCAGGCCGACCATCACTCCCCGCTCGCCCTGCAGCAGCAGCTCAACGGCACTCTTGCCGAATCGGCTGGCGAGGAGACGATCAAAGACCGAAGGGGCACCGCCGCGCTGATAATGACCGAGGACGGTGACCCGGGTCTCAAAACCGATGGCATCCTTGATGGTATCGGCGATCGACTGGGCATGCCCCGCCCCTTCGGCGAGGATGATAATGGCATTGTCGCGCCCTTCTTCATAGCGGCCGCGCAGCTGCTGGCAGATCTCGGAAAGGTCGTACTCGCGCTCGGGGACGAGAGCGAACTCGGCACCGGTGGCGATGGCGCTGATGCTGGCGAGATAACCGGAGTTGCGCCCCATGACTTCGATGACAAAGGCGCGGGCGTGGGAACTCGCGGTATCCTTGATACAGTCGACGGCGTAGATGATGTTGTTGAGGGCGGTATCGACACCAAGAGACATATCGGTGCCGGAGATATCGTTGTCGATGGAGGCGGGGATACCGATGGCCGGGAAGCCGAGCTGATGCAGAGCCAGGGCGCCGCTGAGAGAACCGTCACCGCCGAGAATAACCAGCCCGTCAACGCCGAGGCGGCGCAGATTGGCGAGGGCAAGTTGCTGCCCTTCCGGGGTGCGGAATTCCGGGGAGCGGGCAGACTGAAGAAAGGTGCCGCCGCGATGGAGGATGCCGGAGACGGCGCGGCTGTCGAGGGGGATGCAATCCCCTTTCATCAACCCGAGATAGCCCTTGCGAAAACCGACGATTTCGACATTGAGTCGCAGGGCGGTGCGCACGGCGCTGCGAATCGCCGCGTTCATCCCCGAACAATCCCCGCCGCTGGTCAAGATGCCGATCTTTTTCATTTCTGCCACCCCTTTAAAATCCGTAGGAGCAGGCTCCAGCCTGCGATGCACCTAAAATCGCGGGCTGGAGCCCGCTCCTACAACTCGCTGAACTCTAATCGCCGAGATACGTATAACCGACCAGGGTGCGATCGAGAAGCTCGATGAAATGACTGCTCTCTTCGATCGAGACCTTGCGCAGCGCGACTTCCTTTTCGAGGCTGTCACGCACCTTCTTGAGGAGTTCCGGCCCCTTGTACTCGACATACTTCAGGCTTTCCCAGGTGGCGTCGCCGTTGATCACTGTATCGATCATGTAGCCGGTCTTCTTGTTGAAGGTGATATGGACGGCGTTGGTATCGCCGAAGAGGTTGTGCAGATCGCCGAGGATCTCCTGATACGCGCCGATCAGGAAGAAGCCGATGTAATAATCTTCGTCCTTGCGGATCTTGTGCAAGGGGAGGAACTTGGTGCGGCCGTTCTCGCCGACAAAGCTGGTGATCTCACCGTCGGACTCGCAGGTGATATCGGCGATCGAGGCCATGACATCGGGCTTTTGCTGCAGGCGCTGGATCGGCATGATCGGGAAGAGCTGATCGATCGCCCAGGAGTCGGGGATCGACTGAAAGAGGGAGAAGTTGGCAAAGTAGGTCTGGCGCAGCGCCAGCTGAAAGTTTTGCAGCTCTTCGGGGATCGGCTTGATCTTCTCGACAATGCCATTGATCTTGCGCAGGATCTTCGAGTAGAGCCATTCGGCCATGGCGCGTTCGTTGAGGGAGAGGTAGCCGAGATTGAAGAGGCTCACCGCTTCCTGAATGAGCTGCATGGTGTCGTGGTAATCTTCGCGCAGTGAATGCCGGTCGATGCTTTTGTAGATATCGGCGAGTTTCTTGACCGTCGGCGCCAGCTTCTCGGCAGCATTCAGTTCTTCTTCAAAGTCCGGGGTGAGATGCTGGGTATTGGTGTTGAGGACATTGGTGACCAGGACCGAGTAATGGGCGACCGTCGCCCGGCCTGATTCGGAGATAATATTGGGGCACTCGACCCCGGCTTCGTCGCAGATGTTCTTGATCTGGTAGACAACATCATTGGCATACTCTTCGACCGTGTAATTGACGCTCGAAAAGTAGCTCGACTTCGAGCCGTCGTAGTCGACGCCGAGACCGCCGCCGATATCGACATAGTCGATGCCGACGCCGAGCTTCTTCATCTCGGTATAGACCCGCGTCCCTTCGATCAGGGCGGTCTTGATCTTGTCGATCTTGGTGATCTGGCTGCCGATATGGAAGTGCAGGAGCTTGACGCAGTCGATCAGCTCCGCTTCGCGCAGAATGTCGATAGCGGCGATAATCTCCGACATGCGCAGCCCGAATTTGGCATCCTCGCCACCGGAGGTCGCCCACTTTCCCGTCCCCTTCGAAGAGAGTTTGACGCGGATACCGAGGCGCGGCTGAATATTGGTCTTCTTCGCCAGCGCAATGATCTTTTCCAGTTCAAACATCTTCTCAACGACGATGGTGATGTTGTAGCCGATTTTGGTGGCATACAGAACCGTCTCGATATATTCGGTATCCTTGTAGCCGTTACAGATGATCGGAATGCCATTCATCGCAGCAAAGGAGAGGCCGATAACCAGTTCCGGCTTGGAACCGACTTCGAGGCCGATATTGTGGCGTTTGCCATATTGGGTAATCGCCTCAACGACCTGGCGCTGCTGATTGACCTTGATCGGGTAGAAGGTCTGATACCTGGCCGGGTACTCGTTCTCGGTGATGGCGTTTTTAAAGGCGCGATTAATATTGGCAATCCGCCCGGAAAGGATATCCATGAAACGCAGCAGGATCGGCGGCTTGATCTTGCGTTTGATCAGATCATCGACCAGAGCGCGCAGATCGATGAAATCCTTGGAGTTCGAGGAAGGGTGGACACAGATATTCCCCTTCTTGTTGATCGAGAAGAGATCCGCCCCCCAGTTGCTGAGGTTATATATTTTGTTCGAGTCGTTGATCGACCATTTTTCCATGAATAGGGCCTTTCTTAGGGCGACACATCGGGGCGCCCTCCGGATTTAGGACAAGCGGTTTTTGAAATCCTCATAAACAAAGTGACGCACGACCTTGAGTTCACCGCTCTCCGGTTCAAAAGTACAGATCGCCGGATGCTGGATGCCGTTAAAAGTGGTGGTCTTGACCATGGTGTAGTGGGCCATATCCTCGAAAGCCAAACGGTCGCCAACCTGCAGCGGTTGGTCGAAAGACCAGTCGCCAATCACGTCGCCGGCGAGGCAGGATGGTCCACCGAGACGGTAGTTATGCGCCTTGCCACCGGGATCAAAGCCGCCGGTGATAACAGGACGGTAAGGCATTTCGAGGATATCCGGCATGTGGCAGGTCGCCGAAATGTCGAGGATCGCCGTCTCCATGCCGTTCTTGACGACATCAAGGACTTCACCGACGAGGATGCCGGTGCCGATAGCGATCGCCTCTCCCGGTTCGAGATAGACTTCGACGTTATACTTGGCGCGGAAATATTTCACCAGTTCGACCAGTCCATCGAGATCGTACCCTTCCCGGGTGATATGATGGCCGCCGCCGAAATTGATCCACTTCAGTTCCGGCAGAAAGGCGCCGAACTTTTTTTCAAAGGCCCTGGCGGTCCGCTCCAGCGGCTCGAAAAGCTGTTCGCAGAGGGTGTGAAAGTGCAGCCCTTCGACTCCGCTCAGGGACCGCCCTTCAAACTCGCGGCGCGGGATGCCGAGGCGCGAGGTTGGA
>JAXMLA010000223.1:0-1372 GCA_034370465.1 Desulfuromonadales bacterium
TAACAAATCTTTCCCGCGCCCTGGTTTTGTGCTGCATGTTGCGCGGAAAAACGGGAATTGGCACGTCTGTTTAATGTTGTGGTTCAATCTTCAAGATTGAACCAGCGGAGAAACAAATAAAATCAGGGGGCGGACAGGGACAGACGAAACCCGATGAAACTGCTCCAGACCGCCGGAGCGACCCTGAGCCGGTTCGCCGCACGGACGTACCCGGGATCGCTGGCCCAGGAGCCGCCGCGCAGGACACGAGGCTGGCCGCCGGATGGCCCAGGGGGATCGGTCACGCGTCCTGACTGGTAAGGGCCATACCAATCTTGCACCCACTCCCAGACATTGCCGGACAGATCATAAAACCCCAGCCCGTTGGGCTGTTTCTGGCCCACAGGGCGGGTCCGGCGCTCGCTATTGCCGTCGTACCAGGCGTAGCTTCCTAATGCGGCAAGGTCGCTCGTTCCGGCATACTTCTCCGCTTTGCCCCCGCTCCGGGTGGCATACTCCCACTGGGCCTCCGTGGGGAGACGGTATTTGTCGGTCTTTTCCAGTTCGTTGAGCCGTTTAATGAATTCCTGGGTATCGTGCCAGGAGACATTTTCCATCGGGCAATCATCGCAGTTCTTGAAAATGGAGGGATTGCTCCCCATCACCTTTTGCCATTGCCCCTGGGTAACCTCATATTTGCCCAGGTAATAGGGACTGAGACAGACCTCCCGGACCGGTCGCTCATCATTGCTCCCATCGCCAAAGGTGTCCCCCATCTGAAAGCAGCCGCCGAGAACAAGGATGAACTCCATGCCCGTTGTTGCACTCCGGTGGATTTTGGAAGATACCCCCACGGCATGGAGCTTGACGGCCTCTTCCTGTTTCGCCGCGCTTCCCTCATAGGCCTTTTTCATCTGCCCGAGCAGCCCGCTTTCGGCAAAGGCGGCCGGTTGCTCCAGGGCAATTTCCCGCGTTTCCCCCATCCCCGGGTGGGTTACCCGGGCGCCGGTCAGGCGGTAGGCCACCCCGTCCCTTTCCTCCAGTTGAAACAACCCCTCGGCCTGTAAAAAGGTGCGGGTCCGGTAGAAATCCCGGGCCTGGTTGCGGTCCCGGTACTCCCAATGGCGCGGCCAGCGTTGACCTTTATATTCCAGGGCAAGGGGGAAGCGGTTCCGGTCCGCCTCGGGCTCGCCCAGCGCGACCGTCATGGCGGCGCCTTCAGGCAACAGAAATTTTCTCGCCTGCAAGGCCGCGAGGCGGGACGCGAAGGGGGTCAAAATATCCATTTTCTGTTTGAAAAACTCCGTTTCCGCTTTAACCAGATTGAGGTTCTCCTCCGCCTTGAGCCTTTCCCGGGCCGCTTCGTTCGCCTTTTCCGCCGCCTGGACGGCCC
>JAXMLA010000224.1:0-3616 GCA_034370465.1 Desulfuromonadales bacterium
TTCGACGACCCCGCCTCCGGCGGGGCAGGCTTCAACGATTTCAACGACCCTCTTCTCTTACAATGATCTCGGCGAACAGGTCCACACCGCTCTCGATCTCAACGACAACGGCCAAATCGACCTCGACACCGACCGCGTCCAATCGTCCTACACGTCCTATCAGACCATCAGTTCCGACTATTGGCGCGTCTCCACCAGCGTCATCTACCCCGAAGACAACAGCGCCACCCCGCTCACCAACGCCATCTCCCGCACCCGCCTCACAGGCCTCGGCACGACCTCCGCCCTCGGAACGCTGACCTCTGAAAATGTCTCAATCGACATCCTCGGGAATGAAACCGTCTCCCAGACCTGGACCGACCGCGACGCCAAGAAAATCACGCAGGTTACTACCATCCCGACCTCAACAAACACTGCCACGCAGGTCACCGTCAACGGCGTGACCATCTCCAGCGAAAGCCCCACCGGCGTCGCCATGACCTATTCCTATGACGCCCTCGGCAGGCAGATCCTTTCCCTCCGTACGGGCGACCCGCAGGTCGCCCAATCAACCGCCTATGACTCCTTGGGCCGCGTAGCCTGGGTCGAAGACGCCGCGAGCAACCGCTCCGCTTTCGCTTATGACAGTGTCGGACGCCGCATTGCCGTGACGAACGCGCTCGGCCAGGTCACCCACACCGCCTACGATCTCGAAGACCGCGTCATCGCCACCTGGGGCGCAACCTATCCCGTGGCCTACGAATTTGACGCCTTCGGCCGCATGACCGCGATGTACACGTTGCGGGACAACACTGTGGTCATTGACGGCTATTCCAGTTTCCAGTCTCAAATTTCCAGTTTCGATAAGACCACATGGCTCTATGACACCGCCACCGGCTTGCTCACCAACAAGCTCTACGCAGACGGCAAAGGCCCGACCTACACCTACACGGCGGATGGGAAACTGGAAACTCGAAACTGGGCTCGTGGCGTCGTTACCACCTACACCTACGACGACTGCTGCGCCGCAGGCACGCTCAAGAGCGTCACGTACAGCGACGGCACCCCCGGCTTCACCAACACCGTGGACCGGATGGGGCGCGTTGTCACCGTGACTGACGCCCAGGGCACCCGCACCAATATCTACGATTCCGCCACTCTCGCCCTGATCGAAGAGCGCCTCCCCGACGGCACCGTCCTCACTCGCTCCCAAGACGGTTTCGGCCGCCCGTCCGGAATCGCCTTCGGCGATCCGTCCGATCCGTCTTATCTGTCTGATTATTCTTATGACCCCCTCGGCCGATTCTCTGCCGTCACGTCAATGGTCGCAAACGAGACCAACACTTTCACCTACGCCTATCTCCCCGGTGCCGACCTGCTCGCCTCGGTCTCGAACAATCTTGGCCAGGTCGCAGCCCGGTCCTATGAAACCCATCGCGATCTGATCACGACCATCGAAAACACCTGGGGAACAAACCAGATCAGCCGATTCGATTACACGAACGATGAGCTTGCCAGACGCACCCGCCGGGTGGATAATGGCGCCGTGACAAACGACTTCGGGTATAACATCAGATCGGAAGTCATCAGCGCCATGATGAACACGAATCAATTCGGGTATGCGTTCGACCCCATTGGCAACCGCGAATGGACGCGAATGAACGCGAATACCAACACCTATGCCGCCAACGAATTGAATCAGTACACCAACATCGCAAACGGCGTGACCTTGGAACCTGCGTATGACGACGACGGCAACATGGTTTCCTACGGCGACTGGACCTTCACCTGGAACGGCGAGAATCGCATCATCGCCGCCAGCAACGCGGCGCATGTCGTCACATACGCTTATGATTATGTCGGCCGGATGTTCGCCAAGACCACGTTTGAAACATCAGACCTCGAAACGCCGATCTCAGATCTCCGTCACATCTGGGACGGGTTCAACGTAATCGCCGAGATTTTCGTCCTTCCGTCTTCCGTGCAAACCAACTGGAACGTCTGGGGCCTCGACCTCTCGCAAACGCTTCAGGGTGCCGGTGGTGTAGGAGGCCTACTCTCCGTAACGATTTCAACGAATTCAACGACTTCAACGTTTTCAACGGCTTTTGACGCCAACGGCAACATCACCGAATACATAGATGCCACAGGCGCGATCATCGCCCATCGCGAATACAGTCCCTTCGGCGAAACCACGGCCCTTTCCGGCCCCATGCAGGACACCTTCACCCACTGGTGGAGCACAAAACCCTGGGATCCAATCACCGGATTCAGCGAGTATGAGTTCCGCATGTATTCGCCAGAGTTGGGCAGGTGGGTGAACCGGGATCCGATTGAGGAAGAGGGAGGGCTGAATTTGTATGGGCATAGTTCTAATGGTCCAGTAAATGGTGTTGATGCACATGGTCTCGAGAAATGGGAGGCCGAGTGTAATGTGATTGTTGTGTCGGTAATTTTGCGAATTGTAAATCTTGATTGCGAGGCCGAGTCAGAGTGCCGCCGATGCGGATGTGATTGTTTCAAAAATAAAGTTTCATTTCGCACGGCAATGGTCGGTGCTGCCGTAGGCATTAATATTCCATTGTGGATTAAAGGCTCCGGACAGATATCAAGGTATAATTTTATTTTAGATCGTTGTTCAGATGGCAGTTCTTTTGCTGGTCACTCTCATCTTCTCACGGCATTGAACCTGCGAATTGGCGCAAGCAGTTTCACAGGAAAATGGGAACTCAAGATCGGAGAAGCTTATGATTATGGAATGTTCTCTGGAAACTGGTGGAAGGGGTTTGGGATTGGCGGACATATAGTGGCATCAGTACATGGGCTAACCAGAGTAGAAAACCCGCATGTTGAACCTTGTGAGTGCCAATGACAACATCAATCGAAATATTCGGGATAATATCTCTGTATGTCGCTCAACTGGCAGGATTGCTGTTTGTGATATTGCATATAATATTCTATCGGAAATATATGGGAGCGTGGCGTGCCACATCCGATTTATTTTCAGTGCAAATCTTCCAGAAAATCAAGAACTGTTCACGAAGCAACCTGTGTAGTAGCCGTGATAAGGCTTGGATAAGGCTAGAGTACATATCTCTCTGCGCCGCCCTTCTTTTCTCCTTGGCCTACGGGATCGTTTCCCTATGGGATGTCGCGTTTGGGCGCGCGGCGTTGTGACCACCTACAGCTACGACACCTGCTGCGCCGCCGGACACCTCAAGAGCGTCACCTATTCCGACGGCACCCCCGGCTTCACCAACACCGTGGACCGACTGGGACGTGTGGTCACGGTTCTTCAAGGTGGAAGCGGCGTCCCGCCGCTTGAGCATCACTACGCCTACGACCCGGCAACCCTGGCCCTGACCAGCGAAACCGTGATTGTCAATTGCCAAACCAACGTCCTGACCCGTTCCCAAGACAACTTCGGTCGCGCATCGGGCCTGACTGTAGCCGGGGTCGGTGACCTCGGAGATCCACCCTACGCCATCGCTTATGCCCACGACCCCCTCGGCCGTTTTTCTGCCGTCACGTCAATCGTCGCGAACGCTGTCACCTACGCCTATCTCCCCGGCTCCGACCTCATCGCCGCCGTCTCGAATAATCTCGGCCAGGTCGCCGCGCGGTCCTATGAAACGAC
>JAXMLA010000225.1:0-3885 GCA_034370465.1 Desulfuromonadales bacterium
GGGGGGTGAGCAATGCCTGTCTGAAGAACAAGATCAAGGCGAACCTGATGGATCGCCGTGCCTGGGAGGTGAACGGGTTGAAGCCCTACCCGTGGACGCTCCTCATGAAACCGCTGCGCAAGTTGCGGCAGTTTTATCTTGCGAGCATCTGCGAAGCCAGGAATCTAAAGCCGGTCAAACGAAACATAAAGACGTCTTTGGCCAATGACGAAGTAGGCGCGGTAAAGCGATAACATCGGAAAAGGCATGATTAAACTTAAAAAATTCTCGCTTGGCCTTGCCCTGCTGCTCCTGGCTCTGCCGGTCCTCGCCGCCGGCAACTCCGCTTACCGGGTCTCGCCGCAGGTCCCCCTCGACAGCTGGACCTACCAAGCTCTTGAGCGGGTGGTGGCGCTCAGCGACGTACAATCCGGCCTGGCCGGCATGCGTCCGCTGACCCGTCTGGAGGCGGCACGGTTGCTGCGCGAGGCGAGCCTCAAGGCGCAACTTGATGAGCTGCCGACGGTTGCCGGGGAGCTTTTGCAGCGCCTGCAGACCGAGTTTCACCAAGAGCTGCTCTCTCTGGAGGATGGCGAATCCCGCCAAGGCGTCCCCACCCGTTGGCTGCGCAACGCCGCGCTGCTCGCCAGCTACCGCGATGGCGCCGACGCGATGATGTCCGGCACCGATGCCCGCCAGTTCGCTCTCGACTTCAATCATTTCGGCCGCAGCCGCGCTGACGGCGGCAACCTCGAATTCAACGCCGAGATGGAAGCGCGCCTACTCGACCACCTCCTCCTGACCTGGCGGCCGGAACTCGCCCAACGCGAAGCTGACGGCAGCTCCTTCACAACCCTGGCGGCGATTGCGGCCGTTGCTTACCGGGGTATTGAATTCTCCGCCGGCCGGCAGTCGTTGTGGTGGGGGCAGGGGAGACACGGTTCGCTGTTGTTGACCAACAATGCCGCGCCCCTCGATATGCTGCGCCTGACCAACCCGACGCCACTCCAGCTCCCCTGGCTGCTCAAGCACTTCGGGCCCTTCCGTTTCGACCTCTTTGTCAGCCGTCTCGATGAAGACCGCGTCGTTGCCAAGCCCTACTTCGGTGGCATGCGTTTCAATATCAAGCCTTCCCGCTATCTGGAACTCGGCGCCAGCCGCACCGTGATCTTCGGCGGCGCCGGCCGGCCCAAGGTTGACGCCGGCGATTTCCTCACCATCGTCGGTGGCGGCAACCTCTCCGTCGATGACGACACCAGCAACTCGATCGCCGGGGTCGATGCGTTAATCACCGTCCCGCCCCTCTGGGGGATGCAGATCTACGGCGAACTTTACGGCGAGGACGAAGCCGGCGGCCTGCCCGCCAAGGACTCCTGGCTGGCCGGCATCTACCTGCCGCAGATCGAGCCATCGGGCCGGCTCTCGCTGCGCGTCGAGTATGCCGACACCACCCGACTCTTTGGCGGTTCCCCGGTCTTCTACCGCCACGGCATCTATACGTCCGGCTATATCTACGAAGGCAAGATCCTCGGTCATCATGCCGGCAGCGACGCGACCGACCTCTTTGTCCAGCTGCAGGTTGATTACTCACCGCGGCTTTCCCTGCAAATCGGTTTTGACTACGAAGAGCGCGGCAAGGCCCTCGCCCTTCAGGAAAAGCATAACCAGGCAGAACTCAGTGTCACCTGGTGGCTCGACCCCCAGCTGTCGCTGACAGCGCGTTACGCCTACGATCAGGTCAAAAACTGGAATTTCGTCAAAGGGGATGAGGATTTCCATCTGGTGAGTGTCGGGCTCGGGCAGCGGTTTTAGAGAGCCCGCAGATTTGATCAGCGTCCCATGGAACTGCTTCAAAAGCTTCTCTCCGCGTCCTCTGCGATCTCACCAGAAGTAGGCGCTCCGAGGCGAGTGAGCAAAGCGAACGGGCGAGAGCCAGCCTTTAAAGCCCAGGTTTCTCGCAGAGCCCGCAGAGACCACAGAGAGAAAACAAAGGTCTTTTTTAGGTTCAACCAAAAGCCAAAGTTTTTTTCAAGATTCTCTCCGTGTCCTCTGTGTTCTCTAGTGAGCAAAGCGAACGGGCGAGAGACAAAGCCTTTAAAGGTCATGTTTCTCGCAGCAATGAACAATTATGGGGAGGAATGACTAGATGAAAGAACGGATTATTTCGGTCGTCGGTCTCGGTTATGTCGGTCTGCCGGTGGCTGTCGCCTTTGGCAAATGCCGCCGAACCATCGGTTTTGACATCAACCCCACCCGCATCGCCGAACTCCAGGCCGGTCATGACCGGACCGGCGAAGTCACGGCCGCCGATCTGGCCGCCGCCGACATCCTCTTTACCAATCAGATCAGCGAACTTGCCCTGGCGGATTTTCATATCGTCGCCGTCCCGACGCCGGTCGATGCCGCCAATCAACCCGATCTGACGCCGATGCTGCGCGCCTCCGAGACCGTCGGCCGGGCACTGAAGAAGGGGGACATTGTCGTCTACGAATCGACCGTCTACCCTGGCGTTACCGAAGATGAATGCGTACCGGTCCTGGAGCGGGTTTCAGGACTGCGCTGTGGCGAGGATTTTACCGTCGGCTATTCGCCGGAGCGGATCAACCCCGGCGATAAGGAACACACCTTCACCAAAATCACCAAAGTCGTTGCCGGTCAGGATGCCGCCACCCTCGATATCGTTGCCGAAGTCTACGGTTCGGTCGTCACCGCCGGCATCCATCGTGCCCCGTCGATCAAGGCCGCCGAGGCCTCCAAGGTCATCGAGAATACCCAGCGCGATCTCAATATCGCCCTGATGAACGAACTGGCGATCATCTTCGACCGCATGGGGATCGATACCCGCGATGTCCTCGAAGCCGCCGGCACCAAGTGGAACTTCCTCAAATTCTCACCGGGGCTGGTCGGCGGTCACTGTATCGGCGTCGATCCCTACTACCTTACCCACATCGCCGAAAAGATCGGCTATATCCCCCAGGTCATCCTCGCCGGGCGGCGCATCAACGACGGTATGGGTAAATATATTGCCCAGCGCACGGCCAAAGAGATGAGCCGGGTCGGGCACTGTCCCGGCAAAGCCGTGGTCACCGTCCTCGGCCTCACCTTCAAGGAGGATTGCCCGGATCTGCGCAATTCCCGGGTTATCGACATTATTCACGAACTGCAGGATTACGGGATGACCGTCCAGGTGCATGACCCGCACGGTGACGCCGCCGAAGCTCTGCACGAATACAACGTCACCCTCGTCCCCTTTGCCGAACTGCAACCCGCCGCCGCCGTCGTCGTCGCGGTGGCGCACCGCGAGTATCGGGCTCTTGCGGTCGACCAACTCAAAAAGCTGATGGGAGAAGATCCCGTCCTCATCGATGTCAAGTCGATTTGTGATCCGGTGGCAGTGCAAGGTGCGGGGATACGCTTTTGGCGGCTGTAAACTGGTAAACAGGCAAGAATAAATAGGACGCAGATAACATCTGAAAAGGCATGATTAAACATTAATCGTTCGGTTCAATCGGCAGTTATCAGATTTGATCAGCGTCCCATGGGACTGTTAGGAGGGGGTATGGATTCTGAAACATCAGGATATAAATATTCAGAACTAACCGACGCAGTAATTTGCTGTTTTTATTCAGTGTACAACATTCTCGGCTATGGTTTTCTTGAGAAAGTATATGAAAATGCTCTGCTTCTGGAGTTGAGGAAAAGAGGCATTGCGGCTGTTTCACAGGTCCCAATCAATGTGTACTACGATGATGCGATTGTAGGGGAATATTTTGCTGACATTCTCGTTGGAAATATTATTCTCGTCGAAATCAAAGCAGTTAGAAATCTTGTCCCTGAACACCATGCCCAGCTTCTGAATTATCTCAAGGCGACAGACATTGAAGTAGGATTGCTTTTAAATTTCGG
>JAXMLA010000226.1:0-1065 GCA_034370465.1 Desulfuromonadales bacterium
TGTCCTGGAATCGTTTTCCATCCGGGTTGCCGAAGCGTGGAAAATAGGCCAAAGAGGGAAGGACAATGGGGTCATCCTGCTGGTGGCGAAAAAGGAGCGAAAGACGCGCATCGAGGTAGGCCGGGGCCTTGAAGGAAAGCTGACGGACCTGACGGCGGGGCGGATCGTGCAACTCGTCATCAATCCGCAGTTCAAGAGAGGCGATTTTGATGCCGGGTTCACATCGGGTATCCGTGCCGTCATCGACGCGACGCGCGGTGAGTTCAAGGCCGATAATGTAAGGCGCGCCTCTTCAAAAAGGGGAATCGTTGCGTCGTTCATGCCGCTCATCGTTTTCGGCGCCATATCCCTTTTTGTTCTGGGCAGTATATCCCGTTACCTCGGCGGCGCCGCGGGATTGATAGGTTTTCCCCTTGTCGGTTTGATACTCGGTTTGCCCCTGACGGCGATTATTTTCCTTGGTATTCTCGGTCTGTCCCTGGGGATATTGCTTCCCCTTTTCTTCGGAGGGTCCTTCGGGGGCGCAGGCGGATACCACCACGGTGCATGGGGTTCAGGCGGCGGCTTCAGCAGCGGCGGTTTTGGCGGAGGTGGGGGATTTGACGGAGGTGGAGGCGGCTTTGGCGGAGGCGGCGCCTCGGGGGGCTGGTGATGAAAGGTTATTCAAGGGCAGCGCATTTTTTTAATCCTGCCGAGAAAGAAGCGATCGAATCGGCGACGCGCGCGGCTGAGTCACGCACCATCGGCGAAATCGCCGTCATGGTCGTTGACGCAAGCAGCCGTTACAGGGAGGCCGAGGTCTTTGGCGGCATCACGCTGGGCAACATCATCGCTTTTCTCGTCACGGTCTTCTTCTTTGATGAGTCCATCTGGTGGTATGTTCCCCTTACCGTCGTCTTCTTTTTTCCTTTCTGGCTCCTCTTCAGAAAAATTCCGTCCCTGAAGATTCATTTCGCCGCCCCGGCCCGCCGGGAACTCGCCGTTCAGGGAAGGGCGCTCAGGGCGTTCTACGAGAAAGGCCTTTACAAAACGGCCCAAAACACGGGCGTTCTCTTTTTCATCTCC
>JAXMLA010000227.1:0-3882 GCA_034370465.1 Desulfuromonadales bacterium
TGGACGCGAAGTCTGGGGATGGCCGCGGCACTGGTTTGTGCCTGGACAGGTTTTGCCGGGGCGGCCGTCGACCCGGCCTATGCGGCCAAGGCCGAACGGACGCGCAACCAGATGGAGCAGCGCGTCTCCAATGAAGAGCGGCAGGCAGCAGCCGATTCGCTGCAGGCGTGGCGTCAGGATGTGGCAGCCGCTAAACTCCTGTATAAAAAGAGTCCGGTCCCGACAAGCGGTCCGAGTAAAGGGATAGCCCTGATCGATTACGACACGGTGCCGACCGAGCCGAATCAACTTCTCCGCAATGGTCAGCCCAAACCCCCGGACTATTACACCACCGCCAACTGGGCCTACAGCCCGCCCTTGACCAAGTTCGTCGATACCCTTCCCGGTGTCGGGCCGACTAACAAGAATAACCTGCAAAACTACATCTCGGTCGCTGTTCCCGACATTACCAGTTATCCGGGATCGGATTATTATGAGATCGACCTGGTAGAGTACCGGCAGCGGATGCATTCCGACCTTCCCGAGTCCGGAACGCTCCTGCGCGGTTATGTCCAGGCCAACCTCGCCGCGGACGGCACCGCCACCTGCGGCGGCAAGACCGGCGTCACCTGCCCGAGCGAATATGTTGAACCGCCCCGTTACCTCGGCGCCACCATCGTCGCCCAGCGGGATCGCCCGGTCCGGATCAAATTTACCAACAAACTCCCGGCCGGCAGCGCCGGTGATCTCTTTATCCCCGTCGACAAGTCGGTCATGGGCGCCGGCATGGGCCCCCTGACCGGGGTTGAAGGTCAGCGTGGCGGCGGCAGCGAATGCCGTAACGATCAGGATCAGCCCTGCGATTACTACACCGAGAACCGTGCCACCATCCACCTGCACGGCGGCCGCACTCCCTGGATCAGTGACGGCACCCCGCATCAGTGGATCACTCCGGCCGATGAGATGACCCCTTATCCCCAGGGGGTCAGCGTCGCCAATGTTCCGGATATGGAAGATCCGGGCGACGGCTCGATGACCTTCTACTACACCAATCAGCAGACCGCCCGGCTGATGTTCTACCATGACCACGCTTTCGGCATTACCCGTCTCAATGTCTACGTCGGTGAAGCGGCCGGCTATCTCGTCCAGGACGATTATGAGCGCGATCTCGTCGACCGCCAAATCATCCCCGCCGACGTTATCCCCCTGGTCATCCAGGACAAGACCTTTGTCGATGCGTCGGAGATCCGCAAGTACGATCCCCTCTGGAACTGGGGATCGCGTACCGAGATCGAGAAGATCGGCGAGAATGGCAAGCCGATCTATAAACCGGTCGAAGGCGACCTCTGGCTGCCGCATGTCTATATGCCGGCCCAGTTCCCGGAAAACCCCGACCTGACTGGCGTCAACGCCTTTGGTCGCTGGATGTACGGCCCCTGGTTCTATCCGCCGACGGTCATCAAGCACGGGCCGGTCGCCAACCCCTACCATGATCCCGATTGCAGCAGCACCAACCCTTATATTCTTGCCGATTGCCAGACCCCCGGCCAGAACTCCCTGAACCCGGCGACCCCGCATCCGTCCATGGGGATGGAAGCTTTCTCTGATACCGCGGTCGTCAACGGCACCGCCTTCCCGGTCATGGAAGTCGAGCCCCGCGCGTACCGTTTCCGCATCCTCAGCGCCGCCAACGACCGCGGCTTCAACCTCTCCTTCTACAAAGCCGACGGCACCGGGGTAACACCGGATAATCGTCGCAAATCGAACCTGACCGAAGTCAAGATGGTCAATGCCGCGGCGACTCCCGGCTGGCCGGAGCTCTGGCCGACCGATGGTCGCGTCGAAGGGGTCCCGGATCCGGGGACGCCCCTCGGCAACGGCCGCTGGAGCAACTGGGGCCCGAGCTTCATCCAGATCGGTACCGATGCCGGCTTCCTCCCCAAACCGGTGATTCGCGATCCGCAGCCGGTGACCTGGATCACCGACCCCACTGCTTTCTGGGTCGGCGTCGTCAAAGATACTGCCCTCGGACTCATGCCTGCCGAACGCGCTGACGTCATCGTCGACTTCTGCGCCTATGCCGGTCAAACTCTCATCCTCTACAACGACGCACCGGCGGCCTGGCCGGCCGGGGTCTGGAACTACGATTACTACACCGGCGCTCCCGATCGTCGCGACAGCGGCGGCTACGGCGCCGGCGGCACCTTCAATCCGGTCACCGGCGTTTATGACAACGGGGTCGGTATCCTCCCCGGCTACGGCCCCAACTCCCGCACGGTCATGCAGGTCGTAGTCAAACCGGGTGCTTGCAGCCCCTACAACTACGCCGCCCTCGAAGCCGAGTTTACCTCGGCCGCCCCTTCCGGGACACCCCTCTTTGAGCGGGCGATGGAACCGGTCATTGTCGGGCAGGACTATTACAACTCCGCCTACAATCTCAACGGCTTTACCTTCCCGTCGAGTGCCCCCTGGCGCGGCACCCGTTCGGACCTGACCCAGCGCTCCCTCAAGTTCTTCACCGTCGATGGCGATCGGATCGAAATCCCGATGAAGCCGAAGGCGATTCACGATGAAATGGGCGCCTCCTTCGATCCCGAGTACGGGCGGATGAGTGGCAATCTCGGCACCGAACTCGACCCGCCGACGACCAACAACGCCAATATGAACATTTACGGCTTCTCCGACCTCCCCACCGAGATCATCAATAACTCGGAAGGGGCGAAGATTCAGATCGACTCCCTCGGCCAGCTCGCCGACGGCACCCAGATCTGGAATGTGTCACATAACGGGGTCGATACCCATCCGGTCCACTTCCACATCTTCGACGTCCAGCTCATCAACCGCATCGGTTGGGATGGTCAGCTCGCCCTCCCCGAACCGAACGAATACGGCTGGAAAGATACCGTCCGCATCAGCCCGCTGATGGATACCATCGTCGCTGTCCGTCCGGTCGCGCCCTTGCTCCCCTTCGGCATCACCAACAGCATCCGTCCCTTGAACCCGGCCCTGCCGATCGGTTCGGGGATGGGCTTCAACAGTGCCGACCCGGTCACCGGCGAAGTCCTCAACATCGTCACCAACCGTCTCCATAACTTCGGCTGGGAATATGTGTGGCATTGCCACATCCTCAGTCACGAAGAGATGGACATGATGCGGCCGATCATCCTCCAGTACGCCGCCCTTGCTGCCGATGAATTCTTCCTTGCTCCGCCGGTTGCGAATGGCAGCAGCGTCGATCTGAGCTGGAGCGATCCGAGCCCGGTCGATTATGAAAAACTTCCGGATTACACCACCGGAGACCCCGGTGATTACGGGAATCCGACCAACGAAGTCGGTTTCACCGTCTGGAGTTCCGCGAACGGTGGACCTTACACCAAGGTCGGCTCGGCCCTGGCCAACCAGACGGTCGCCACGGTCCCTGGCTCGACGAGTGATATCTTTGTCATTGAAGCCCTCAATGCCGGCGGTTCGACCTATTCCCATGCTCTCAGTACCGTCGATCTGACCATTAATGGCCCCTTCGCGGCGCCAGCGACGCTCACCCTCTCGACGGTGGTCGGTGCGCCCTTTGCTCAGCAGGTCACCCGGGTTGAGTACTACCAGGGTGTTAATCAGCTGACTGATCCGCTGAACCCGCTTACCACCCCTCCTTATACCTTCAACTGGAACGGTGTGCAGCAGGGGAACTACACGATTACCGCCAAAGCCATCGACAGTAACACCGGTCTGGTCGCCTTCTCGGAGATTATCCCGGTGAGCGTCACCAGTAGCTTGACCGCTGATTTTACCGTCAACGGCGGTAATGAAATCGGTGTCTGCGATACCGGCACCCTTTATGATGCCAGCACCGGCGGCACGATCACCGCCTGGAACTGGCTGGTCAACGGTGTCACTTACACGACC
>JAXMLA010000228.1:0-1194 GCA_034370465.1 Desulfuromonadales bacterium
AAGAATCCGGCGGAGCGTGAGCGGACGCTGACAACGACCCTGGTGCAGGGGAATGTCGATCAATCGATCAAGTGGGATCCGGCCTTTGTCCAGTCGACTGTCGATCGCTACCGTGACCTTTCGCTGGCGGCGGCCAGTGAATATCAATCCGAACTGATCGTTTGGCCGGAGAGCGCCACCCCCTTTTATTATCAGGATCCGAGCCCCCTGAGCGAGGAAGTGCGGCAGGTGGCGATCCGCAGCCAGGCAGCGCTCCTCTTCGGCAGTCCGGCTTATGAAAAGCGCGCGGATGGCCGCTGGCACTTTCTCAACAGTGCCTTCCTCCTGGGCACGCAAGGGGAGACCCTCGGCCGCGGTGATAAAGTTCACCTCGTCCCTTTCGGCGAATATGTGCCGCTCAAGAAGGTCCTCCCCTTTGTCAACAAGCTCGTCGAAGGAATCGGTGACTTCTCGGCCGGAACGATTCAGCCGCTGCGCTTCGGCAAAGATCGCATCGGGATTCTGGTCTGTTACGAAGGGATCTTCCCGGAGCTGGCGCGCGCTTATGTGAATCAGGGGAGCGATCTCCTGGTCAACGTCACCAACGATGCCTGGTACGGTCACTCTTCCGCCCCCTATCAGCACCTGTCGATGGCACGCTTCCGGGCGATTGAAAATCGCATCTGGCTGGTGCGGGCGGCCAATACCGGGATCAGCGCCTTTATCGACCCGACCGGCCAGATCATCGGCGCGACGCCGATCTTTGTCACCCTCTCCACCACCGCCAAAGTCGGTCTCGGCAGTCGGCCGACCCTGTATCGCACTATCGGCGATGCCCTGCCGCTGGCCTTTCTGCTCCTTTGTGCCTACTGGTTCTGGTGTGGCTGGCGCCGGCCGCGGTTGAGTTGATGATGAGCAAGGAGATTTTATGCCGGAGTTGATCGCGATTTACGAAGCATCCCTGGCCAAATGGGGGGTTGAAGGGCAATACGATCAGGCGATCGAAGAGTGCGCCGAACTGATCACGGCGCTGATGCACCTGCGCCGGCAGCGCAATAACGAAGAAGAAGTCATCGCCGAACTCGCTGATGTCACCTTGATGATCGGACAGCTCACCTACATGTTCGGTGCCGAGCGGGTCGCACAAGCCAAGGCCGCCAAGATCGCCAAGCTCCACGCTCTCCTCGGGGCGTGACTAACGGTAGGGGCGGGGGG
>JAXMLA010000229.1:0-2170 GCA_034370465.1 Desulfuromonadales bacterium
TTAGGCTGGCTTATCTGTTTCCGCCCCTTTCGTCTGGCGGTGCCTAAATAGCCGCACCATCGTTATCTTGCCAATCCTCCCTCATCAAACCGTGCATGCGGTTTTCCCGCACACGGCTTTCCGATGTTCTTCACTACAAGGCATGCGCCCTCTGCCAGACCGCTGTGGTCGGCACTTTGTAAAGCCCATACCTATCGTACAACGCTCGATGTTTAAACCTGGCGTATCCCGCCTTCCTGTTTCTGACCTTGTGCCGCTTACGCAGATGCGTTATCAACCGCTCCTCCACATGGTGCCGTATTTGGCCCATTGCTTTACTGCAATTGCGATAGTGAAAGTAGCCAACCCAACCGCGCACGGTGCCGTTGACCTCGTTCACTACCCATTCCAGCGGCATTATCGTCCGACTTCGTGTCGTCAGACTGGTGACCCGGTCTTTGATGGTTTGCAAGGATTTCTCTGAAGGTTGGACATGGGGGTAATAATTCCCCGCCTTTCTGCCTTTCCCCATCCAGATCGTAAATCCAAGGAAGTTAAACTTCCCCTCCAAGGCATTGACGATCCGCGTCTTTGTCTCGTTCAGGGTAAGCCCCAGTCTCTCCAGTATTTTTCGCAGCATCATCATCGGCTGCTCGGTGCCACGCCGACACAAGACAACAATGTCATCCGCATAGCGCACTATGCGTGCGCCGAGTTTCTGCTCCAGTTGATGCCGCTCCCATATCCTGTCCAAAAGGTGCAGGTAAAGGTTGGACAACAACGGCGAGATTACTCCCCCCTGCGGTGTGCCTTTGCGGTTTTCCTTGCCGCCGCCGATGTTCCTCTTCTTTCCATCCTTGTCCTCTTCCATGACCGGGGCTTTGAGCCACAGCTTGATGATGCGAAGTATCTCGCCATCACTGATCCGCTCGGCAACCACGGCCAGAAGGTTGGCATGGGGAATGGTGTCAAAGTACTTGCTCAAATCTGCATCGATAACTTCCGTATGCCTTCTGTTCATGGCATAGGCTACGTCATCGACTGCCTGGTGAGCTGACTTCTTGGGTCTAAATCCGTAGGAGGTCTCACAGAAGTCCGCTTCAAAGATCGGCTCGATAACCAGTTTTACGGCCATCTGAGCTACCCTGTCCCGTATGGTCGGAATACCCAACGGACGCTTATCGCCGTTGCTCTTTGGTATCATGACCCGCTTCACGGGGTCGGGCCGGTAGGTCTTACTCTTCAGTGCTTCTTCCAACTCCGCCAGAAAGGCGGCTACCCCTTCTCCCGTCTCGATGGCCTCAAAGGTAACACCGTCTATCCCGGCGCTCCCCTTATTGGCCCTGACAAGGTTGTAGGCGTGACTGAGGATGTCCGCCCGGTATACCTTGTCGTACAAGGCGTAGAAACGATAAGTCTTCTCCTGCTTGGCCTTGAGGTAAAGCTTCCTCTGTAGTGTCCTGATGTTTTCGGGGGTTGTTAGCATCGCTGCAATCCCTTATCCCTCCACTCTTCGGTTGCATGAACAAAGTAGGGTTCCTTCCCTCGGGCCGGGTTGTGTTGTCCCACGCCCTCAAACGGTACTTTGAACCCCTCCGACTCCCGATACAGCCCGCCGCGTTTTCGTTTCCTTATACGCGCCGGTTGATATCCCTCCAATCACCACCGTATCGGGTCTCCAGCACTGGACTGTTTATCTTCCACAACATGCCATCCCTGCTACCCCGGAAGATTCCACGGACTGCTTCCGTTTTCCAAGTCCGCGACTGCGGCCTTCCCCATCTGTCCACTGGGTCGGCATCTCCTTTAAAGTTTAACGAGGCTACGTATAGGTTCACTTGCGTTACGGCCTGCTGCTTTGCCAATTGAAAACTTACGACCCCTTGTTGCCAAGACGACGCTCCCTTGAACTACCGGGGCGAATCGGACAACTCCCCGGACGGGACTTTAACCCGTTAGATAAAACAGTTGTTACTGCGTACGGACATAGTACAGATTATTGTCATAGACCTACCGGAAATTGGTATTATGTTTGAATGCATAAGTAAAGAAGGTTGGAGGAAACCTCCAGGTGGTGCAAAATGCTAAAAGCAAGAAGCTGGATCGAGATGGTCTCGTCCAGAAGCAAACCACAAGGAGGTTTCCATGAGCGCACTGTACTACATTGGGTTGGACCTTCACAAGCGGATAA
>JAXMLA010000230.1:0-14134 GCA_034370465.1 Desulfuromonadales bacterium
CCATCAGGGCGCTGGCTTCATCGACGGTGAGGACTGACGGCAGATAGCGATCGATGCGCGGCGCCGAGAGATGGGCGGCGGGACTGACGCTAATGATCCCCTCGCGAAGGAGATACAAAAAGAAGCTGCGCAAGGTGGAAAGTTTGCGATTGATCGTTGTCTTGCTGTGGGTGGTATGAATCTGGGCAAGATAGCGGCGCAGAGTGTGGCGATCGATCTCTTTGATCTGGCTGGCCTCGGTCAAGTCGTAAGTCGTCGCCAGAAAACGACAAAAATCCTCCAGATCGCGGCGATAAGCGCTGCGGGTATGAGGAGAGGAATTCCGTTCGATGGTCAGATAGTTCTCGAAACGAGCGATCAGCGTGTGCATTTAATCCTCAAACGTTCAATGTCATTGACCGGTTAACCGCGGCTGTGCATAATTGTCACGCCAAGGAGGCGCTATGTCGATACTCTATTTTTTCCTTGTCCTCTTTATCGCTCTCTGGATCCTGATCTTCTGGGTCGTCACCACCAGTTGTGCATTGGCGTGGTACGAATATTCCAACCGCGACCCACAACTGCTTGCCGGCCGATTCCTGCCGGAACGTCGCTACCTTGCGCTGCGGCTCATCCTCGTCGAAGCCGGCTCGATCTTTCTGGCTGTTTGTGCCTATCCCTTCGGTCTCCTTCCGCAAAAACCGCAGACTTTGATGAAAGTGGCGCAAAAGCGTCCGGTCCTCCTCCTGCATGGCCTTTTTCATAACCGCGCCGTCTGGTTTTTGATGAAGCAACGCCTTGAACAGTGTGGCTTTCCGGTGGTGACGATGAATCTCCCCCCCTTTGAAATGGTGGAAACCCTGGGGCGGAGGATTGCCGAGACTGTTGAGGAGACGCTGGTGACCTATGATGCCGAGCAGATCGATATTGTCGGCCATTCGATGGGTGGACTCCTGGCCCGCTACTATATCGAATTTATGGGCGGAGATAAACGGGTTAACCACTGCATCATGCTCGGCACCCCGAATTCCGGCTCAAAACTGGCGACCTTTGCGCTGACGCCGATGGGCCGCGATCTCATGCCCGGCTCCGATTTTCTCACTGAACTCAATGCCGCCCCCTTGAGTACAACGGTGAATTACTTCACGATCTTCAGTCTTCACGATAATCTTGTCATCCCCGCCGAGAGTGCCGTATTGCCTGGGGCCGAAGCGATAGAGGTCGAATGGCTCGGTCATAACTCCCTCCTTTACCATCGTGAAACGATCGAGGCGACCATCGATGCCCTGCGCGTGGACTGATCCCCCTTCCCTCCCCTTGCTGATTCTTTTTTCATGAAGACCCGCGTCGTTCTACAGCGACTCGACAACTATGAACGCCATGCGACAAAAGCGGCGATCGCAGAACTTTTAGCCCCGCTCGGCGGTATTTCCGCCTTTGTGCGTCCGGGACAGCGTGTCCTGCTCAAACCGAACATGCTGGCCGGCAAAGGGGTTGAGGCGGCGGTGACCACCCACCCCGAGATCGTCCGCGCCGTCATCGAGCTGGTTCAAAGTGCCGGCGGCATCGTTTCAGTCGGCGATTCCCCCGGCGTCGGCACGCCGCAGCAGGTGGCGCAGCGTTGCGGTATTCTGGCGGTAATCGAAGAGACCGGCGCAACTTTCGCTCCCTTTAGCGAATCGATCCGCATTACTCCCCGCAGCGGCACCTTCCATCACTTTGAGATTGCCCGCGACATCGTCGAAGCCGAGGTCATCATCAACCTCCCCAAGCTCAAGACCCACCAGATGATGGGGATGACCTGTGCCGTCAAGAACCTCTTTGGCGCGGTCATCGGCTTGCGCAAAGCCCACGGCCATTTACAGGCCGGCGCTGACGATAGTGGACGGGGTGCTGGCGATGGAGGGGGATGGCCCCGGCAGTGGCGACCCGATCCAGCTTGGTGTCCTTCTCGCCGGGGTGGAACCGATGGCGGTCGATGTTGTGGCTGCGGAACTGACCGGTCTGGCGCCGGAGACGATCTGGACCTTGTCCGAGGCTAAGCGGAGCCATCGTCCCTGGAGTTCTCTCGATGATATCGAACTCTGCGGTGCGTCTCTGGCGGCTCTGCGACCGCGGGCTTTCAAGCCGGCAAAGAATACCGCGGTCCATTTCGGGGTGCCGAAAATTTTGCAACGCCCCCTGCGGCGGGCGTTAAGTGCCCGGCCGGTGGTCGATTTGAAAAAATGCCGACGCTGCGGCATCTGTGTGACCAGTTGCCCGCCCCACGCCATGGCGATCCGCAACGACCGCTTGTACATCGATGAAGAGCGCTGCATCCTCTGCTTCTGCTGCCACGAACTCTGCCCCTACGGCGCTTTGCACAGTCAGCAGGGATTGATTCTGCGACTCAGTCAGACGTTTTCCCGGCTGCGGAGAAGATAGAAAATTTCTTAGCGCGATCGCCCGCCAATGATCAGATCGGGCAATTCGTTATGATCGTCATCCTGGCGGGGGAATTCATGGGCCAGCAGATCGCCACAGCGGCTGATCGCCTGACAAAGGGCATCACAGGCGTGCTTTTCGACAATCCCCTTGGTGACGATGGCGACGATCTCCTCCCAGGTATGCAGGGGGACGCGGTCGTTAATGCCGGCATCGGCCAGGACAAAGACGCGATGTTCGAAGAGGGAGATGAGAATCAGGATGCCGCTGCCGCCGCGCGTCCGGTAGATGCCGTGTTCGACGAACGTGACTAAAGCTTTTTCCCGGACTTCCGCATCGAATTCAACCGGGGAGATCAGGGCATGCTTCAAGGCGGGGAGAAAGCGAATCAGCAGGACGCAGGGATAATACAGGGCGAGAAGGACCACCGGGAAGATCCAGTGTGATTCGCCGTAGTAGAACCAGGTGGCAAAGAGGGCAAAACCGATGGCAAAAGAACCCCCGCCGATGATCTCTGCCTTGGGATAGTCGTAAGCGGCATCAACAATCACCGGCACAACTTCACCACTGGTGCGCGCTTCACAGGCCTGTACTGCCGCCTTGATGCGACTCTGTTCTTCGTCGGTAAAAAACTTTTCAGCTCTCTTCATTTGTTCTTTTACTCCAACAGATAAATCATTGTCAGTCTTGTAGGAGCGGGGCTCCGGTCCGCGATCAGCGCAATCGCGGGCTGGAGCCCGCTCCTACCTGATTCCATATTTTACCAACTGCCGGAAGAACCACCGCCACTGAAACCGCCGCCACCACCGGAGAAACCTCCCCCGCCCCCACCACCGCCGCCAAATCCACCACCGCCGACCCAGTAGCCGCCACTGTGGCGCCCCCGGCCGCTCCCGCTCAAACGTCCCAGAAGGGGAAGGACGAAAAAGAGGAGAGGAAAGATCCACCAGGGACCGGAATTCTTTTTGCGGCCGGTCTTGCCTGTGCCGGTGTATTCGCCGCGCACCGACTGGACGATCGCCGAGACCCCGGCGGCAATACCGCCCTCGAAATCGCCCTGTTTAAAGCGCGGCGCGATCTCGTTGTCGACAATGCGTCCGGCGAGGAGATCGGTGAGCTTCCCTTCCAATCCCCGGCCGACTTCGATGCGCATCTTGCGGTCTTCCTTGCCGATCAGCAGCAGGGCGCCGTTATCCTTCCCCTTCTGACCAATCTTCCAGGCTTCGGCAATCTGCAGTGCGACCATGTCGATCGGTTCCCCTTGCAGATTCGGCACGGTGACAACAACGACCTGGGTCGAGTCGCTGGCGTCGAAGTTGCGGAGGTACGTCTCGATCTGGTTCTTGGCAGCCGGCGACAAGAGGCCGGCAAAGTCGTTGACATACCCCTGTACCGGCGGAACATCGAAGGCCGTCGCTGAAAAGGGGAGCGTGACCAGACAGAGGAGGAGAAATAAAAAGCGCCGCATCAATTAGAACTTCACGCCAGGAGCCTGCTCCGCCCCGGCCGTCGCTTTAAATGGCTCTTTGCGTTCAAGATGAAGGAGCATGCTGTTGGTCAGGCTATTGGGAAAGGTACGGATTGAGGTATTGAAGGTCTGCACTGACGCATTGTAGCGCTGCCGGGCAACGTTGATGCGATTCTCCGTCCCTTCGAGCTGATGCTGTAGATCGCTGAAATTCTGGCTGGCTTTGAGATCCGGATAGCGCTCGGCCACGACCAGTAAGCGCGAAAGGGCCGAACCGAGTTCGCCTTGTGCGGATTGGAATTTTTCGAGGTTCGCCGGATTATTGAGATCCTTGGCGCTGAGGTTCATCTGCCCGACCTTGGCGCGGGCTTCAGTGACCGCCTGCAAAGTCTCCCGTTCGTGCGCCGCATAACCTTTTACGGTTTCGACCAGATTGGGGATGAGGTCGGCACGGCGCTGATAAGAGGCTTCGACATCGGCCCAGGCGGCAAAGACCGCCTCCTCATTACTTTGAATTTTGTTGTAGCCGCAGCCGGAGAGGGTGAATCCACAGAGGAGGAGAGTAGCGAGAAGCAATAAACGACGGGACATGATCGACTCCTTGGTTGGTTGATAAATGTTGAATGGCGGACATCATAGGTATTCAAAGTTCAATTGTAAAGGGATAGCGAGACACATTTTACCACGGTTCTCCCCTGCCCACATCACCCATCCTGCACACGGCTTCGTAATAATCCTGATTCCGGTCCTTCCCGGACCATTGCGCCAGCAGGAGCGTGTAGAGACGCGTTGCCCGCGCTTCCAGATGCAGCAGCGCCATGGCCCGCTGATATTCCTCACTCTCTGCCCCGTAAAATTTTTTAAGTTGCGCCCCGGAGCGGGAGAGGTTGGCCAGGAGGGGGAGAGTGCGTTCTTTGCGGGTGGCGGCGAGGAAGCGCTCGCCTCTGGCGGTTGCGCCGAGGAGGCGCAGATAGGGAGGTCCAGCAGCCAGCTGCCCCTGAACTTCTTCTTTCGTCAGATTCAGGAGGATATACGCGAGAATTCTCTGCAGGCGTGAGACGGTGAGGTGGCGGACTTTGGCGCTATCAATCAACTCGGCGAGATTGTGGGCAGAGCGCGCCTGTTGGCAAAGGCGTTCGGCAATACCATCCTCAACTTGATAGATGCCGTCCAGGGTCGCAGGTTCGTCACTAAGTCGGGACATCAATAAGGGGAAGAGGCGGGAAGAATCGAGAACCTTTCCCGCCTGCAGGGCTGTCTGGAGATACGGTTGCACCGACAAAGGGATAAAAGGGGAGAGATCGTCGCCGCGGTCATAAAGAGAACGAATGCCGGTGGCACTGGCAATCTCACCGTGCGGGACACAGTCATGATAGCCGGCGCCGATACGGGGGATGGTCAACGGGCGAAGAGAGCTGCCGCAAGCAGCCAGAGCCTGAAGGTAGCTGATGCCGAGGATATTGTTCGGGGTGGCGAGGAGTTCAGCCGCACCGGAAATCTGCTGCATCGCCGCGGCTCTGGCAATCGGGTAGGAGATGCCGGTGCGGAGCGCCTGCCCGGTCTCCTGGGCAATCCGTCCGGCCGCAGCGTTGAGCAGAGCGGCACATTCCTGCAACGGCGCAAGCTCCCCGCTCTCACTGCCGAAGCAAAGGGATTCGACACCGCCACAGGCTTCAAGAACCGCGACTGCCCCGGCGGCAAAGTGCGGCGCACTGTTACAGGCCCAGACCACCGGCAACTCAAGGACCACATCGACGCCGCCGGCAAGAGCCATCCTGGTTCGCGCCCATTTATCGAGCATCGCCGGCATGCCGCGTTGCAGAAAGTGCCCGCTCATCACCGCCACCGCGACCCCGGCGCCAGAGACTTTCAAGCTCTCTTGCAGATGGTGGCGGTGCCCGTTATGAAAGGGATTATATTCGGTAATCAATCCGACGGCGGACATCGGTTGCTCTGCATATGACAAGATATTTCCTTGCTAAATTTATATTTGGCCGAGCCTAATGAGCATGCTATGATCACGAACCAATTTTGGGAGGGCTGCGAAGATGAGTGCTGAACAAACCCCACCTGTTGAAAACATCCTGCTGGTCGATCACATTGAGCCACGACGCCTGGTCGTACAGCAACTTCTGGCGGAAAGAGGCTACAACGTGGTTGCTGCGACCAGCTGCGAAGATGCCCTGCAACGACTGGCGGTCGAAGAAGTGACCCTGATCCTCACCGAGACCGAACTTCCGGCCAAGAGCGGTCTCTTTCTGCTCAAAATCGCCAAAGAGACGAACCCGGAAATAGAGGTGATCCTGCTGACGCACAATGCCTCCTCCTACAACTTGATGCAAGCTTTGCGTCTTGGCGCTTACGACTTTATCGTCCGACCGATCGATACCGGAGAGGTCCTTTATAATGCCGTTGACCGGGCCTTGAACCACATCCGGTTGCGCGTCCAGAACAAACTCCTGCTGACAGAACTGGAAGAACAAAACCGCTCTTTGCAGACGTCGCTGAAGATGATGAAGGCCTTGAACGATTCGATCGAACGGTTGGCAGATAAAGTCGAGATCGAAGATTTGCTGGCAGAACTTGTCTCCTCGGCGATGCGTGAAACCGGTTCCAGTCGTGGCTGTATCATTCTGTGCGATCGCACCACCACCGTTTTGCGTCTCAAGGTCTGTGAAGGGATCAACGAAGAGATCTGTCGCAAGTACGCCAGCGGCATTCCTGCCGGCCTTGTCACTGAAATTGCCCGCCGGGATAAACCCTTGATGATCACTGCCGAGTATCCACCCCGTATCCGTTCTCTGGAGACAGAAGAAGAGCGGGACTATTTTTTTGCTGAACCGGGTCTCATCGTTTCACCGTTGCGCATGCGCGGCCGCCTCGTCGGCACCCTGATCCTTTCTGGCGTAAGAGAGCGAGCGGCATTCAATGAACACGATTTACACTTTGCCATTCAACTCGCCCATCATGCGACTCTCGCCCTTGAAAAAGCGGGGATTATTCATCGCTATAAACGGGGCAAAGTTTCTGCCCTGCATTGATACCAAAGGCCTTGTGACTTATGTCGCAAGGCCTTTCACTTTACACGTTTTTAACACTGCAAAAACCTTCAGAACACTTCTTCACTTTTGTCTGTAAAATTTCGAATTAATGAGACAATTCCTTCACTGTCAATCCGATAACGGGCTTTAAGCTCGGCTTGTGTCCCCTGTTCGATAAAGAGATCAGGGAGACCGATCATCAGAATCGGCACCTGGATTTTCGATTGCGTCAGTGCCTCGGTGACCGCCGACCCAAAGCCTCCCAGCAGGACATGTTCTTCCACCGTCACCACAAAACGATGCGCCGCTGCCTCTTTGGTGAGCAGTTCGAGGTCAAGAGGTTTGACAAAACGGGCGTCAACCACGGACAACTCCAACCCTTCCGCGCTTAAAATCACTGCGGCGGTCATCGCGTCTGCGACCGCAGTGCCGATGGCAAAGATCACCCCATCCTTGCCAATCCGTAATTTTTCGCCTTTGCCGATTTCCAGCGGTTGCGGGTCAATCGACAGCGGGACGCCGAAACCATTGCCGCGCGGATAACGGAAAGCAAAGGGTCCTTGATAGTTTAAACCGGTGACCAGAGCCCGCCGCAACTCCTCTTCATTGCGCGGCGCCATCACCACCATGTTGGGGATGTGCCGTAAATAAGAGAAATCAAAGAGGCCGTGATGCGTCGGGCCATCGGCGCCGACCAGACCGCCGCGATCGAGGGCAAAGACAACCGGAAGGTTCTGCAGGGCGACATCGTGGAGGACGTTATCGTAAGCCCGCTGCAAAAAGGTTGAATAAATAGCAACGACCGGCTTGAGACCACCATTTGCGAGGCCGGCGGCAAAAGTGACAGCGTGCTGCTCAGCGATACCGACATCAAAGAAACGATCGGGAAATTCAGCGGCAAAATCATTGAGTCCGGTTCCTTCACACATCGCTGCTGTAATCGCAACGATGGCGGGATCTTTCTCGGCGAGCTCGACCATCATCCGGCCGAAAGTGGCGGTATAACTCGCCGTCCCCCCCTTCACGGCTTGCACTTCGCCGGTCACCGGATCAAAAGGCCCGACCCCGTGAAAGAGGGAGGGATTTGCTTCTGCCGGGGGGTAGCCCTTGCCTTTGCGGGTGACGACATGTACCAGGACCGGGCCACTCATCTTCTTGACGTTCTGCAACATTTCACAGAGCAGATCCAGGCGGTGGCCGTCGATCGGGCCGACGTAGTTGAAACCGAAGGATTCAAAGAGCATCCCCGGGGTCAAAAAGCCCTTGATCGAATCCTCGGCGCGTCGGGCAATCTGCAGGAGTTCGCGGCCGAAGCGGGGGAGCCCGCCGAGGAAACTTTCCGTTTCGCGCTTGAGGCGAAGAACCAGATCCGAGGTCATTTTGCGATTGAAAAAGTCGGAGAGGGCGCCGACATTGGCAGAGATCGACATCTCATTGTCGTTTAAAATCACGATAAGATCACGTTTGAGGTGACCGGCATGATTGAGCCCCTCAAAAGCGATGCCACCGGTCAAAGAACCATCGCCAATCACGGCGACAATCTTTTCTGTGCCGCCAAGAGTGTCACGCGCCGCTGCCATGCCGAGAGCCGTAGAGATCGAGGTGCCGGAATGGCCGACATCAAAGACGTCGTGCGGACTTTCATGCCGCTTGGGAAAACCGCTCAGGCCGTCAAGTTGCCGCAAGGTTGAGAACTGGGCCAAACGGCCGGTGAGCAATTTATGAGCGTAAACCTGGTGGCCGACATCCCAGACGATCTTGTCCTGCGGCGAATCCAGAACCCGGTGCAGGGCAATCGTCAGCTCAACCACGCCGAGCGAGCTGGCCAAATGCCCGCCATTGGTCGCCACCGTGGAAATTATCGTTTCGCGCAACTCCCCGGCGAGGGTTTCCAGTTGGGGGAGGCTCAAATCCTTCAGTTCTGCCGGGGATTGCAATCTCTGCAAAATCGTCATCTATAAGCTCCTGCTAACGCGAACGATCGACTATAAAGGCAACAAGCGCCCGCAACGGTTCTGCTTCATGGCCCAAGGGAGCAAGAGCATCAATGGCCATATCCCGCAACTCTTCGGCGCGGTGCCGCGACTCCGCCAACCCGATGAGGGCCGGATAGGTCGCCTTGCCGCGATGGACATCACTGCCGACATCCTTGCCGAGCAGCGACTGGTCACCGACAATGTCGAGAATATCATCGGCAATCTGGAAAGCGAGACCGGCACACTCGCCATAGCGAGTCAGCGCCGCAAGCGCTCGACTATCGGCGCGTCCGAGGATGGCGCCGGTCTGGAGGGCGGCAAGGATCAAGGCGCCGGTCTTGTGTGTGTGAATATATTCAATGATCGGCAATTCGACGGACTTGGTCTCCGACTCCATGTCAACGACCTGTCCGCCGACCATGCCGAGAGAACCGGCAGCCGTCGCGATAATTTGCAGCACCCGCAGACGATCGACGGCGCTGACATCACTGCCGGTATCGACCGCTGCCAGGAGAATAAAAGCCTGGGTGAGCAGGGCATCGCCAGCGAGAATGGCCGTCGCCTCGCCAAAGACTTTGTGGTTGGTCAGTCGGCCGCGACGATAGTCGTCATCATCCATTGCCGGCAGATCGTCATGGATAAGAGAATAGGTATGGATCATCTCCATGGCACAAGCCGCGGGCAGAACACTCTTGATACTGCCGCCAACAGCTTCACAGGCTGCAATCATCAGTAAAGGCCGAATGCGCTTGCCGCCGGCAAAGACAGAATAACGCATCGCCTGGTGCAGGGAAGCCGGAAGACGTTCGGCCAACGGCAGATAGCGATCGAGTGCAGAGTCAATCTGCGCCACCCGTTCACTGATGTAGGTTTCTAGATTCAACATGCTTCTCCAGGATTCTCCGCCTACAGTTCGTCTGCAGCTTCGGTACGCAATGAACCGCCGCGTTCTTTGAGCAGGATTTCTACCTTACTCTCGACACTCTGTAAACGTTTTCGACAAAGCAGCGCATTTTTGACGCCTTTTTCGTAACAGAGGAGCGCTTCTTCCAGACTCAAATCGCCGCTTTCCAGCTGTTCTACCGCCGCTTCAAGAGCCGCCAAAGTCTCCTCAAACTTTTTTTCCGACATGATTTAATCCTTTAGGAACGATTATCCGGTTACCAAGAACATAGAGTCAACGCTTTTCATCCGCAAAGAGCGCAAGCAGCGCAAGAGGGTCAATGCGGGCTTTGCCAAGACGGGTCCCCATATGCAGGTGCGGCCCGGTCGAGCGCCCGGTCGAACCGATCGTGCCGATCTTTTTACCTGGTTCGACCATCTCTCCTGGCTTTACCGTTAGTGTATCCAGATGGGCGTACAGAGAGAAGAGTCCGCCGCCATGATCGAGAATGACGGTCTTTCCCGTGTAATACAGGTTATCGGCCAACGCCACTTCGCCGCGCGTCATGGCCTTGACCTTGGTGCCGGTTGCGCCCCGAAAATCGACGCCATTGTGGGGAGACTTGGGGATTCCATTTAAAACCCGGCGCAGACCGAAAGCACTGATTACTTCACCGTCAACCGGGCGAAGGAACGGGGGGGAGAAATGGATCGGCTGGCGGCGCTTGAAGATTTGATCGAGACGTTTGCGATCCCTTTCGATCTGCTGCACGAACTTTGTTTCGGTCGGCGTCACCATCTGTTTGGGCAGGCTCAACTTCTGGGACGGACGTTCAACGCCTTCAATACGCAGAGACAGCTGAGCCAGGTGCCGGGTTCCGGACGGCGCCACCGACTCCACCGTTAAGGGCCATAGACCCGGCGCTTGATCGAGATCGACCCCGACCAGTGCGCAGGGACGATTGTCACGTTGCAAGAGCGGCTGTACCGTGCCGGAGAATGCCACCTGTAACAAATCATGCGGAGTCTCGGACCCCTGCCAACACAGGAGCGAAACGCCGCCAGGGAAAAGGATATCGGGGGTAAGGATAAAATCAGCTTCGGCCCTGGCACAAAGTACGATGAGCATGATGAAACAAAGAAAGGTTTTCAGCACTTTTTATCCTTATCTGCTTCGGCCGACTCGACGGTCGCGGTGAGTTTACCCTGTTGCAACTGAAGATGAATCCGTTCACCGCGATGAACAGTCATTGCGTCACGCAGCACCGATCCGTCATTTTTGGTGACGATCGCATAGCCCCGCCCTACGGTGGCAAAGGGGGAAAGGAGATGGAGGCGGCCAAGGATGCCGTGCAGATGATCGCGTTGCCTTTGCAAGCGGCGAATAATGCCGCTGTCGAGGCGATTTTCCAGTTGATCGAGAAGCAGCCGCTGTTGCGCCACCGCAGCCAGGGGAGAACGTAAGCGACGCGCCAAACCATCGACGATCTCCCGGGCAAAACGCAAGCGGGAATCGATGCGGGCGGCCAGGCGGGTGCAGAGATGATCGAGGTGAACCTCCCGCTCCAGGCGTCCCCGGGCGACAAGTTCTGCTGCTGCGCTCGGGGTCGGGGCACGAAGATCCGCGACAAAATCGGCGATCGTCGTATCGGTTTCGTGGCCAACGGCAGAGATCACCGGAATCAGCGAAGCGCGGATGGCACGAGCAACGATCTCTTCATTAAACGCCCAGAGATCTTCAAGACTTCCGCCGCCCCGGCCGACAATCAAAACATCGGCCTGACCGTGACGGTTAAGATCGAAGATCGCCTGAGCAATCTCCGCCGCCGCCCCCTCCCCTTGCACCCGGACCGGGACCAGAAGGATACGAACCCCGGCGCCGCGCCGGCGCAGAATCTGCAGAATATCCTGCAACGCCGCCCCGGTCGCTGAAGTAACGATACCGATCGTCTCGGGATGAGACGGCAGCGGGCGCTTGACTTCGCTGGAAAAGAGACCTTCTGCGGCCAGGCGCTCCTTCAGCTGTTCAAAGGCGAGCTGCAGACCGCCGACACCGCACGGTTCCATCCCTTCAGCGATAAATTGTAATTCTCCCCGTTGCGGATAGACAGAGACCCGACCTTGGCACACGACCTTCAGGCCATTTTCCGGAACAAAACGGAGCAAGCGGTTATGCGCACGAAACATGACCGTACGCAACTGGGCATCGCTCTCTTTCAAGGTGAAATAATAATGTCCTGATGCCGGAATCGAGAAATTGGAGATCTCTCCTTCGACCCACACCGACAGGAAATTTTCTTCGACAACATCACGCAGAAGAGCGACCAGACGCGACACCGGGATAGCATCAACCGCACTCATCCCTGCCCTCGTTGTGATCGTGAATTTTTGACATTTCTGCGTATTTGCACTATAAAAACCATCCACCCGAGGAGAACATGATGCGCCCTTATATTATTACACTTTCCAGCGAAAAAGGCGGCGTCGGCAAAACGACCGTCGCCACTAATCTGGCCATCTACTTGAAAGCCCTGTGCGAAGATCTGCCCGTCACCATCTTCAGCTTTGACAACCACTTTACCGTTGACCGGCTCTTCCGGATCAGTAAAGAGTCCGCCAATAAAAAGGATATTTTTCAACTTTTCACCGGGGATCCGGCTCAGGAGCTAACCGAGCTTGGCCAGTTCGGCGTCCAGTTTGTCCCTTCTTCGCGCCGCTTACCTGAAGTACGGGAAGCACTGACTGACGCCGCCTCCTTTGCCCGCCTCCTGGCGGCATCCCAGCTCAGTGGCATTGTCATCATCGACACCCGTCCCGATCTTGATGCCTTTACCCTCAATGCCCTCTTTACCTCTGACCGCGTTATCGTTCCGGTCAAGGACCTTCCTTCTCTGGAAAACTGCAAATACCTTTACGAATTTTTCGATCGCGCCAAACTGTCGCGCCGGGCTGTGCGCCTCCTCCCCTGCCTGATCGATGCCCGCATCCGCTTTGAGGGTCCAT
Source organism: Desulfuromonadales bacterium (assembly GCA_034370465.1). Lineage (GTDB taxonomy): Bacteria > Desulfobacterota > Desulfuromonadia > Desulfuromonadales > UBA2197 > UBA2197. The sequence continues at coordinate 12,774 of JAXMLA010000230.1, forward strand.
TCCGGGACATGCGCCAACTGTTGCGCGCATATGCCATTAACCGGGGTTATCGCTGCATGGATGGCTGCATCACCCGCAGCCCCAAGGTCGACTCGCTGCAGACCAATCCTGATGGCAAAGTCTATCCGATTATCAGCTACGGACAGAATTCCGACGTGCACAATCAATTCACACAACTGGCCCGACAGGTTTTACAAGACTATCGCAATGAACCGGTCAGACGCCTCGGCCAAATCGCCGGTGACGCTGATCCCCTGGCCCTTTGACCGCCTTGCTAATGGACTAAAGCCGATGCGGCGACTAACGTCACTCCGGCCGCAGCAAAGGACGGTGCTTCCTGTTTAAGGGCGGCAACAGTTTCGAGGTGAGGGTGGCAAATACCGATGGCACTCCCCTCCGCTAGTGCGATTTTAACCAGTTTGCGAATCTGCCGGCGGATATCTTCTTCGTTGATGTCATTATCCAGAAAGACATCGCGCCCGGCGTGAGCAATCCCGATTTTTTTGGCTTCGACCATGGCGACCGAATCGGCTGAGGTGCGACTGTCGATAAAGAACAATCCATTTTCTTTCAGGATTTGCAAAACCCCTCTCATCCCTTCCCGACTCTCGGTAAAACGCGACCCCATGTGATTATTGGCCCCGGCAACCCAGGGGACGGTTTGCAAATAACTGCGCAAGCGCTGCTGCACCTCCGCTGGGGACAGCGTGACCAGCAAAGCATTCTCTCCGGGATCTATGGCCGGGTAGTTTTGCGGTTCCATCGGTATATGCAGAAGGACTTCACGCCCGTCCGCATGCGCTAATTCGGCGACGGCACGAGCGTGGGGAACATTCGGCAGGATGGCTGCGGTGATATTGAGCTGCAGTCCCAAAAAGTTCTGCATCATGGCCAGATCAGCACCGAGGTCATCAACGATAATGGCAATCAGCGGACCTTTTTCAGAACGGAGGGGATCGTCTCCCTGGCGCGGCGTACGGGGGATGTCGTGATACTCCTCGACGGGCAATGAAGCCTTTGGTTTTGCCAGTTTCTTTTTATCTTTAACCGCTGTTCCGGCCATGGGCGCTTTGCGCTCCACCTCCTTGGTAGTCGGTGCTGCAAACCACTGCTGAATACGGGCAAAATAGAGGAGACCGAGGACCAGTAAGAGGGTCGTCAAGACCGTCAGGATGATCGTCGCCGGCTTGAAAAAGAAGGACCGCTTTTTTGGCGATCCTTTCTTGACACCCTTCCCCTTAACCGGGCCCTTCTTTTTATTCTGTACTTCCGCCATGCTCAGCCTTGTCTCTTGTCTGCCGGCTGTAAAATAGACCCGGCCTTGAGAATATCAAGGGCATATTGCAACTGGTTATCGTCCG
>JAXMLA010000231.1:0-3138 GCA_034370465.1 Desulfuromonadales bacterium
CGCACCGAGCTGACCTTGCTCCTGATCGGTCTGGTAGCGCTCTTTGCGACGATGATGACCCTCCTCGGGAGGGTCACGAAAAAGTTTCAAAAGATGAAAGAGGAACAGCAGGCTTTTGCCGAGAGTCTGGTACAGAATACCGCCGTCCCGACTTTTGTTCTCGACAACCGCCACCGGATCATCATCTGGAACCGGGCCTGCGAGGAGTTGACCGGGGTGAAGGCCGGGGAAATGATCGGCAGCGACCAGCCGTGGCGCCCCTTCTATCCCGAAAAGCGCCCGGTTCTCGCCGATATCGTCATCGACGGCAACCTCGACGAACTGGCATCTCTCTATGACAAAGTCAGCCACTCCCCTCTCACCGCCGCTGGTGTTCAGGGAGAAGGGTGGTATCCTGCACTCAACGGCAAGGATCGCTTCATCTTCTTTGATGCCACCCCGGTCTACGATAGCCAGGGGAAGATCATCGCGGCGATCGAAACCCTGCAGGACATCACCGAGCGCAAAGAGGCGGAAGAAGCGCTGCGATGGACCGAAGATGAGTTGCAGAAGTGGAACCGCGAACTGGAGTCGAAGGTCGAGGAAAGGACGCGGCAACTCTTTGAGATCCAGGAAGAGCTGGTGCGCGGCGAGAAGCTCGCTGTCCTCGGCCAGCTCTCCGGGAGCGTCGGACATGAGCTGCGCAATCCTCTCGGGGTGATGAGCAATGCCGTCTACTACCTGAAGATGGTGCTGACCGACGCCGATGAAACCGTGCGGGAATATCTGGATATCATCAAGAAGGAGATCGACAATTCCCTGTATATCATTACCGATCTCCTCGATTTTGCCCGGACCCGGCCGCCGCGGACAACGACAATAACGACCCGGCAGTTGACCGAAGAGAGCCTGAGCCGCTGCGCGATCCCGGAGAACGTCGCTCTCCAGACAAACGTCCCGGACACCCTGCCGCGGCTCAAGGTCGACCCGCTGCAGATCGGGCAGGTGCTGACCAATTTTATCACCAATGCGGTGCAGGCGATGCCGAATGGCGGCACCTTGCGGGTCGCGGCGCGCTTGGTAGGGGCACCCCCCTGTGGGTGCCCAGAGGCGGGCGGCCACGGGGAGCCGCCCCTACAGGATTTCATCGCCATCGCCGTCACCGACAGCGGCGAAGGGATCACCGCGGAGAATATGAAGAAACTCTTCCAGCCGCTCTTCACCACCAAGGCCAAAGGGATCGGGCTCGGGCTGGTGGTCTGTAAAAATCTGGTGGAAGCTAACAACGGGAGGATCGAAGTCGAGAGCGAACCGGCAAAGGGAACGACCTTTACGGTGCTGCTGCCGATCGAGAGGGGAGAAACATGGACGGAAAATTGAAGATTCTGGTAGTGGACGATGACCGGCGCATGGTCAGGACGATCTGTGACATCCTCCAGGTCAAGGGGTATGAGCCTCTCCCCGCCTACTGCGGCGAAGAGGCGGTCAAGATGGTACAGCAGCAAGAGTTCGACTGTGTGCTGATGGACATCCGAATGCCCGGCATCGACGGGGTGGCGGCCCTGAAAAGGATCAAGGAGGTCGCTCCTGACCCGCCGGTGGTGCTGATGAGCGCCAACGCCAGCGACGGACAGGTGGCCGAGGCCAAGCTGCTCGGGGCGGCGGCGGTCCTCACCAAGCCGATCGACTTTCAGCAGGTCCTCTCTTTTCTTTCGCTCCTCAGGAAAGAGAGTAGTGTTCTCATCGTCGATAACGATTTGGCGTTCTCTCAGACGCTCAAGGAGGTCCTCCAGTCGAACGGCTACCGGGTGAAGACCGCGGAGGATCCGGCGAAGGTACTCGGCCACATGGAGCAGGAGTATCAGCTGGTCGTCATCCTCGATCTCAAGCTCGGCACGGTCGACGGGCTAAATGTTCTTAAGGAGGTTCGTGGCCGCTATCCCGGCAAACCGGTGGTGCTGCTCACCAGCGAAGGGGAGAAGATGTCAGCCTCTATCGCCCAGGCGATGCAGATCGGCGCCTACACCTGTCTTTACAAGCCCTTTGCAGTCGAGACCTTGATCGGGATCATCGATGATATCAGCCAGCGAAAACGCAATGCGCTTTTGGGCGAACCGTTTCAGAGAGAGGTGGCATGACAGAGAGATCGTCCATCCTGATCATCGATGATGAACCGAATCTGCGCAAGACCCTTGCCGACATCCTCCGCATCAAGGGCTACGAAACCCTGACGGCGGAAGATGGAGAGCAGGGGCTGGCCCTCCTTTTGGAGCACCGCGTCCATCTGGTCCTGCTCGACCTCGGGCTGCCGGGTATGCCGGGGATGGAGGTCCTGGCCAGAATCAAGGCGAATTCGCCGCTGAGCGAAGTCATCGTCATGACCGGACAGGCGACCATCGATTCCGCCGTTGCGGCGTCTAACCAGGGGGCCTTCTCCTACCTGGTCAAGCCCTGCGAAATTGACCAGCTCACTAACAATATCCGGCGCGCCCTCGAGAAGCAGCAAGCACAGGAGGAGGGCATCCGGCATAATCTTGAACTGCAACAGGCCAAGGCCGTTGCCGAGGCCGCCACCAAGGCCAAGAGCGAATTTCTCGCCAACATGAGTCACGAAATCCGCACGCCGATGAATGCTGCCATGGGGATGCTTTACCTGCTGCAGCAGACACCGCTCACCGCGAAACAGAAGAATTATCTCGACAAGGCGCAGAGTGCCACCAACTCCCTGCTGCGCATCATCAATGACATCCTCGACTTTTCCAAGATTGAGGCGGGAAGACTGGCGATGGAATCGGTCCCTTTCCGCCTCGACACCGTCCTTGACCTTTTGACGGATGTCGTTGCCGCGTCCCTGCATGACAAGCCGGTCAAGCTCCGCATCATCACCGCCGATGATCTTCCCGGCAACTTCATCGGCGATCCGATCCGCCTCGGCCAGGTGCTGCTCAATCTCACCAATAATGCGATTAAATTCACCAACGCCGGGGAAATTATTGTCAAAGTCGAGCCGGCAGCACAAAGCGAAAGCGGCGTCGAACTCTGTTTCTCCGTTCAGGATACCGGCATCGGCATGTCAACGGAGGAGCAGGCGAAACTCTTCACCGCCTTCACCCAGGCCGACACCTCAACCACCCGCAAATACGGCGGCACCGGTCTCGG
>JAXMLA010000232.1:0-1682 GCA_034370465.1 Desulfuromonadales bacterium
CCGCGCACCATGGGTGGAGACGTTTTCGACACCCTGGCCGTAGGCCCCGCAGTGCTCCTCCAAGACCTCGATGACAGCAGCGGGTCAGAAGAAGGTTGAAGTCATCGCCACTCTCCCGGGCCCTGTTCAAAAGACGCTGAATAACGGAATGTCCACGATTTATGTGCCCTCCGCCAGTCATACGATAACCTCCAGGTACGGGCGCATAACCCTGGACACCCGATTAACTTCGGCGACCTCCATCAGTTCGTCCATCGTCCCAGCATCGCGGGACCATCCAGACCACCATGATTGCCGTGCCACGCGACAAACTGCACAAGGAATGCATCGACCACATCCAAAACTTCGTCGCAACCAGCGAGGAACACGATGAACGAAAGCGCACAGCACCACATCCCCTATCCGTCTGTTGAAAAATTCAAAATTCGTAGACCGTTCATAAATTGTGAGATGCAAGGAAGTGAAAAAATCCAGGGCGCGCGGTGTATTCGAGCATACATAAGTGGTCTGGATTATTTCGCTGACGCAGCAGATCACCGTTTTGGGGCGGCCTGCTATGAAGAGATCCTCCACGCCATCTCCATGGATGCCCATGCGTGTTGGGCTGAATCAGGCGAGATTTCGCCAGACAGCCCTGATCAGATTGACCACCCGGCTATGCGCTGTAGCCATCCAGCCCATACCTGCGCTACCCAGGAATCCAGCAACCGAAAGTCCCGGAGATCACGAATGAACGAAAGTCGGCAGCTCAACGCCACCATGCTCCGCCAACTGTTTGAGACCAAGGCCATACGGCTGGAGCGCGGCGCTATCTTCGACCATGAGCTTGCCCCCAAAGACCCGGATTTCGACTTCGACCGCGTCGAAGGCATGCTCCTGGGCGCTGCCATCGGCGATTCCCTCGGGAACACCTCTGAATCAAGGCTCCCCCTGGTCAGGCATCAACTCCATGGCGAAATCCGCGACTATCTGATCTGCGACCAGAGCGACAACGCCAAGGGGTATCCCAGCGATGACACCCAGTTCACATTCTGGACTCTGGAGCAGCTGATTGATGACAAGGGCGAGTTCATACCGGAGCATCTGGCTCGAAAATTCGCGGAAAGCGGCAGGATTTACGGCATCGGCCGAACCGTGAAGGGTTTTCTTGGCGCGTTCAAATCCGGTCGACCCTGGCATGAAAGCGGACCGCATTCCGCCGGCAACGGCGCACTCATGCGCATCGCGCCAATGCTCATCCCGCACCTGCGCCACGGCGGCACGGACATCTGGATCGACACAGCCCTCTCGGCCATGATGACCCACAACGACCATGCGTCCACGTCCTCGTGCCTGGCCTTCACGGCCATGCTCTGGGAGACATCATGAAAAAGACAATCATTTTCCTTCACGGCAAACAGTCAACTCCAGAAGGCTCGGGCAGCGGCAAGGCGATCAGGGAACATTTCTCCAACGAATACAACGTACTCATCCCAGATTACAAACCCATGGAGCACACTCATGAAGAAATCGAAGCCTATTTGAAGGAATACATCTCCCCTCACCCCGAAGCTCTCATCGTCGGCATATCCCTGGGCGGCTACTGGGCCTATCGTATGACGTACATCCTGCCCGCAGGCCTTGGCCTGCCCTGCGTCCTGCTCAACCCGTATTTTTACAACTATCTCGAGATCGAAGTCCCA
>JAXMLA010000233.1:0-1578 GCA_034370465.1 Desulfuromonadales bacterium
GGGGGTATAGATGGGCGGGAGGGACGAGATCAGGCAATATTACCGGACTGAATATATCGCCGGCGTATCAATGTCCACAGTCAAGACAGCAAATTTATGATGCGCGATCGCATACACGATCGACTTCCCAAAGATGTTGCCCATGTATCGACCTGCTGCGCAAATTCGACACTGCCTGCGTTGTCCTGAGGATATATATTGCATTACCTGATCATACATGCGCGTAAGTGCGCTGGTTCCTATGCCGATCTATCTAAAAAATCCCCTTGCAGAGACTCATAACTACTTTATCTGTGAAGCATGTTCTAATACATCTTCAATGCGCTGCGTCAAACGGTCCATTCGCCCGACTAAATCCTGCTCATCCCGGTTGCGGGCGGACTGTAATTGCAAATAAGCCTGCGCAACATTAAGAAGGGCGAGAAGTGCCACATTGAGAGAATCGGCAACGCGATTGGTGGTAACAACCTCATCAATGGCCTGGTTGACAAAATCAGCAACCCGATGCACTTCATCGGCCGATGAATCCGTCCGTAAAATAAAGCTTTGTCCAAAAATTGTGACGGGAATCGATTCTTTCACGATAATTCTTCATTAATATTAGAAAAACGTGTCAGGATTCGATCGAGCTCATCACGCATAAACTGTCGCTCCTGGAGCAAACTGTCCCGCTCAGCAACCAGAGAGCTATTTGCGGCTTTCAGCTTATTATAGGCAGCGGCAAGTTCTTCAAATCGGGATTCCAAGCGTTGAATTGTTGCGCCGAACATATCTCTTCTCCCACATAGACCACAAAGATTACGCAAAAGGCGCCCCTGGAGTCAAGTAAGTAATCACTCCGCCGCAAAGATCGCTTCGACAAACTCATCGACCACAAAGGGACGGAGATCTTCCAACCCTTCGCCAACACCGATATAACGCACCGGCAAACCGAGTTCGCTACTGATCGCAATGACAATACCGCCACGAGCGGTCCCGTCGAGCTTGGTCAAAACCACCCCGTCGACATCGACGGCATCGCGAAAGAGGCGGGCCTGATTCAGCGCGTTCTGTCCAGTCGCTGCATCAAGGATGAGCAGAGTTTCGTGCGGCGCCCCGGCGATCTCGCGCGCGAGAATCCGCCGGATCTTCTTGAGCTCTTCCATGAGATGAACCTTGGTATGCAAACGTCCGGCGGTATCGAAGATGAGAATGTCCTGCTTCCTGGCGATCGCAGCGCGCGCCGCATCGAAGGCGACAGCCGCAGGATCCGCCCCTTCAGCATGACGAATCACGTCGACACCGGCCCGTTCGCCCCAGATCGCCAACTGCTCGGCTGCAGCGGCGCGAAAGGTATCGCCGGCACCAAGGGTGACTTTACGCCCGGCTTGCAGATAACGGTGCGAGAGCTTGCCGATCGTCGTCGTCTTGCCGACGCCGTTGACGCCGACAACCATTATCACATGCGGCCCATCGGTCGCACGGACCTGCAAATCCTCCTTCACCTGCTGCAAACGGGCACGGATGGTTTCACGGATCACCTCTTTAACCGCGGCAGCATCCTTGAGGGCACCACTCCGGCGGCGCGCCTCCAGTGCG
>JAXMLA010000234.1:0-10306 GCA_034370465.1 Desulfuromonadales bacterium
CCACGACTTTTTCGTGAATTAATCAGGTGCCGCTGAAAAAAAGTTTATCTATTTTTCCGGCAATTACACAGAGATGTTAACTCTTCGCCATCTGATTGTCATAATCCTCGATTATCCTGACAGAAAAAAAGCAGAGGAGGATGTCGATGAAGAGCAAGACAGTTGATGATTATTATTTGTGGAGTTGTGGTTGTTGTGACACGGAAAACTTTGTCCTCTGGGAGAAGTTGCAGAGCGGGATCTTCTGTCGCGACTGTCATCATCCCCTGAGCCTGCCCGACACCCATGGTCAGGTCGTTAACAGCGCTATAGACGCGGGGCGGTGTCAACCATGTTTCAGTTTCTAGGCGGGCCAGCGGTCTGTGCTGACCGGTTACCTTATCCCGGCTTGCGGGTCTTGCCGCGGGAGCTACAGGCCGATCTCCTGATGCACCACAGCGAACGACTGGAGATCGAACAGATCATTGCAAAACGGCAAATAGAGCCGGTCTTTCAGCCGATCGTTTCCCTGCGCGACGGCACCATGCATGGTTATGAGTCGTTGAGTCGCCTGACCCACCCCGGCACCATCACCAAACCGGAAGTGCTTTTCGACAAGGCGCGCAAGCATGGGTTGACCGTCAGGATTGAAACCCTCTGCCGCGACAAAGCCTTGACCCACGCCAGTCAAATCGGGCTGACGGGGATGATCTTTCTCAACGTCTGCCCCGGCCTGCTCCATACCGAAGAACATCGCCGCGGTTATACGGCTCATCTTCTTGCGCAACTCGGGATTGATCGGACACGGGTGGTCTTTGAACTGACCGAAAAGACCTTGATCAACGACTATGCCCTCTTCGAAAGGGGCGTGGAGCATTACCGTTCGCAGGGGTACAAAATTGCCATCGACGACCTCGGGGAAGGGTACGCCGGTCTCAAGATGCTGGCGCAGGTTATCCCCGACTATGTCAAGCTCGCCCGCTTCCTGGTCACGGAGATAGACAAATCTCCGATCAAGCAGGCGTTGGTCGAGGCAATCCTCTGCTTCTGCAAGAAGATCGGGGTTCAGGTCATCGCCGAGGGGGTCGAAAGACCGGAGGAGCTGTACTATCTCGCCGCCATTGGGGTCGATTTCGGCCAGGGCTATCTGCTGGGAAAGCCGGCCGCCGCCCCGATGATCAACCAGATTTTTCCACTGCCGAAAATTCCGATGGTTAGGGCGGCCTGTCTTCCCGAAATCCCCTGTCGACTCTCCGGTTTTAACCGGTAACTGTTGGCAGGGTTCAGATGCCACCGCATATCTACATGAAAAGAAAGGAGACAACCCATGTCCTCTTACCAACAAACAGCGATAGCAGCAGTCAATCCTTTGGAAGAACGCTGCCCCTTTCTTGCCGGGGACGGCGATAAATGCCAGGCAACTCTCGCCGGGGTCAAGGTCAGCTGGCGGCGTGATAGCACCCATTGCAGCAGCGGCGATTATGACGCCTGCAACCGCTTCCTGGCGCGGGTTCTTCAGGGCAGCCAGTCCCGCTCGACACAAGAGCTCTGGAGCATCCGGGAGAAATAGTTGCACTACTCAGGAGTCAGGAGCCAGAATTCAGGAGCCAGAATAATCCGGACTATACAGCAAAAATTTTTACTACAAATTCAGGTGCATAATACTTTTCTTGAGAATTCTGGCTCCTGTATTCTGAATTATGAGTAGTTACAAATAGTCTTAGATCGAGAACTGGTTACAAAAGCGCCCGCTCAATCGCCTTGCACAGAGTTTTCAGGATCTTGATCCGGGCGTAGTATTTATCGTTCGCCTCCACCAGAGTCCAGGGGGCAATCTCGGTACTGGTCCGGTCAATCATGTCACAGACCGCAAGCTCGTACTCTTCCCACTTCTCCCGGTTGCGCCAATCGTCCTCGGTAATCTTGAAGCGCTTGAAACCGGTCTCTTCCCGTTCGGTAAAACGGCGCAACTGTTCTTCTTTGCTGATCGTCAGCCAGTACTTGACGATGACGGATTTGTTGCGAATCAGCTGCTCTTCAAATTCATTGATCTCACTGTAAGCGCGCATCCAGTCCGACGCCGAGCAATAGCCCTCGATCCGTTCGACCAGCACCCGTCCGTACCAGGAGCGATCGAAGATGGCAAACTTCCCCTTGCCGGGGAGGTGTCGCCAGAAACGCCAGAGATAAGGCTGGGCCCGCTCTTCTTCTGTCGGCGCCGCGATCGGAATAACCCGGTACTGGCGGGCATCCAGGGCCGCGGTCACGCGGCGGACACTTCCGCCCTTGCCGGCGGCATCATTCCCTTCGAAGACGGCAATCACCGAAAGATTTTGAAAGTTCTCATGGCGGGTGAGGAGGGCCAGCTTGCGCTGATATTTGTTCAGTTCACTTTCATACTTTTTCTTAGGCAGACTTGCGGTGAGGTCAAGAGAGCGGATAAGGAGAAGATTGTCGATGGCGGGGATCAACGGCGGGACAACAGTTTGGACCTTCTCTCTGGGGGCATCAAGGCGTTGCCGGATTCCCTGCAGGACTCCTTTGCCAACGGTCAGATAGCGATAGAAGGGATCCGTCCCTTCGACAATCGTCCAGGGCGCCTCGCTGGTACTGGTCTGACGCAGAGCATGCTCGGAGACCTTGCGAAAGATGTCGTAGAGTTTGTAGTTTTTCCAGTCCTGGCGAGTCACCCGCCAACTGGTTTGTGGATCTTTCTCCAGACTCTTCAGTCGCTGGTGCTGGGCATCCTCAGAGAGATGGAGCCAGAACTTGAGAATCAGGGCACCCTCGTCGGTCAGCATCTTTTCAAAACGGATAATCCGTTCCATCGCCTGATCGAGTTCGGCATTCTTGGTCTGGCCGGTCACATGATTCACCATCGGCTCCGAGTACCAGGAACCGAAAAAGATACCTATCTTCCCCTTCGGCGGCAGTGCCCGCCAGAAACGCCACATCTCCGGCCGTTCCGACTCTTCGTCGGTCGGCGTATCGAGGGCGTTGGTTTCAATATGACGGGGGTCCATCCACTCATTGAGAATATTGACGGTCTCCCCCTTGCCGCCGCCATCGACACCGGCGATGAGGATAATCACCGAAAAATCTGCCGAGAGGAGGTCGATCTGGGCATTGAGGAGGGCCTCGCGGAGTTCCGGGACCTCCTGTTTATAGCGGTCTTTGTCAATTTTATGGCCAAGTTCTGCGGATTCAAACATGAGGGCACCTCCTTCATTACGATCTCATTGATGATAGCAGATATATTTCAGAGATCTGCGAGCAAAATGCCACAAAAAAAGACGCGCCGACCGTTCAAACCGGTCGGCGCGCCATCGCAATCAGGAGGGAAATGTCACTTCTCTGAAGATGTGTCGCCCATTATGAAGCGTCAGGGCGGCGGCAGGTCTTTATTGCCGGTCATTCAATTGATAAACACTGACGGTACCACTCGTTTCATTACCGATGATCAAGAGCGCTTCCCCGGTGGGGCTTTTCGCGGCCGGGACGAAGGTCATCCCTTCCGGCGCCAAATCCCCGGCCTTGGCATAGTCGCCGGTATGAGCAGCAGCACCGCTATCATCGATGCTAAAGGTGACAGAGAGGTCTCGGTTGATCACATGTTCAACGAATTGCGGTGCTTGGGGGTTGGTGATATCAATGATGTAGAAACCGCCCATCCGTTCCAGTCCGATAAAGGCGTAGGTCTGAGTTCCGATCTGGCCGATGGCCAGGGCTTCGGGTTCCGGGCCTTTATCATCGGAGCGGCTATCGCCGGTGTTCTCTGTAGAAGTGGTGTTGAATTTAGTTCCAAAGATCGCCGCCGACATTCTTTCAAGGAGAGAAGCCGAGTCGAAGATCAGCGCACCGTTGGTATCCCAGATACTGAAGGAGCGCCCGCCGTAGGCATAAAGTTTTTCATAAAGTCCGCTGGTGCTGTTGAGCCCAAGAGCGCTGGTGACGCGCAAACGGCCCAGACCGTTATCTCCACCGGCTGCGTTATACGCCGTCAGTAAAGCGCTATCGAGATTGGCATAGAGATCCTTGACCCGAACCTCTTCGCTGTAACCGCTGTAGGCCCGGGCATCGCCTTCGTTGGCCGTGACCAGATAGGTGGTTCCAGTCGCGCTATAGGTGGCAATGGTGTCGGGTTGGTACATGCCGAATAGTCCTGGCACGGTGATGAAGTTGCTGACTTTATCCTTGTCCGTGACGTCAAGAGCGTTTTTGGTCAGACTGTAGTCCTTGAAGCCGAGGGGGTGGATGTTTGTGACCGACTTGGTGACAAGGTCGATGACGGCAATGGCGTTATTCTCTTGCAGGGTCACATAAGCGGTTTGGCTGTCGGCAGAGATCGCGACATATTCCGGTTCAAGATCCTGTGAAACACTCGATGCGCCGGGGTTGGCGAACTTGACCCCGGCGGCAGCCAGGCTGGCTTTTTGCGTATCGTAGGCATGGAAATCGGCAATGGTAGCGGTGTCGGTCGGGAGTCCGGCCGTGATATCGATGATGGAGATCGAACCTTCCGGATCAATCAGATAATCGTCACTCGGTTCCCCTTCATTGGCGACGACGACCTTCATCCCGTCCGGGGTAAAGGTCACCATGTCTGGAAGACTGCCGACCTGAACTGCCTTGATAAAGAGCGGGCTACGGGCGTTAGAACCGGCAATGTTGTAGAAGATGACGACACCCGGATCAGTCTTCACCGAATTGCCAAGGGCAATGGCCATCAGGTCGTCATGGACGGCAACACTATTCGGACCACCAGCAATATTCACGTCAGTATCGACACCCGCAACTTTCACGCTGATGGAGGCCGGGAAGCTCATCTGTGTACCAATCAGATTACTGGTGGTTAAGGGACTCGAAATCGCGGTCGTCGTCAGTGTCGAAGCATCCAGGATTTCGAGGCGATTATCCGCACCGTTAATGGCATAGATCGTCTTGGATGAAGGGTGAAATGCGACGATTTCCGCCGCGGAAGTTCCGTAGGTGCGGGTGACATAACGTCCCACCATCGAAGCCATCGAGCCGGGTTTGTTCTGATCTGTCAAGCCCAGGAGACTCGCCATGGCCTTGAAGATCTGGGTATTATCGATGATCTTTGTCCCTGTATACCAGGACCCCTCAAAGGAGCCGAGGAGGTCTGTCCCTGCGCCTTTGGCATAGACACGGGTCAGCTCATTGGTGTGATTGGGGGAGGCATAGTTGACTTCGTTGTTGGGATAGGTAAATGCCGGGGTGTAGGATCCGACGGCGACGCTGTTGGCCTGCTGTACGGGGAGTTGCCCTTTTTGCAAGGGTTTGGCACTGTTCAGGCGGAGATAGCTGTTGCCATGGTCCGAGGTGACGATCACCAGGGTATTATTCCAGTCGATGGCATCACCCGGTTGCTCAATGTAAGCTTCAATCGCTTTCACGGTTTCATTCAGGTCATATACACCACCCACCATGCTGCTGAAGTCGTTGGCATGATTGGCCCAGTCGATATCTCCCTGCTCAACCATCAGGAAAAAACCGTTGGTGTTCTGGCTTAAGACCTTGAGAGCGGCTTTGGAAGCTTCGGCCAGAGACGGGTTCTCGATATGACCGCGGGTCACATTCGGAACTCCTGGCGTATTGGTCGCCACGGGATAATCGAACTGTCCGCCACTGTTGCCATAGAGACCGAAGAGCTTTTTACCGTTGGCAGCAGCTTCAGTCGCCTTAGCGGCCATGATGGCATTGCCGTCAACCCCGGACTGCCGTTCAGCCAGGACATATTCGCTCGAATTTTTCAGAATATCGTAGTCAAGACGATTCATGTAGCTGGTGCTGTAGTCGGGATGGCCACCACCGATCACCACCTCCGGCTTGACGACGTTGATGATTTCGTAACCAATATCCTTGTAGTTGTTGCGGGATTTGTTGTGGCTGACAAAAGCGGCAGGGGTAGCATGGGTGAAGGGGACAGTCGAGACCACGCCGATGGCGCCGTTCTTCTGGTAACGGTACATTTCGGCAATGGTGAGGAGGCGCCCATTCTCCGGGTCAGCGGTCTTCCAGGCAATATTGCCGCCATCGGTCTTGTAGCCGGTGGCCAGGGAGGTGGCAGCGGATGCTGAGTCGGTTGCGGCCAGGTTGAGATAGGTCGCAACACCGCTTTTATCGAGAGGAGAAGGGAGGGTTCCCCCTTGGGCGGGATCATAGCCCAGGCTCTTGTTAAAAGTACTGAGGTCATCAGTCGTCGAGGTTAACGCATTCCAGGGCGCGGCCGCGGCCGTGCTGGCATATTTATTATAAGTGGTAACATCCCAGGTCGTTGACTGTCCCTGATAGGGGAAGTCCCAAAAGGCCAGGCCGCTGCTGTCATTACCAAAGAGATATCTGTTGGCGGCTTTTTCATGCTCAAGCTGCATCCCGTCGCCGATAATCAGGATGATGTTTTGTGCTGACGTTTTAGCTGCTGCCTCAGCTATTGCTGTTGACTGCGCCGGCGAAGCGGATGAATCTGACCCACAACCGGCCAGGGACAGCATCAATTGTCCAATCATCACCAATGCGATTATCGATCGACTCTTCCTTTGACACTTCAGCATCTCTCATTCTCCTTCATGATAAGTGTGAATAATTTACCCGGGAGATATGTTGCAGATGTTTAATGTCAGTGAGGTGACGATACGGAAAAACATTGTGACAATTGATTAACAAATGATCCCTTGCCGACAGCGCCACTGCACTGTATCAGCTCGGTAAAAAGAAAAACGACGGTTAAAGCTTCGTCCCTTTGCAGAGGTTCTCTTCATCTTTGGCTGCCCGGCCGCACTTTTTACAGATATATCGGGCGTCCTTGACCAGTTTCTTGAGCAGCTCAATATCGTCCTTGATTTTACAGAGGGTCTTTTCTTCATCCTTTTTTTTGTCTTTGTCCTTGTTTCCCATGGTGACCTCCGTGGTGGTTAGGGTTTTGCCGGTTGAAGGACAAGTTGCAACTGAAAAGCCGCGCAGAAGAGATCGCTCTTGGCCGTACCGCCATAAAGTTCCACGGCCGGATCATCTTTGCACTGCAAGTGGAGGAGGAGTCGCGACGGCGAGAGGATCGCATCGACGACCTCAACCACGCCGGTACGGCTGCGGTCGAGACCATCGGCCAGCCGTAGAATCCCGGCGAGCTTCTCGACGCGCTGCCGGTCGACCAGCGCCAGGCGCATGAAGGCTTCATGCTTCTTCTTCGGTATCGACTTACGGTGATAGCGGGCAATATTGGCAATCAGCTCCCGTTCCCGAGGGGTGAAACCGAAGAGGTCGGCATGCGAGATCAGGTGATAGGAATGTTTGTGGTGACTTGAATAGTTGATAAAGTAACCGACATCATGGAGGATCGCCGCCGCTTCGAGGAGGCGTTCATCGCCTTCGCCAAGTTTGAAGGGCCGGCTCACGACCTTGAAGATTGACTTCGCCAATTTGACGACTTGCAGCGCGTGGTTCTTATCGAAATGACACGAAGTGGCGAAGTCGATGGCTGAGTCCCGCCACGTCCGCCGTCCCTTTTCAGCCGGGATCATCCCGTGCTTGCGCAGTCCGCGCAGAATCAATCCCTCCCGGATCCCTTGTTCATTGACCTTGAGTAAATTGACCTGAAAAAATTCGAGCAGTTCGTCGATGACCGTCACCCCTGCGACGATGATGTCGGCCCGGTCGGGATTAAGGCCGGGGATATTGCGCCGTTCTTTGAGATTCCGGCGCAGCAGCATTGCCAAAAGATGGACGACGTCGGAGCGGAGGATTTCGCACCCATGCACTGAGCTGAAAGCCTCTTTGCGCGCCGCCGTGATCATCGCGGCCATGGCCGTGATTGTTCCCCCCGAGCCGATCAGGGCGCTAATGACTGCACGCTCCTGGCCGAAGGCGGCGCGAAGTTCTTTGCGGATCTGCCGGCGCAGGCGATTGATAGCAGCAACGCTGATCGGATCTTGCGCCAAAAAAGAATCGGTGAGGTAGAGAGCACCGAGGTCGAGGGAGAAGGTCTCCTCGACATGCTGGCCGACGGTGGTGATCAGCTCCAGGCTGCCGCCACCGATATCGACGAGGAGATGCCGGGTCCCTTCGAGGTCAAAATTGTTGAAGGCACTCAAGGCGGCCAGTTCCGCCTCGACTGCGCCGCTGATGGTGGTCACCGTCAAGCCGATCTGGTCCTTGATCGCCTGAATGAATTCCTCACCGTTGCTGGCTTTACGCACAGCACTTGTCGCGACCGCTTCGATCGCATGCACCTGGTAGGCATCGATGATCTTCTTCTGGCGGGAAAGCGCTTCGATGGCCCGCCCGATCGCCGCGGCGGAAATCCGCCCGGTCCTGTGCATCCCTTCGCCCAGACGAACCGTCACCTTTTCGTCGTCGAGGATGCGGAAGGATCCGCCGCCATCGGCTTCGACGACAATACTGCGGATGGAATTGGTGCCGATGTCGATGGCCGCCAGCCGTTTGCTCTTCACAATAACCTCCGCAGTCTCTCGCCGAGGGAGATCACCGGACAAATGGCGTCCTGGCGAAGGAACTCTGCAAAGAGCACCTTCCGCTTTTGGGCAATCAGGTCCTGCATCGCCTGCTGTGCCGTCGGGTAAGAGACCGTCTGCACCACCATGGCGGAAAAGACGTCGAGGTCGTGGAGCTGGCCGAGAAGATCATGGAAGCTTTTCACCTGGGTATAGAGATCGTTATAACCCGGTGTGGCCAGAGCAGAACAGTATTCCATCCGGTAGCGAAAGCGCTTGAGAGTGATGCGCAGTTGGTGCTGGGCAGTGATGTTCCCGGGATCGCAGGCCAGGGGGTAAAGGTCGCGCAGGGGCGTTTCCCGCTTGGTGATGGCGGTCTTGAGAAAGTCGGCAATGGGCTGGAGGGGGTCGATGTTTTTGTTGTTGAAAATTATCGGGTTATGGCAGGTGGTTGTAAAAAGTCTCGAAAGTTCGGCGGGATTGAGCGCCTTGAGGTTCTTTTTCAGTGCGGCCCGCTCCTCGTTCCGTTGCGCCTGCAGGGCAAAAACTAATTGTCCGGCGGCAACATTCACCGGGATGTCTAACTCCAAAGTGAGTTGAGCAAAGAAGTGCAGGGCCTCGTCCGTATTCCGAATTGCGCCGAGAGTGTCGGTTAACTTCTTCAGTCGGGAGCGCAAGGGGGTGAGGTGTCGTTTGGGAAAACAGGGAGAAAAGAGGGACAGTCCTTCGCGAAGTCGTCGCGAGGAGACGCGCAGGTCATGTATCGATTCCAGGTCGAGGCGTTGACAGTCACGGGTCAGAAGGCGGAAAAATTCGTCGCTACGATCCTGTAGTAAGCCCCAGGCCCCCAGCCAGAGTTGAGTTGACGCCTTCAGCCCGATCATTGTATGTCGATCTTGGGGGCGGTCTCCTTGACTTTTCGCTGGACAAGGCGCTTTGGGGGGGTCACGCGCGACTTTTTTGCGGGTACATCAGCTTCGATGACATTGCTGAGCAGATCTTCAAGGAGGGCATCGAGCCGGCGCAGGTCCTTGATCCGGCCTTTGGTCGGTTTGATGCTGAGCTCGCGAGATTCGCGCAACCATGAACGTCCGAATTTTTCCACCTGCGACGGACGCATCTCCAGAAGATAATTGAGGAGCGCCTCGATCTCCCCTTCTTTACGAAGAATAAAGCCTTCGCCGGTTTCGCGCACGGTCTGGCGTAAGGTACGGAGTTCCTCAAAGAGGGTTTGACGCAATTCGTCACTACAGTTCTGCTTGCTCTTTTTCATTTGATTAGACTCCTGGCAGCGCGGCAACCCGGCGACAGATCTCGCGCGCGACCGATCTGACGGTGAGATTGCCATTGACGGTGGAAAAACCATAGATCTCCTGAAAAGAAGTGAACTCCTTCTGAATCAGGCGCTGATAGTGGATAAAACTGTCGAAGCTGTCGCGCGACAGGCCGAGATCCCGGCCCGACTCCCAGTAGTCGAGGGTCGAATTCTTGTGCAGATTCCTTTCGACCAGCAAGGAGGGGCTGACCTTGAGATAGATCACCAGGTCGGGGATCAGGGCGATGCCGTAAAGGGAACGGACCCACTCACGGTCGGCGCCGCGGACGATGTCCCGCGCCATGAGCGTGTAGATATAACGGTCGGCGAGGACGAAGAATCCGGCTTTGAGAGCCGGGATGATCCGGTTTTCGAGTTGATCGGCAAAGTCGGTGGCGTAGAAGAGGCTGCGGGTGATCTCACCGAGGACATTCCCCGTCTTGGCTTCCTTCAGCTCATCTGCGACCAGAGTCGAGCGGCGCAGGCCGACATTGACCATAGCGTGTCCGAGATTTTCCAGATAGTTACGCAACAGTTCGAT
>JAXMLA010000235.1:0-31225 GCA_034370465.1 Desulfuromonadales bacterium
ATCGCTCCTGAAGCGAAGACAGGTCAGGGCTATGGCGATCGCTGAAAAGAAAATCAAGGTGCTCATCGTCGACGACTCGGCGGTTGTACGGCAAACCTTGAGTGCGATTTTAGGATCCGACCCTCAGATTGAGGTCATCGGTGTTGCCAACGACCCTTATATCGCCGCCGACAAGATCAATCACCAGCGTCCCGACGTTATCACTCTCGATATCGAGATGCCGCGCATGGATGGCTTGACCTTCTTGCGCAAGTTGATGCAGCAACAGCCGATTCCGGTGGTGATCTGTTCGAGCCTCACCGAAAAGGGGGCGGAAACGACCCTCAAAGCCCTGCAATACGGCGCCGTCGAAATTATTAACAAGCCGAAGCTCGGCGTTGCGCAGTTTCTGCAAGAAGCGCAGGTTATCATCTGTGATGCGGTCAAAGCGGCCGCGGCCGCGCGGGTTCGCCCCCTGCCGATGGTGCGCCATGAAGTCGAAACCAAATTAAATGCCGATGTCATCCTGGCCAAAGGGAATGCACAGCACGCCGAGAAGATCAAGACCACCGAAAAGGTCGTCGTTATCGGCGCTTCCACCGGCGGCACCGAAGCGCTGCGCTTCTACCTCGAAGCGATGCCGCACGATGCACCGGGGACAGTGATCGTCCAGCATATGCCGGAGAACTTCACCAAGGCCTTTGCCACCCGGCTTAACACCACCTGCCAGGTGACGGTCAAGGAAGCGGCGGATGGCGATACGGTCCTCCCCGGCCGCGCCCTCATCGCCCCCGGCAACAAGCATCTCCTGCTCAAGCGCAGCGGCGCCCGCTATTATGTCGAAGTCAAGGACGGCCCCCTGGTCAGCCGCCACCGTCCCTCCGTCGATGTCCTCTTCCGCTCCGCTGCCCGTTATGCCGGCAAGAATGCCATCGCCGTGATCATGACCGGCATGGGGGATGATGGCGCCAAAGGGATGAAAGAACTTAAGGACGCCGGCGCCGTGACTTTGGCGCAGGATGAAGAGAGCTGCATCGTCTTCGGCATGCCGAAAGAAGCGATCCGCCTCGGCGGTGTCGATCAGGTTCTTGCTCTGGAACAGATCCCGCAGGCGGTTCTGCGGCATTATCGGAGTTAGTCCCCCCGCCCCTTGCGGAGGGGGCTAGGGGGTGGGGGAGATTGTTTAGGTGCTTCGTTGCCACTTTCACCCACCCCTTAATCCCCTCCCGTCAAGGGAGGGGAGATAAAACAACAGCACTTTAAATAGAGGAAAAGAGTATGAAACGAATAATGACCGTCGATGATTCGGCGACAATCCGGCAGATGGTGGCATTGACCTTACGCGATGCCGGTTACGAAGTGGTGGAGGCAATCGATGGCCGCGATGCCCTGGAGCGCCTTTCCCAAGAGTCGGTCGATATGCTGATTACCGACCTGAATATGCCGAATCTCGACGGCGTCGGCTTGATCCGGGCGGTGCGTCAGGATCCGGCGAATCGCTTTATTCCGATCATCATGCTCACCACCGAATCGCATGACAGCAAAAAGCAGGAAGGGAAGGCGGCCGGCGCATCGGGCTGGATCGTCAAACCCTTCAAGCCGGAGCAATTGCTCGGGGTGGTGAAGATGGTGCTGGTTTGAGAAGGGCCTTACAGAACGTTCTGACGTTGGGTCTGAACGCTTGAATTATATGTAAATATTCTATTAGTAGTAAAGGAGAGAGGGATGAAGATCTTTGCCAAGTTGGTCGGAGCGTTCGGGATTGTTGCGTTGATCTGTGCCATTGTCGGAATTGTCGGCTGGTACGGAATCAACGATACGCAGGAGAGTCTGATCGACGTCAGCGAGACTCACCTGATGGCGACCAAGGGGATCGGCCTGATCATGGAAGGGATGAACGCGGTCAAGTCCGCGGAGCGGACCATGGTTAATCCGGTCCTTTCCCACGCGGAGCGGGTCAGCGAGATGGGGAAGCTGAAAGAACGCTGGGCTGATCTGGAGTTGGGTTGGGAGATCTTCGACAAGGTCGAAAAAGAGCCCGAGGAACAACGGATCTGGGACAAGGCCAAGGAGATTTTTCCAGCCTGGAAACAGGCGCATGAAGCAATGGTCAGTGAGCTTTCTCAGGCCAATTCCAGCCAACTGATGGTCAATGCCGTTAACGACGTCGAAAAAGATTCGCTCGAGCATCTGAATAAAGCGAGCGAAATCGCTTTCGGTGCCAGCCGCAGCTCCTTTAATGACCTCATGGAGCAGATGGACAGCGTCTTTGAACTCGCCGACAAACTGGCGGATGAGCGCGCCGCAGGAGCAGCCGTCTCGGCCCGTCGACTGAAGAGCTTCGCACTCTTCGCCGTCCTGATCGGCATTATTGCCTCGATGGCTTTCGGTTTTCTCATTGCCCGCAGTATCTCGGTGCCGATGAATCAAGGGGTGCAGTTGGCCGAGGAGATTGCCCGCGGCGATTTCAGTATCCGTCTCAACTCCGGACGCAAGGATGAAATCGGTCAGCTTGCGACCGCTCTCGATCGTATGGCCGAAAGTTTGAAAAAACAGGCCGATGTTGCCGACCAGATCAGCAAAGGGAATCTCACCGTCGATGTTACTCTGGCTTCGGATAAAGACCAATTGGGGCTTGCTCTCAAGACCATGGCCGAATTCTTGAATGATATGGTCCGTCAGATCATGGCGGCCTCGGATAATGTCAGCAGCGGCAGCCAGGCCCTGTCGGCGGCGGCCCAGGAGATGAGTCAGGGGGCGACGGAGCAGGCCGCTTCGGCAGAAGAAGCTTCCAGTTCCATCGAAGAGATGACCGCCAATATCCGCCAGAATGCCGATAATGCCCTGCAAACCGAGAAGATTTCCATCGGCGCGGCCAAAGATGCCCAGGAGGCCGGCCAGGTGGCGGGTGAGAATATGGCGGCAATGAAAGAGATTGCCGGCAAGATCATCATCATCGAAGAGATTGCCCGCCAGACCAACCTCTTGGCCCTGAATGCCGCGATTGAAGCGGCCCGCGCCGGCGAACATGGCCGTGGTTTCGCTGTGGTTGCCGCCGAAGTGCGTAAACTCGCCGAGCGCAGTCAGGTCGCTGCCGGTGAAATCAATAAACTCTCGGCGAGCAGTGTCGGCGTTGCCGAAAAGGCCGGCATCATCCTTGGCAACCTCGGGCCGAATATCCAGCGCACCGCCGAACTGGTGCAGGAGATTGCCGCGGCCAGCAAAGAGCAGGATACCGGCGCCGAACAGATCAGCGCTGCCATCCAGCAGCTCGACAAGGTCATTCAGCAGAATGCTTCAGCCACCGAAGAGATGGCGAGCACCGCTGAAGAACTCAGCAGCCAAAGCGAACAGTTGCAGGCGCTGATTGCCTTCTTCAAGGTCAAGGGCGGGAATGAGCGAAACGCCGCACCCCGCCATGCCGTCAAGCAGGTCAAGGTCGCCCACATCGGGCAGGTGAAAGGGGCCGGGCACAATCCCGGCCGCCTCGATCTCGGACAGAACGGGCGCGATGCCCTCGATGATGAATTTGAGCGTTTTTAGGAGGCCATGATGGTACAGACGGAAACTGCCAGCCAACAATTCCTCTCCTTTGCCCTCGGCGACGAAGTCTTTGCCGTCAATGTCCTGCAGGTCAAGGAGATCCTCGATACTATTAATATCACCCGCGTGCCGCAGATGCCCGACTATATGCTCGGGGTCATTAATCTGCGCGGCAGTGTTGTGCCGGTCATCGACCTGCGCTGCAAATTCGGCATGGAGAAGCGGGAGCAAAACAAAGAGAGCTGTATCGTCGTCCTCGAAATCGATTTTGATGGCGAGCGAGTCGTCATCGGCGCCCTCACTGATGCGGTGCGCGAAGTCTTTGACCTTGCCGCCGATCAGATCGAGCCGCCGCCGCGCCTGGGGATGAAGCTCAGAAGCGAATTCATCCGCGGCATGGGGAAGCAGGGGGAGAGTTTTATTATCATCCTCGATATCGACAAGATCTTCTCCAGCGATGAACTTTGTGTCATGCAGAAAACCGAGGACGCAGCAAATTCCTGACGGGATAACGATGGCGTGCGCATGAATGATCATGTGCATAAACCAGTGGGTAGCGACCTGCTCACCTGAAACTAACCGATCAAATAAAAGGAGAAAGAGCATGAAGAAGTTTGTTGCTTTACTGATCACGATGGCCTTTTCTGTTCTGACCACCACGGCTTTCGCGGCCGATATCAGCTACAGCGGCTCCTCCACTATCGGCACCTCAATCCTGCAAGTCGGCGCGGTCTCGGCCTTTAAAGCCAAAACCGGCATCAACTTCAGCAAGGTCGATCAGCCCGGTTCCGGCAAGGGGATCAAAGCACTGCTCGATGGTCAAGTCACCCTCGCCGGCGCGTCGCGTCCGCTCAAGCCCGAAGAGAAAAAACAGAAGTTAATCGGCACCACCATCGGTTATGATGCGATTGCCGTCTTTGTCCACGCCGATAATCCGGTCACCAACCTGAGCAAGGCGCAACTCAAGGGGATCTTCACCGGCGAGATCAAAAACTGGAAGGACGTTGGCGGTAAAGATGCACCGATCACCCCCAACACCGAGATTCAGGGCAGCAAGCGGGCAACCATCGAGATGTTCCAGGAACTCGCCATGGACGGCGCCGCCTTCGGTGCGGGATTTAAAGAGATCGATCTCCCCCGTGATCAGATCGTCGATCTCGCCAAAACTCCCAACGGAATTTGCACCGTCAGCCTCGGCCTTTTGGCCGCAACCGACCGTGCTGTCCAGTCGAAGGTCAAGTCGATCTCACTCAACAACATCGCCCCCGACGATAAGAGCATCCAGTCCGGCGCTTATCTGATCTCCCGCCCTTTGCTGCTGGTCACCAACGGGTTGCCCAAGGATGAAGTCAAGGAGTTCATCGCTTTCATGCTTTCCCGCGAGGGACAGGAGATTGTCACCAAGAACTTTGTGCCGGTGCGCAAATAGTTCGACTTTGATAATCGGATGACCTTCGCCCACGGTGGGCCGATCAGTGCCCGCCGTGGGCGAAACCACAATGAATCATTATTAGGCAAGGGGACAAGATGAAACTGCGCAATAAGATGCTCCTTCTGGCGGTGGGGATGCTGGTGGGATTGGCCTGTTCCGTCGGCTTTTCCCTGGTCCTTGTCAATCAGGTTCGGGTGGGCGGGGCCATCTATCAGGATATTATCGATTACAAAGGCTTACTCGAACAGATCGCCCTTCTCAAGTCCGACCAGAACCAGGTGCGGGGGGAAGTTCTCACCATGATCATGGAGCGGGATCAGGATAAGATCGAGCAGCTCCGTACCAGTCTGGATCATCTCTACGGTGAGGTGAACGGCCGCTTTGAGGCGACGCAGGCCCTCGATATTGATGAAGAGAAACGTGTCGCCCTGGAGGATGCCAAGAACACCTGGCAGGAGTTCCAGTCAACCATACAGACGGAAGTCACCCCCTTGCTACAGAGTGGCGACTTTGCTGCCGCCCTCGAAGTCACCAACGGTGTACAGCGCATGCGCTATGAGCGCTTTGCCGAGCAGATGAGTGGCATGGTCGATATCCTCTCTCTGGAGATTGAAGAGCTGGAAACGCAGGCGGCATCGACGATCCGCAGCAAGACCATGGTGTTGCTCGGGGTCTGTGCCCTGATCTATGCCCTCTTCTTTGCCTTTATCTTGATGTTGTCGCGCTCGATCGTCAATCCGATCCTGCTGGGCGTTCAATTCGCCGAGGAGATTGCTTCTGGCGATTTTTCTTCGCGCCTCAATCTGCAGCGCAGTGATGAACTTGGCAATCTGACCGCGGCCCTCGACCAGATGGCCGATAGTCTGAAGAAGAAGGCGGATGTCGCTGAGGAGATCAGCACAGGGAATCTCACCGTCCAGGTGGAACTCTCTTCGGAGAAAGATCAGCTCGGTAAGGCCTTACAGCAGATGACCGAGTTCCTCAACGATATCATCCGTCAGGTCAAGCTTGCCTCCGATAACGTCAGCAGCGGTAGTCTGGCCCTCTCGGACGCGGCCCAGGTGATGAGTCAGGGTGCGACGGAGCAGGCTGCTTCGGCGGAGGAGGCCTCCAGTTCCATCGAAGAGATGACCGCCAATATCCGCCAAAATGCCGATAATGCCCTGCAGACCGAGAAGATCGCCATCGGCGCTGCCAAGGATGCCCAGGAGGCCGGGCAGGTGGCGCGGGAAAATATGGCGGCGATGAAAGAGATTGCCGGCAGGATCGTTATCATCGAAGAGATTGCCCGCCAGACCAACCTGTTGGCCCTCAATGCCGCCATTGAGGCGGCTCGGGCCGGCGAACACGGGCGGGGGTTCGCGGTGGTTGCCGCCGAAGTGCGCAAGCTCGCCGAACGCAGCCAAACCGCTGCCGGCGAGATCAATAAACTCTCGGCGAGCAGTGTCGGCGTTGCCGAAAAGGCCGGCATCATCCTCGGCAATCTCGGGCCGAATATTCAGCGCACCGCTGAACTTGTGCAGGAGATTGCCGCGGCGAGCAAAGAGCAGGATACCGGCGCCGGGCAGATCAGCTCTGCCATCCAGCAGCTCGACAAGGTCATCCAGCAGAATGCCTCAGCCACTGAAGAGATGGCCGGTACCGCCAAAGACCTTTCTGAGCAAAGTGAGCAGTTGCAGGCGTTGATCGCCTTCTTCAAGGTCAACGCCGGCGTCGGGCAGAGGGTCACGACGCACAGCCCTCGGGCCAAAAGGATCGATGTCGTCCATTCTGGCCCGAAAGCTGGCGTCGATCGCCTTGACCTCGGCAAGAGCGCAAACGATCCTCTCGATGAAGAATTCGAGCGTTTCTAGTTTCTTGTCGTCCGATCGATAATTGCCGGGCTGCGTTTCGATGAAATTGAAGTTGTTTTCGACCGGGAGATTCTTCTCTCCCTCTTCCATCAACGTTCAACAAGGAGATGAAACGATGAAACGTTCAATTGCTTTACTGGTTCTGCTGTTTTGGTGTCTGTCGATCAGTGCAGGTATGGCTGCCGATGTGGTGACCTGCTGGTTCCCGCCGGGCAAGAGTATGGATCAGGCCAAGGCCGTTGCCACTGCTTTGAGTCAAGGGACCGGAGTTGAGGTCAAGCCGCGCATCGCCAGCAATTATGCGGAAATCCTTGATGCCTTTGCATCCAGAGAGATGAATCTGGTTTATGTCGGCTCATTCGTGCAGACGATCATTATGTCGCGCAAACTTGGCAAGCCGCTGGTGCAGAATGTCGATGGCAATGAACTGTATGCCGGGATCATGATCCATAAAATCGGTCAGGACCCGCAGACGATCCTCTCGACCTCGCCAACTGCAATTGCTTATGCGCTCGGCGCCACTTCCGGTGAATCGGTGGCGAAAGCCGCTACCGCTGGTAAGGCTGCCGTCGGTGTTAACAGCCATGCGGCTGCTGTCGATGCCGTGCTTGCCGGCAAAGCCCAGGCCGCCGTGGTCAAGGATGGCTGGTGGAAGGGTAATCAGGCGAAATATCCCGGCTACACCGCTTATGCGATCCCGAAGGTTTCGGAGAAGAAAAATCCTGACAACGTGCTGACCGCTTCCGTCGCAGTGCCGGCAGGTTTGGCGGAAAAACTCAAAGCCGCGGCGATTAATGGCTCCGCAAGCTTTGGACCGAACGCGGTGATGAAGCCTTTTGCCGCATCAAGTCTGAATTTCTCTTTGGGTCTGATGATGCAAGCCAAGATCGATCCTTTAACCTATAAGTGGTAAGTTGTTTCGTGTTTTTAATGGGGCATCCGATCGGGTGCCCCATTGAGCTCTTGGCTCAGGCATATTGAGGAAGGAGATGAGACTGGTGAAATTCAGTAATTTAAAGGTCGGGGCGAGAATGAGTCTCGGTTTCGGTGCGGTTTTGGTCATGATGTTAGCCATCGTCCTCATTACATTTCTGGCCTTGCGGACGGTCGATCGTAATATTCTCGCGGTGACCGAGCAGAACCTGCCCGCGACCTTGCGCGCCGATCGCATGGAGCTTAATGTCAGCAAGGTCATGGAGATGTTGAATAATGCTGCGCTGACCAATGATCTGATCGGCAAGGCGATGGAGGGGCGAAACCAGCACGACGAATTTCTCCAGTCGACAGAAGAGTTCAAGGCCCTTTATCTGCAGCAGAACGATGCGGCTAAAGTCGAGCAGCAGGAGCAGATGGCGGCTGCCATGGCCGAACTTTATGCCACCGGGCAGAGAATGATGTTCGCTTATGCCAATGAAGGCAAAGAAGCCGGTGACGCGGTTATCGCTGAATTCGATCAGGATGCCGCCCTGTTGACCGAAGTGGTCAAAGCTTTTCGTAATGACCAGGTTGAACAGATCAATCAGGCGACCCAGGCCATCCAGCAGGCTTCGACCCAGGTTAAGGTCATGCAGATGACCCTCGGCCTGATCGCCATTATTCTCGGGATAGCCATCAGTCTTATTATCACCCGCTCAATTGTGCAGCCCCTCAACGTCGGGGTGACCATGGCACGGCGCCTGGCCGTGGGGGATACGACCATGGAGACCCCGCAGATCACTGCCGATGAAACCGGCCAACTGCTGCAGGCGATGCAGGAGATGGTCGAAGCCAATCGAGAGGTGGCGCGCATGGCCGCTCTCGTTGCCCAGGGAGATCTCCTCGTTGAGCTCAAAGAACGCTCTGAAGAGGATGAGCTGATCAAGGCTTTGTCGAATATGGTGATCAAACTGCGCGAGGTCATCAACCAGGTCCGCGATGCCGTCGAGAACGTCTCTTCCGGGGCCCAGGCGATGAGCACTTCCAGCGACCAGATGTCGCAAGGGGCGACAGAGCAGGCCGCATCCGCCGAAGAGGCTTCTTCCTCCATTGAGGAGATGGCGGCTAATATCCGTCAAAACGTCGACAATGCCCTGCAGACCGAAAAGATTGCCATGCAGGCCGCCAGTCATGCCGAAGAAGGCGGAGAGGCGGTCAAAGCAACCTTGGCGTCGATGAAAGAGATTGCCACCCGGATCAATATTATTGAAGAGATCTCCCGACAGACCAACCTCCTTGCACTGAACGCCGCCATTGAAGCGGCCCGTGCCGGCGAACACGGTCGGGGTTTCGCGGTGGTTGCCGCCGAGGTGCGGAAACTTGCCGAGCGCAGCCAGGTCGCCGCCGCCGAGATCAACAAGCTTTCGGTCAGCAGTGTCAATGTTGCCGAGAAGGCGGGCCAGATGCTGGCCAGCCTGGTCCCGAGTATTCAGCGCACCGCCGAACTTGTGCAGGAGATTACGGCGGCGAGTAAAGAGCAGGATGCCGGCGCCGAGCAGATCAGCGCTGCGATTATGCAGCTCGACAAGGTCATTCAGCAGAACGCCTCTGCGACCGAAGAGATGGCGAGTACCGCTGAAGAACTCAGTGGCCAGAGTCTGCAGCTGCAAGAGATGATTGCCTTCTTTAGAATTGAGGATGCGCTGAAGCAGAATGCCGCTCGTCATACTCTTCCTCAACCCGCAGCGGCCGTGCGTCTAGAGAAGCTGCCTCCGCAATTGTCACGCCTGAAAGGGATGGATGGCAAAGATCAACTCGATGATGAATTTGTCCGTTATTGACCGAAGAGGGAGCAGATAGGGAGGGAGACCGATAAAGAGTTTCCCTCCCCCCTTATCTCGAATATCAAGGATTGCCGGATGTCTGCCCCATCATATTCTCCCCCTTCAATAGCCGTTCCCCTCGACAGTCATGCGATCCGTCTGCATCTGCAGCGGCTCCTTCCGTCCCTGACGGAATTCGGGGTCCGGGAAGAGACCCAATTTGTCCGGATCGGCGAGCGCCTCGGCGATTTCCTGCACCGTTCCCGTTCTCTTTCGGCTTCTTCTGATGCGGTGATCGATTCCCTGTTGCGCAAGGAAGGGGAGGACGTTCTCGCTTCTCTCTATACCTAGATGGACGATCTGGAGCAGCACATCGCCCGTCTTCTGGCTGATGCCCGTGGCCATCAGGATTCGTTACAAAAGGTCGGCGATCATCTCCTGCGCATTGAGCCGCCGCTGCAAGGACTGGTCAAGGTCATCAAAATCCTTTACTCCTTGAGCTTCTCCACCAAGGTCGAGAGCACCCAGGGGCATTCCATTGTGGTCCTGCAGGCCCTGGCCGAAGATCTCAAGGGGCTGGCGGGGAAGATTCAAAGCAAGACCGACGCTGTCCGAGACCGGCTGAAGATTATGCGGACGCAGGTCGTTGGCGCCCAGGAGAAGACGCGGCTGATGGCCGAGGTTGCGTTGCAACAGGCGTCGAGTAATCTGCAGCAATGTCGCAACCTCCTGGCCGGCGTTGCCCGGCGCCGCGAGGCCTCTCTCACCGATGCCCGGCATTTGCAGGACCATTCTGCCACCATTACCGCCGCGATTCATGACATCATTTCCGCTATCCAGTTTCACGATATTACCCGTCAGCAGGTCGAGCATGTGCAGATCGCCCTCAGTGATTTTTGTCAGCGCCTGGCGGTCAGCGACAGCAACGAGCAACTTGGCGTCCGGACCGTCGATCTTTGCCGCATTCAGGCGGCGCAGCTGCGCCACACCCGGCATGATATCGTTTCGGCGGTGGTGGGGATGATCGCCTCTCTGCGCAGCATCGCGCCGGGCGTTCGCAACCTGGCGCAACAGACGCGGACTTTGGCGACCTCCACCGAAGCGGTGGGGGAGAGCCTGCTTCGCGAGGTCGAGCCGGTGCTGGCGTCGGTGACCGGTATCATTGCTGCGGCCGATCAGGAAGACAGAGACACCGTGGTGGCGGTGAGTGCCGTTATCGAAGTGCTGAGCGAACTCAGCCAGCTGTTGCAGGACGTGGAGTCGATCGGCACCGAGATGAAGATGATCTCCCTGAATGCCGGAATCACCGCGGCCCATAATCTCGAACGCGGCGCCGGTCTCGGGGTGATCGCCCGAACGATCCAGACGTTGTCGAGCGATGTCCTCAGTCGTACACAGGAATTCTCGGCTGTTTACGGCGAGCTCGATGCCCTGGCGCGCGACCTCAGCCGCGCTGGCAATGGCGGGAAAGGGTCAGAAAGCACCGGCACGGCGCAGCTCAATGTCGCCGCCGCGACCTTTTTAACGCGGTTGCAACAGGTCAACCAAAGCGGGATAGAGCAGCTGCAATCGCTGGATAAGGACGTGCTGGCTCTGGCTGCTGATGTCGTCGCCACCGCCGACCAGATCACCATACATACGGAAGCGGGCAAAATCATCGATCAACTGGTGAGAGAGCTGGACTTTCTTGCCAGCTCTCTTTATGAGGAGAACGACCGGATCGGAGAAGCAGAAATGCTTGACCTGATTGCCTTAAACTATACGATGCAGAGCGAGCGCCGGGTTCATGCTGAAGTCCGGCAATCCGCCAGCGCCGGCGTTGAAGCTGTCAGCCATGATCTCACCGGGCTGGGAATGAATGTTGAACTTTTTTAGAGGTTTTTTGGCAAAGACGGAGGTGAAGGGATGAAGACGCATGGAGTGGCTGCGGGCGAGATGTTGACCCTGCAATGGTCGGGAGATCTGACGATTCGCCGCATCGCCGAGCTCAAGGCGCAGGTCGAGCAGGCGCTGACGACGGCAAAGAATATCTCCATTGAGATTGCTCCTGACGCGGAGAGTGATATGACCGTGTTGCAGCTCCTTTGCGCGGCGCACCGTACGGCGGCCCGGCAGGAAAAGACCTTGCAGTTGTGCGGCGAGATTCCCGAGAAGTTCAAGAGGGTGATGAATCTCGCCGGCTTCTCGCGGCACATCGGCTGCGCCCGTGACAAGACCGGCTGCTGTATGTGGAAGCTGGTTCACCAGCAACTCGACGAACAGACCAGCGCGCGTGGCGCCGCGACCAATTGATTCTTCCGCAACGATGAGAGGATAGAGCGAGTTATGATCGAGACCCTTGCCGCCACCTTCCGCGAGGAAGCCTTTGAGATCCTCAATGAACTGGAAACGTCGCTTCTGGAGCTCAACGCCGCCCCGGAGAACATGGAGTTGATCGACCGGATCTTCCGCGCCCTGCATACCATCAAGGGGTCAGGGGGGATGGCGGGTTTGACCGATGTTGCCGCATTTGCCCACGAAGTCGAGACCATCTTTGTCGGGGTCCGCTCCGGCGAAATTGTTGTGACCACCGAGTTGATCAATCTCACGCTGCAGTCCGGTGATCAGCTCAAAAAGATGATTGAAACCACCGGCAGCACCCTCAAGAAGCACCTGGGCAAGGTCGACGGCCTGGTCAGCGCCCTGCGTCACTTGAGTGGCGCGGCGGCGTCCCGCGA
This sequence comes from Desulfuromonadales bacterium, assembly GCA_034370465.1. Classification (GTDB taxonomy): domain Bacteria; phylum Desulfobacterota; class Desulfuromonadia; order Desulfuromonadales; family UBA2197; genus UBA2197. The sequence continues at coordinate 12,263 of JAXMLA010000235.1, forward strand.
TTCGGCAGTAACAGTGCAGGAGGAGTTGCCGCCCGAGAGTGACGACGATCTGGCAACTTATCGGATCCGTTTTCAGCTGACGCCGGATATCTTCGCCCATGGGGTGAATCCCTTGTATCTGCTGCGCGAACTCAAAGAGCTCGGTGATTGTCAGGTCGTTGCCCAGGTTGAAGCGATTCCCGATCTTGAAGCCTTTGATGCCGAATCCTGTTATTTGTGGTGGGATGTCATCCTCACCACCAATCAGGGGCGCAACGCGATTGAGGATGTCTTTATCTTTGTCAGCGACAGTTGCCAGCTTCAGATCGAGGTCGTCGAGGCAGAGTGGATCGAACGCAGTGATGACAAACGCCTGGGGGAAATCCTCATGGAGCGTGGCGATATCTCCAGCGAAGATCTGGTGGCGGTCTTGGCGGAACATAAAAGGATCGGCGAGATCCTGGTGGCCAAACAACTCGCCAGCGCCGGTGAAGTTGCCGCGGCTCTGTTGGAACAGGGCCAGGTCAAGAGTCAACGGGAAGCGCGGCAAAATCGCGAAGCGCTCAACAGTGTCCGGGTCAAATCGGAGAAGCTCGATGCCCTGGTCAACCTGATCGGTGAGCTGGTCACGGTGCAGGCGCGTTTGAGTCAGCTCGTCGGCAGCACCGAGTCGGCCGATCTGATGACCGTTTCCGAAGAGCTCGAACGGCTCACCTGGGATCTGCGCGATCAGGTCCTTACCATTCGCATGCTGCCGATCGGCGCCACTTTCAACAAATTCAAGCGCCTGGTCCACGACCTGTCCCAGGAGCTCGGCAAGAACGTGCAAATCGTCACGGACGGGGCTGAGACCGAACTCGACAAGACCGTTATTGAGCGGCTCAACGATCCCCTCCTGCACCTGATCCGCAATGCCGTCGATGACGGGATTGAAGCGCCGGAGGTGCGTCGGCAAAAGAACAAGCCGGAGGTCGGCACGGTCTGGCTCAGTGCTGCCCATGTCGGCGCCTCGGTCCTCATCGTCGTCCGCGACGACGGTCAGGGGATCGACCGGGCGGCGGTGCGCCGCAAGGCCGAGTCCGTCGGCTTGCTGACAATCGGCGCCGAGATCAGTGACCGCGATCTTCTCCGTTTGACCCTTGCCCCGGGTTTTTCGACTGCCCGCGAAATCACCGAAGTCTCTGGGCGCGGCGTCGGCATGGATGTGGTCAAGCGCGCCATCGATGCCCTGCGCGGTGAGCTGGAGATTACCAGCAAAGCCGGGGAGGGGACGACCTTTACCATCAAGCTCCCCCTCACCCTGGCGATTATCGATGGATTGCTGGTGCAAATCGGCGTGGAAAACTATATCCTGCCGCTCTCGGCGGTCGTCGAATGTCTCGAACTGCGCAGCAGTCAAACCGCGGGTGCTCTCCGCAATATCGTCAATGTCCGCGACAAGATTATTCCTTATGTGCGGCTGCGCGATGAATTTTCCGTCGCCGGCGAGCCACCGGAGATCGAACAGGTGGTGATTGCCGATATTGGTGGCGAGCAGCTCGGCTTTGTTGTCGACACCGTGGTCGGTGAACACCAGACCGTCATCAAAAATCTCGGCTCCCTGTATCACGACGTCAAGGGGATCTCCGGAGCAACGATCCTTGGCGATGGCCGGGTGGCATTGATCCTTGATCCGCCGGCCCTGCAGCAGCTGGCCTTGACGCGGGAACGGGTTGTGATTGGCAGTTCTAGCTCCCCCTCCCTTGACGGGAGGGGGTTGGGGGGTGGGTGAATTGCCGAAAGTGCTCATTCCATTGCAGCCTCCCCCCCACCCTAACCCTCTCCCGCGAGGGGGGAGGGGACAAAATCTGAACCAGTGAGACTTCAATGAGCACAACGGAAGAATCTCGAAAAAGACCCCCCGCCATGACCGATCTCTTCAGTCTCGGTCTCTCGGAAGCGGAATTTGCCAGGCTCAGCAGCTTGATTTACAGTACCTGCGGAATCAAGATGCCGCCGCACAAAAAGAGCATGCTCGAATCCCGTCTGCGCCGGCGCTTGCGCAGCCTCGGGCTGACCTCCTTTGCCGGTTACTGCGAGTTCCTCTTTGCCAGCGGCGGTATGGAGCAGGAGCTGACCAGCCTCATCGATGTCGTCACCACCAACAAGACCGACTTTTATCGCGAAGCCGCCCACTTCGACTTCCTCACCGCGCGCGCCCTCCCGGATTTAATCGATCGTTTCGGCGTCGGCTTCGATCGGCCCCTGCGTCTCTGGAGCGCCGGCTGTTCGACCGGTGAAGAACCTTATTCCCTGGCGATGGTCCTAAGCGAATTCGGCCGCCTTAACCCCGGTTTTGCTTTTTCGATCCTCGCCACCGATATCTCCACCGAGGTGCTGAGCAAAGCGGCGCGCGGCGTTTATGCGGCGGAAAAGGTCGCGCCGGTACCGGAGGAGTGCAAGCGCCGCTATCTGCTGCGCAGTCGGGACGGGGAGAAGAAGCTGGTGCGCATCGTTCCGGAGTTGCGCTCGCTGGTCAGCTTCCGCCACCTCAACTTTATGGATGCCGATTACGGCATTCGCGAGAGTTTTGATCTGATCTTCTGCCGCAATGTGATCATCTACTTTGATCGTCCCACCCAGCAGACCTTTCTGCATCGGCTGTGTCAGCATCTCGATGACGAACGCTACCTGTTCATGGGCCATTCCGAGACGCTGCACGGCATGCAGCTCCCCCTCGGACAAAAGGCGCCGGCCGTCTATCGCAAACTCGCCCCTTGATGCGCCCCGTTCTGCCGATCGACGCCATTCTCCCGCAACTTCAAACCATCCTCTCGGTCGCGACGGCCTGCGTGCTGCAAGCCCCACCGGGGGCAGGGAAGACGACGCGCGTCCCCCTCGAACTCCTCAACTCCCCGTGGCTGGCCGGCCAGTCGATCATCCTCCTCGAACCGCGCCGTTTGGCAGCGACCAACGCCGCCCACTATCTCGCTGCCCAACTCGGTGAAAAGGTCGGCGGCCGGGTCGGCTACACCATCCGTTTTGAGCGCAAGGTCTCCAGTCTCACCCGTATCGAAGTCGTCACCGAAGGGATCCTCACCCGGCGTTTGCAGAACGATCCCGAATTGACCGGGGTCGGACTGGTTATCTTCGATGAAATCCACGAACGCAATCTCAACAGTGATTTGGCTTTAGCGCTTTGCCGCGATGCCCAGCTCGGACTTCGCCCCGAGCTGCGTCTTCTCGCCATGTCCGCCACCCTTGATGCGGCGCCGCTGGCCAAACTCCTCGGTGATGCCCCCCTGCTCAGCAGCAGCGGCCGCGCTTATCCGGTGGAGGTTATCCATCTCGGCTCCCCCCCGCCCCGCCCCCCTTTAGCGGCGGCGATCAACGTTGCCATCCGCCGCGCCCTCACGGAGGGGGAAGGGGATCTCCTCGTCGTCCTCCCCGGTGTTGCCGAGATCAAGCGCACCGAGCAGCTCCTGGCCGATCTGCATGAGGAGCTGCTGATCTGTCCCCTGTATGCCGATCTCCCCTTTGCCGCCCAGGAGAAGGCGATCCTCCCGGATAAAGAGCGGCGCAAGATTGTTCTGGCGACGAATATCGCCGAGACCAGTCTGACCATCGACGGGGTAAAGATCGTCATCGACGGCGGATGGGAACGCCGCCCCCGTTTCGATGCGGCGCGGGGGATGAGCGCGCTCGATACCGTGCGCATCTCCCTGTCGAGCGCTGTGCAGCGCGCCGGCCGCGCCGGGCGGCTTGCCCCCGGTCGCTGTTACCGGCTGTGGAGTAGCGGCGAGGAAGGGACGCTCCTGCCGTACACGCCGCCGGAGATCCGCAGCGCTGATCTAGCCCCCCTGGCGCTGGAGTTGGCGCGCTGGGGGATTGTTGATGCTGCAACCCTGTGCTGGCTCGACCCGCCGCCAGCCGGACATCTCGCCGCTGCCCGCGCTTTACTTGCGCAGCTCGGGGCGCTCGATCCGGCCGGTCGCATCACCCCGCTTGGGCAGCGCATGGCGGAACTTCCGGCTCATCCCCGTCTTGCCCGCATCCTCCTTACGGCGCAAGATGCAGGAGAAGGCGCACTCGGCGCTACCCTCGCCGCCCTGTTGTCGGAACGGGATCCGCTGCGCGCCGGTGCGTCACTGCCGCACGGCAGCAGCAGCGATGTCAGTGATCGTCTCGAACTCTTCGCCGACCATAGCGAGAGGAGTGATGCCGCCGCTTGTGCTACGATCGGGCGTGCGGCCCGGCAGTTTCGCCAACTCCTCGGAATCCGGGAGGAGCGGACGTTGGCTGCCGCCTCACCGGAACTCCTGGCCCGGCTCCTGTCGCCGGCATTTCCTGACCGTATCGGCCGGGAACGGGACGGACAGGGGGGGCATTATCTCCTGGCCAGCGGCGTCGGCGCGCAGCTTTCCTCCCGATCCCGGCTTAAGCCGACTCCCTGGCTCCTGGCCCTGCAACTGCGCGCCGGTCGCGGCAGTGAAGGGGAGATCGATCTTGCTACCCCGCTTGATGCGGCGACTCTTCAGGCGATTGTCGCTCCGCAAACAACCGCAGGGCGGGAAGTTGGCTGGGATGAGCGGGCCGAACGGGTGGTAGGCCGCGAGGTGCGGCGTTTCGGGGCAATTCTTTTCAATGAAAAGCTGGTGACGCCGCGTCTAGAGGAAGTGGTCACGGCCCTGTGCAGCGGCGTGCGGCGACTCGGATTGGAACGTCTGAACTGGAGCCGGGGAGCACAGCAGCTGCGCGGTCGGGTGAGTTTTGTTTCTGCACTCCCCGGTGAAAGCCATTGGCCGGATTTCAGTGACGCGGCGCTGCTGGCGACTCTTGAAGACTGGCTCGGGCCTTTTTTGACCAACTGCCGGAGTCGGGCCGATCTCGAACGCTGCGATCCGCTGCCGGCGCTTGCTGCCCTCCTCGACTGGCAGCAACAGCGCCGCCTCGACGAACTCGCCCCGGAGAAGCTGGTCGTGCCGAGCGGTTCGATCCTGCCGCTTGATTATCCTCTTGACGGCGCGCCGCATCTTGAGGTTAAGCTCCAGGAACTTTTCGGTCTTGGCGAGAATCCCCGCATCGGCAATCAGCGGGTGGCGATCGTCCTCCATCTCCTCTCCCCGGCGCGCCGTCCTCTGGCGGTGACCCAGGATCTGCGCAACTTCTGGGATCAGGACTACCCCGAGGTGAAGAAGGAGATGCGCGGCCGTTACCCGAAACATCCCTGGCCCGACGATCCCTGGAGCGCCGTCGCCACCCGGCATACGAAAAAGCGCAGCGGGCAATAGTTGCCTCCCCTCCCTTGACGGGAGGACCCTCTGGGGCCGAAAGGGACTGAGGGGTGGGTGAGTCGGCTTAACGGCTGTGGCTCAACTTCCCCCACCCCCTGACCCCCTCCCGCAAGGGGAGGGGGAACGTCAAACAATTAAATCAGTCAGTAGCAGTGAGGTCATCATGGGCAGACGCAGAATCATGAAGAAACGGACGGGGAAAATCGGCGTTTCGCCGGGGTCGCTGATCCATATCGGTGAAGTCAGCGACGCGATTCCGCAGCTTGCGGTTCTGCGCTATCATCCCGGCGGCGCTGAGGATCTTTCCCACCTTGAAGTGGCGCAGATCGCCGCAACCGTGACGCCGCAGAGCGTGACCTGGGTCAATCTCGATGGCCTGCATGACGTTAACCACATCGAATCTTTGGGGAGCGCCTTTGGCCTGCACTCCCTCATTTTGGAGGATATTCTCAACACCGACCATCGACCCAAGCTTGAAGTCGGCGACGGTTTTCTCTTTCTCATCGCCAAGATGTTGACCCTCCACCCCGGTAGCGGCGAAATTCTGACCGAGCAGATCAGTTTCGTGGTCGGCTCCGGTTATGTCCTCTCTTTTCAGGAAAAGCCCGGCGACCTCTTTGACTCTGTGCGTCAGCGCATTGCCGCCGATCAGGGACGGGTGCGCAAAATGGGGGCGGATTATCTTGCTTATCGTCTCCTCGACACGATTGTCGATCACTATTTTGTCATTCTCGAACAGATCGGTGAGCAGATTGAAACACTTGAAGAAGAACTCCTGGCCCGGCCCGACCGCCAGCTTCTGCACCGCATCCATCTTGCCAAGCGCGAGATGATCCTGCTGCGCCGGGCGGTCTGGCCGCTGCGCGAAGTGATCAGCGGCCTGCAGCGCGCTGACTCCGGCACTATCTCGGCGGCGGTGCAGCCCTTCTTGCGCGATCTTTACGATCACACCATTCAGATTATCGATACCGTCGAGACCTACCGCGATGTCATTACCGGTCTTCTCGACCTTTATCTGTCGTCGATCAGCAACCGTATGAACGAAATCATGAAGGTGCTGACGATCATGTCGACCCTCTTTATCCCCCTGACCTTTCTCGTCGGCGTCTACGGGATGAATTTCGATCATCTCCCCGAACTGCACTGGCGCTGGGGCTACTTTGCTCTTTGGGGGGTGATGCTCAGTTGTGTCGCCGGTATGTTCGTCTTCTTCCGCCGCAAGGGGTGGGTGTAGGCGAGAGACCGGCTTGCGCCGTTATCGGCGTCAGTGTTAATTTGTCACCTTGTCGTTCATTGAGGGCGTACTGTACCGATCGCAGCAAAGGCCAGGAATGATCATGCCGGGAGTGAGTCACGAAAAAGACGTCGCCAGGAGTCACCCGTCCCGACGGGGATGCAGCGGAACGGGCGGCTCCAGCCAGCTCTTTCTTCGGCTGACTCCTGAGCGGATGTTAATTCTCCTTGCCGCTCTCATCTTCATTGCTGAAGTCTTTACCATGTTCCTGCTCGATCTGCTGCCGCCGTTGACGCAATACTGGGATGCGTTGCTCGATTCCACCGTCCTCCTCTTCGTACTTTCTCCCGTCTATTTCTTCCTTTACCGTCCGTTTTGGCTGGAACGGCAGCGGAGAGAGGATGAAGTGCGACATTTGTCGCGGCAGTTGCTCCACGCCGAGGAGATGACCCGCACCCGGGTGGCGAGGGACCTGCACGACGAGTTCGGTCAGGGTTTGACGGCTTTGCAATTAGGTATTGAGACATTGAAAAACTCCCTTCCCCTCAGTCAAGGGAAAGAGCTGGCACTTTGTCGTCGTCTGAGTGAAATGATCGCCCAACTTGGAAAACATGTGCGCAGCATGACCACCGAGCTGCGTCCCTCGATGCTCGACAACCTCGGGTTGGTACCGACTTTGCGCTGGCTCTCCCAACAGTTTAGCGAAAGATATTCCGGGATAAGTGTTGATCTGCAAGTTGTCGATGAATCGGAGCGTTTAGCACCAGAGATCGAAATTGCTCTTTACCGGGTGTGTCAGGAGAGTTTAAATAATGTTGCCAAGCACGCGAATGCCCGTCTGGTTCGGATCACCATGATTCGTACCAAAAAGTTGCTGACTCTGGCGATCGTCGATGATGGCAATGGTTTTGACACTGAACTCTGTTATGCCACGGCGAAGGACCATCAGAAGTACGGCCTTCTCGGCATGCGCGAACGGATTGCCGAACTGGGCGGAACTTTTTCTGTTATTTCCACTCCGGCCGAAGGGACGTCCGTGCGGGTGCAGCTCTCGCTTGCCAATGAGGAGAAAGAATGAAGACGATTCGGGTTCTGGTCGCTGACGACCATGCGGTGGTCCGCGAGGGATTACGTCAACTTCTCGAAACGCAAAGTGATATCACCGTCGTCGGTGAAGCTTGCGATGGGGTCGAGGCTCTGGAGTTAGCCCGTAAACTTAAGCCGGATGTGGTGCTGCTCGATATTGCCATGCCGCGTATGACCGGTCTGGAGGCGGTGAGCCTGATTCGCGATGCTGTCCCTGAGTGTCGCATCGTTGTCCTCTCCATGTATGAAAAGGAGGCTTACGCTCACCATGTACTGCAGGCCGGGGCTTTCGGTTATGTTCTCAAGGGAGAGTCAAGTGCGGATATGCTGGAGGCGATCCGTTCCGCCAGTTCCGGCCGTTATTATTTTAGTAAAAATGTCCACGAAGAGGTGATTCAGAGTTATTTGAAAGGTCATAACCGTGAGCCGGTCACAACCGGTTTTGAAACTTTGACCGATCGGGAAAAACAGGTTTTCTTTCTTCTCATCGAAGGGAACTCCTCACCACAGATGGGTAAAATTCTTTGTCTGAGCCCAAAAACCGTGGAAAAACATCGCGCCAGCATCAGCAAAAAACTCGGGATCGGCAGCCCGGTAGAGATGATAAAATACGCCATCCGTTGGGGACTCGTCGATCCTGATTTCTGGAAAAATTGACGTGCCCCACCCCGATCCCTTCGTAAAACTTTAGTTTTACTTCCCCCCTCCTTTTCTTGTCGTCATCCCTCTGGTTCACCAAAATCCGATAAAATGGGTACTTCTCCTCCCCTCTTTTGGGGGAGGGAACCCATAGACCTGCGCTTACTCTTCGGGTTAATTTATAACCATATCGGTGATAATGGATCATGGAATTCATATCTCGTATTTTTGATGTTGTCGGGACGTTTTGGCAATTTTGTGAAAGTTCATCCTCTGGCGATGAGAATTGATGAGCGTTTCACAGGAGGCTGGTGTTGTTATGTCGCTTCATATGAAGAGTGTTTTGTTGCAGGTCGCATTCTTTGCCGGTCTTGGCCTCCCTGTCCAGGCAGCGGTGAATTCAGTATCCGGACTGCCCGCCGGCGATCCGACGGAATTGAGTGAAATCTTCGCCAACGGTAATCCAGCGAATGTGGCCGTCAATCTCGCCAACGGCTTCCCTCTTTGGTATCAGGCTGAAGATGACGGACTGAAACTTCAGCTCTGCCTCGACACCGCCCTGACCGTTGCTCCGGGCGTGGTCGTCAATCCTTGCGAATACGAACCCCCTACAGCAGCCCCGCCCTCCTTCCCCGGTAATTTTGGGGCGGAAGCGATCTACTGGAGCGCGGCGACCTTCGGCAATTATGTCAGCAGTAACGGAGTGAATAGTTCGGCCCTGCTGGTTCTCGCCCTCGAAGCGACCGGCGCCAATGAGGCCGCCCTCAACGATGGCAATCAGGCGGTCTTCAGCCGTATCCGCATCCGTGTCGATGCGCCGGTGGCCGGCACCTATCGGGTGACTCATCCCTATGGGACGCGGGACTACCTGGTCACGACCCCGGGGGGGCGCGCCATTGATGTGGCTCAGGATTTCGGCCTCGACATTGCCCAGGATTTCCTGGCGGCCATGAACGACGGGACGACGCCGATGGTCAACGCCGACGGTGCCAGCATCGGCCCCTTCCTGGTGCCGGCGAATCCCCATGGGGGCGTCTTTAATGCCAACGATCCCTCCACCTTCACCGGCGGACCGATCACCGTCGGAGATGTGACCTATGTCGCGCTCCCCTTTGCTCCCAATCCCGCTACTCCGACCGAGCCGGTCGAGATCTTTCAGCCGGTGATCGGCAGTCCCTTTGACACCAACTATTTCCGGATAGAACTCCTCCCCGGACCGGAGACTCCTGCCGGTTTTGAGCTCAACCCCGGCAATAGTGACAACCCGCAACTCGTTCAAATTGACGACTTCCTGTTGGTCGGCAAGCTCTTCAATGCTGCCGCCAATGCGATTCCTGTCGCCATGGATGATTTCGTTGCGACCGCCATCGGCAAAAGCACCACTTTCGATGTGGTGAGCAACGACACAGATGTTGTTGGTGCCGGCAACGCTCACGGCATCAATCCCCAGGCGCTGGCGCTGGTCGATCCGAACCGGCTGGTCGCCCCCTTCTATTACACATTTCCTTTAACCGGGATGCCGCAGTTGACCGCAACCCAGGCAACGACTGCCGGCGGCAGCGTGCGTCGCGTCACTAATATCGCGACGGGGAAGACTACTTTCTTTTATACGCCGCCCAGTGTTGACTTTGCCGGCACTGACAGCTTCCAGTACGTTGTGCAGGATCATGGCGGTCTAACCTCCGTTCCTGCCACGGTGAACATCACTGTCGAAAATCTGCAAATTGACCGTGCTGACTACCGGACCCGCTTCGGAAAGTGGCATCTGACTGGCACAAGTAGTGACAGCACGGATAACACAGTCACCCTTTACGCCGGACCGCGGGCGCGGTTGACCCCGGAGCAGGAAGTGCAAATCCCGGCCGTTACCAGCGCTGCCCGTGGCAGCGTGGCGCTGCTGGTGAGTGACAACGCCATCGATTATCGACTCAAGATCGATCCGCTCCCGGTCAGCACCGTGACGGCGGCGCATATTCATGTCGGTGCGGCCGGAAGTAACGGCCCGATCATCTTCTCCCTTTACTTCAGCGGTTTTGGCGTCCCCTTTACCGGTGTGGTCAGCGGTGCCCTGACTGCATTCAATCTGCAAGCGCAGCCGGCCAACGGCATTAGCAGTTTCAACGATGCGATCGATGCCATCCTCTCCGGTGGTGCCTACGTCAATGTGCATACTACGGCCTATCCCGCCGGGGAGATCCGCGGTCAGCTTCAGCAGCCGGTTATCGGCAGCGTCCCGGTCGTTAACGGCGTCTGGGAGTTCAAGGGACATTCTTCTGCCAGTCCCGGTACGCTGCACAGCGTCAATGTCGAGTCAATCAACGGTGTTCGACACCTTGGTACGCCGCTGCGACTACGCTGAACTTACAATAATTTTGCAGGATCTTTAATAGACAAACACAACGCTCAACAAAAGGAAGGAAGACCATGAACAGACGCGATTTCCTCAAAATTGGTGCCAGCGGATTGACGATGGTGGCGGTCGGAACGATGGCGGACTGGCCTCTGTTCCTGTCCGGTTCACCGGCGTATGCTTCACACCTTGCTAGTGATCGTCTTGATCTGGAGATGGTCGCAACCATGGCGGAGATGGTTGATCGCATTGAAGTGCCGATGTGGGCCTTCAGGCTCAAGGGGACCGCTCATGCAGATATGGTCGGTGGCGAGCGCATCCCTGGTCCGGGGCTGATTGCCCTGACCGGTGACCGTATCCGCCTGCGCATCACCAACTCTGTCGGACAGGGCGGGGCGCATGGTTTCGCCATCCCCGGCGTCCCCCTGACCGTGAATGGCAACGTTGTCTCGCAGGTGACCATCCCGGCGAATGATGACGTGACCATTGAGTTCACCGCCCCGGCTGCCGGCACCTACATGTACCTCGACCCTCTCAATGCTCCGATTAACCGGGTCATGGGGCTGCACGGGGTGCTGATTGTCCTGCCGAACCCGGTCGGGAACAATACGCCCTACAGCACTCCGACCAGCCGGGTGCAGCAGCTCTTCGACGATCTCGGCAGTACCGACCACTTCCCCGGCAACCCCTGGGACCCGATGCGCAATGTCGTGTGGATGTTCAACGTGATTGATCCGTTCAAGTGCGCTGATGCGGCGATTGCCGGTGCCCTGGCCCCGTCCGTCTTTCTCAATAATTTTTTGCCGCAGTATTTCACCATCAACGGCAAGAGCGGTTATTTCTCTGCCCAGCATGCCCATGGCATGACCGATCCTCTGGCGGAACACGAAGAAGAGACGAGAACTTCTTTTGCCGAAGGGTTGTTCGACCTGCAACGGAATATCTCTGTCCGCGGCACAGTCGGGCAACCGGCGCTGATTCGTTCCCTGAATGCCGGCGTGATGTGGCAATCGCCGCATATTCACGGCAACCACGTTTACCCCCTCAGTCACGCTAACGTTCTTGATGGCAGCCGCCTGATCTCTAATAATTTGACCATGCTCGATACCTGGGGAATCGCTCCCGGCGATATCAAGGATGTGCTCCTCCCCTTTATCCAGCCGCCGGATATCCCTGCCGCCACCTGGGCCCGGCTTGCCAATGACACGAGCGATGAGCTCTTCCCGCTGATTTATCCGATGCATGATCATAATGAACTCTCCAACACCGCCGCCGGTGGTAACTACCCCTTTGGCGCGGCCACGCATTGGCAGATTGACAATCCCTACGACCCTGCCAATCCGGGTACGGCCGTAGTGATAATTGAAAAAGCAGAAGTACGGCTCAAGACTGGTCAGCTCCTCATTGAGGGGCGTTGTACGGTCCCTGGGTTGATGTTGATGATGCATGGCGGCGGGCATAGTGGTCCGATGCTCAACGAGCCGCTCCGTGTTGGCAATCAAGCGGAGAGTGATGGCCGCTTCCGTTTCCAGTTCCGCGGCCGCGCGCTCAAGGCACTGGCGACCCGGACTCTGACCATCATGCATCATGATCACATGACGGGGATGGAACATGTCCTCGCCAGTGTGCCGCTGAAAGTGCGCTGAACACTGACCATCAACAGAAATTCTTAACAGGAGACGATAGATATGACTATACCTCGCGACCTGGGTGTCCCTTTTGACCCGACAGACCCAATACAACTGGCAGAATTCGAAGGATTCGGCACGGACGTGCCGACGTCCGCAAACCTGATTACTGCGATTCAGAGCCCGCCCCTCATTCCCAATGCCGCCAGTGTGCGAGCGGCGCGGATGTTGCGACCGGGGGCGATCTCCCCGCTTCTCGATCCTAACGGACCCTTTCCGACCCCGGATGCCATCACCCCTACTCCGGCGACCAAGACTTTCAGCCGCAGCGGCCGGCGGCGGGTGCCGATCACACTCCCCAATGTCGGTCAGGTTGACACCTGGAGTTTCAAGGATGACTTCGGCGCCGGCGCCGATACCTGGCCGGCTCCGACCATCCGCCTGAAAGAGGGGGATCTGGTTCATTCGATCATGAGTAACAGTCACGGCGCCCACACCATTCACCACCACGGCATTGAGCCGACGGCGATGAATGACGGGGTGGGTCATCTCACGTTCGAGGTTGGCAACGTTCCGGGGAATGATGTCGGCGGTGCCAGCTATGTCTATCAGTGGCACGCCGCCGAAGCCGGCACCTACTTCTATCACTGTCACCGCAATACCGTCCTCCATTTCGAATTGGGGATGTACGGCATGCTGATTATCGATCCCGCTGTCCCTGGCGCACCTTTTGCTGACGGCGCAGCCGGCGCCATCTTCCTCGGCGACGATATTGCCAATTATCAGAGCGAGGCAATCTGGGTGGCCGACGACATCGACAGCCGTTGGCGCGCCCTGGACAAGAGTGCCGGTATTGCCTTGCCCGATGTCGATGCTAACGGCCAGCCGATCTTTGTCCCCTGGGGGCCGTTTCCCGCCAACCCGCGCCTTAACGATTTCCGCCCCGATGGTTTTGTTGTCAGTGGCGTTGCCGCCAACCCGGCGGATAACAATGTGATTGCGGGGATGGGCAAGACGGTCATCGGTGGACAGAAGCTGCTGGTGCGTGCCCTCAATGCCAGCTACTGCACTTCCGTCTGGAAGTTCCCTTCAACCCTGTCGGGAACTGTCACCGCCGTCGATGCCCGCACCCTGGGACGGAGTAACAACGGTTTCGGCTCCTACTCCGAGCCTTATTCCCTGGCGAGTATCAATCATCAGTTCACCCTGACGACCGCGCAGCGCTGGGACATTCTCATCGATACCGCCGGCAGCTCCTTTGGCACGCATATGGTCGAGATCGAATTCCGTCACTGGATCACCAATAACATTCTGCGCACCGTGCGCTTGCCGATTGTTGTCGCTTCTGCATAGCCGGGTTCATACCCTGGGTGGAGGTTTGATGTCCAGACAAGGAACAGTCAAGTTATCACTGCCGGTTTTGCTGCTAACCGTCTTTGCTCTGGCCGCCCCGGCGGTCGCCGCTGCTCCGGTGGCGCTCAGCCAGGTGCCGGTCCCTGAGCCGGCCAACCTCGGCCTCTTTGTCCAGGACAAGAACGCCGCGATTCGTCTCGGCAAGGCCCTGTTCTGGGACATGCAGGTCGGCAGTGACGGTCAGACTGCTTGTGCCACCTGTCATTTTCATGCCGGGGCCGACAGCCGCAGCCGTAATTCCCTCCACCCCGGCGTGGACGGCAAGTTTGCCAACGGTCACAGCCGGCCTAATGCCGAATTGACCGTACAGGATTTTCCCTTTGTCGCCTTCGCAGTCGCCGATGATCGCACTTCGGCACGCACTGTTCGTGACGATCGGGTCGGCTCGCAGGGGGTGAATAAATCCCGCTCCCTCGGCATCAATACCGGTGACAAGCTGGAACCGGCGCGCATCGTCCGGGACAGTGAATTCCACCGCAACGGACGTAACGTCCGCCAGAGCACCGGGCGCAATGCGCCGAGTGTGATCAATGCGGTCTTCAACTTTGCCAACTTCTGGGATGGCCGCGCCAATCACTACTTTAACGGCGTCAACCCCTTTGGTGTCATGGATACGGCGGCGCGGGTGCATATCAATACCGGCAACGGCCTGGCGCAACTCGATCTCACCGGCAACCTGCTCACCAATCCGTACGCGCTCGATAACGCCAGTCTCGCTTCGCAAGCGGTCGGACCGGTGCTGTCGGATGTTGAGATGTCGTGGATCGGCCGCAGCTGGCCCGAGGTCGGACGCAAGATGCTGGCCCTCAAGCCTCTGGCCAATCAGCAGGTTCATGCCAATGACAGTCGCCTTGCGCCCTGGCGCGACCTTAGCGGCCAGGGTTTGAACACCACCTATAGCGCGATGATTCAGGCGGCCTTCCGACCGGAATTTTTCAACAGTCCGACCGCTCTTGCCGGCTACAGTCAGATGGAGAGTAATTTTTCCCTCTTCTTTGGCCTGGCTTTACAGCTTTATCAGGCGACCCTGGTCGCCGACCAGACCCCTTTTGACCGTTTTTTGCAGGGCGATGACACAGCCATGAGTGAGCGCGCCCAGAAGGGCTGGAGTATCTTCCAGTCCGGCGGCGCCGCCTGTTTCGCTTGTCACATCGGCCCGGAATTGACCGGCGCTTCGGTCAGCCTGGCGCGCGCTCCCGGTGAGGCCGGTCTTATCGAGCTGATGGCCATGGGGAACGGCGCCCTGGCTAACTACGACATCGGTTATTACAACATTGGCGCCACCCCGACCAATGATGACCTCGGCCGCGGCGGTCGGGTGACTCTGAACAATCAGAGTCTGCCCCTCTCCTTTACCGGCCAATGGTTCGAACGCGGTACGCTCCCCTTTAATCCGCTGGCGCAACCGGGCTGCATCAATAACTTTCTCGCGGATCCGCCGACCATCTGTCCCCCCACCGCCGACATCATCAGTCGTCAGGCGGTCAACGGTGCCTTCAAGACGCCGGGTCTGCGGAACATTGAGTTGACCGGTCCTTATATGCACGACGGCAGCATGGTGACCTTGATGCAGGTCGTCGATTTTTACACCCGCGGCGGCAACTTTCACGCCGAGAACCTTGCCGATCTCGACCCCTTCATCGACACCATCGGCCAGTTACAAGGGGATCAAGTGAGGAAAGAGGAGTTGGTCGATTTCCTTCTGGCATTGACGGACGAGCGGGTGCGCCAGGAGCGTGCGCCCTTTGATCACCCGCAGCTCTTTATCCCGAATGGCCACGAAGAACGGATCGCCGGCAACCCGAAACGGTCGCGGGTGCTCGTGGACCGGATGATCGAGATTCCGGCGGTCGGTGCCAACGGTCGTCAGGCCCAGGGATTGCCGCCTCTGCGCCCATTTCTGGCGCCGACCGGGATGAGCAGTCGTGATTTTCATTATCAACCGTGACCCGATAAATAAGACGCATTTTTGAGACCCATAAACGTGTGAAACAGGCAAAGGAGACGACGTCATGAAAAAATTTAAAGTTCTTTTGGCAGGACTGATGACGGCAGGGGTGCTAACCCTGGCCGGTTGCGGTGGCGGCGGCGGTGGTGGTGGTGGCGGCGGAGAGCCGACTGTAACGGCAACCACTTTCAACATGATTGAGCTCGCCGGCTTTGGCGGCAATTTCAGTGCCGGCATCGCTATCAACGATGACGGTCTGGCGGTCGGTTTCTCTGACACCGGGAGTAGCATGAAGGGCGTCAGGTGGACGGTTACAGATGTCCCCTCCGTCGCCACAACCCTGGAGCCTTTGGGTGGCAACAACTACAGCGCTGCGTATGGCGTCAATGCTGATGGTATCGCTGTCGGCGAATCGGGTGTGACGATTGCCGCGAACGCCGATGCCAATACGGTCGCGGTCTATTGGCCCGCCGGCTCGCCGGCTCCTCTTGCCTTGAGTACGACCGGTCTCTTTGCCGGCGGGGCGAGCGCGGCTTTTTCCATCAATGCCGACGGCAAGATCGTCGGTGAAGCCGTCAATGACGCCGAAGGTAACACGGTGGCGGTTTATTGGGCCAGTCCGACGGCTGCTCCGCTCATCCTCGACAATTTAACGGGCGGGGATTTCAGCTCAGCCTATTTCATCGGTGCCGATGGCCGGATTGTTGGCGAAGCGGAGGGGAATAATAGCAACACACAGGCGGTTGTCTGGATACCGCTGTTGTTGGTTCCCGGCTATGAGGTTCCGGTTGCTCTCGATCCGGTCGATAACCAGAGGAGCAGTTTAGCCCTCGGCGTGGACAATTCGGGTCGGATCGTCGGTGAGGCGGAACTGGCCAGCGGTGTCATCCAGGGTGTGGTCTGGAACGCCAATGGCACTGTGGCCAAGAACCTCGGCGCCAACACTTCGCTGCAGGCGATCAATGATTCGAATCGGATGGTCGGCTACAACCTGGCCCTCACTGGCAGCGATATCTCATCTATCTGGAGTCTTGCCAATATTCTCGATACGAAGAGTCTTGCTGTTGCGTTCAGCCAGGCCTACGGGATTAATGGCGGCAATCAGGTGGTCGGGGTCAGCGGTAATAAGGCGTTTGCGGCCCTGCCGGAGTAGCGCAGCGGCTGCGGGGCAGGCTTGAGCTTCGGTTTGAGCTTACCTGTTGTGACACCGCCCCTAACGGACAAGGAGATAATGATGAAAAGAATCGCGAAGTTATACAGACTTTTGGCAGCCGCTGTGCTGATCTTCGGACTCAGCACGACGGCGCAGGCAGAGTTGGCAGCGGTCGGGCCGGTCAGTGCCGCCAACGGCTTTCCGATCTGGTACGAAGATACGGAAGGACTGCGCCTTGAGTTGTGTCTTGACCAGAACGGTTTTTGCCTCCTCGAAAATCCCGACCCAGGCGCGGATGTTTCTTTCCCGGACAACTTCGGACCGGAAGCCTTCTGGTGGGACGGCGCCGCAGCCGTGACAAATGCCGGCATTAATGGCTCGCTGATATTGGCCATGGAGGGAGCCTTTGTGAATGAAAATCCGATAGCGGGCGATCAGGCTGCTTTTGCCCGCATTCGCATCCTGGTGGATGTTCCGACTGCCGGTACCTATACGGTGACGCACCCCTTCGGTGTCATCACTTTTCCGAACGTGACAGTGGCGAACGGGATCAAGGTCACCCAGGATATCGGCAACTTTCTCAGCCCGGGGCCGAACGGAGATTATTCCATCGCCCTTGGGGATGATCCGACCCGGGCCGGAACGGTGAATGCCGACGGCCGCAGTATCGGTCCCTTCCTCGTCCCCGCCAATGCGGCCGGGGAAGCGCTCCCTTTTGTGCAGTTCGGCGGCAATGTTTATATCGCTAATCCCACAGCGCTGCACCGGGTCACCGGCAGCCCCCTGGGCACCAACTTCTTCCGCATCGAGGGACCGGGCGGTATCGTTGCCGAGACGCCCTTTTTCAACCTGATGGGGAAGGTCTCCGGCTGTACTCCCGAGAATGCCGCCAATCCGCCGATCGCGGCCACTGACATTGCGGCAACCCTGCTCGGCCAGGCGGTCACGATTCCCGTCCTTGCCAATGACACCGATACGATTGTCGAATTCGACGCCAATAACGTTCCGACGCTGGTCCCCGGCGTCCCGGCCCTGGGCACTGTCACCATCGTTACGCCGCCAGCGAGTGGTTCCGCAGTGGTTAATCCTGACGGCACCCTGACTTATACGCCGGGCGATGCCGGGACAGCGACGATCGGTTACACGGTCACGGATTTCTGTGGCGTGGTTTCCAATGAGGCGACGGTGACGGCTCAGGTCGAAGATCTTGTCGCCGCCAAAGCCGAATACCGGGTCAAGACCGGCAAATGGCAGATCAGCGGCAGCAGCAACCAGCTTCTTGACCTGCTCGGTGCGCCGAACGTGATCACCCTGCGGGCTGGAAGTCCGACCGGGCCGACGATCGGCATTGCCCCGGTAGATCAGGTGAACGGTTCCTGGAGCTACAGCGGCAAGTCGACAGCCTCTCCCGGTGCGGCTCCGCAGACGGTCCACGCCGAGTCAGGACTGGAACTGACCGTCCCGCGTGCCCTGCAACTGCGTTAAGGCAGCGATCGGAACCGCTTACTTCTCATAAGGAGATGGACCATGAAAGCCTGTAAATTTCTTATTCTGACGCTGGCCGCAGCCCTGCCTTTCGGCCTCGCCGCTTGCGGCGGTGGGGGCGGCGGCAACGACGCGGGCAACCCCAATCCCGCCTTCTCCACGACGGCCACTCTGGCGCAAGCGGCTGGTGCCACCTTTAACGCTGGCCTGGCTCTCAACGACACCACCACTGTCGTCGGTACGATGGATGGCGGCGCCACGCCGACCACGCTCAAGGCGGTGGCCTGGACGGTCACCCCCGGAATTGCCCCGGCTTCCCCGACCAGCAACTTCACGCTGCTAGCCTTGCCGGCTCTGCACGGACCCTATGGCGCTGCCTATGGCATCAACAACGCTGGCGCCATCGTCGGTGATACAGTTGTGACCGCGAGCGGGCTGATCGTGCCCGCCTACTGGACGAATAACACTGTCACCGCCGCGCTTCTCCCTTTGGGACTGACCGCCACCCAGGGGACAGCTTACAGCCTCAATAGCGCCGGTCGGATTGCCGGTGAAGTGATCGATGGCGGCGTCACCAAGGCGGTCACCTGGGACACTTCCACTGCGCTGGCGCCGACTCTGCTGTCGACTACCACCCCGGCGTCGCCGACGACGGCGAGTTCCGCCTACTTCATCAATGACAACGGCGAAATCGTCGGTGAATTGACGGATGCTGCCGGCACTCACGCCGTAGTGTGGCGTGCCTTGGCAGGAGTTTACGGCGATCCGATCCTGC
>JAXMLA010000236.1:0-1745 GCA_034370465.1 Desulfuromonadales bacterium
GATGTGGGTGATGTGAACTTCGCAGCCTCTGAGTTCTTTCAGTTTTTCGATGGCCAGTTGAGCCGCCGGATTCGTTGTCGCGCTGATGCTCAAGGCAATCAGTGTCTCCTCCAGATCGAGACTGACGGACTTTTCGTTGAGAATATCCGTCTTCATGTTTCTCACGGCGTCCGTGATATAAGAAGGCAGCAAGGTAATCTTGTTGGGAATGCCGGCAAGAGACTTGATCGCATGGAGGATCAGGCTCGACGCCGCATGCATCAGCGGGGAGTTGTTGCCCGTGATGATGGCGCCGTCTTTCAGCTCGATCGCGGCGCCGCAATAAATCCCCTCGTTTCCTTTATTCTGTTCCTGCGCCTCCCTGGCAGCCCGCCAGGCTGGTCCGACGACACGGCGATCATCAGGATTAATATTGAAGTCCTTAAGAAAGAGTTCTACCCGCTGAACCGTTTCCCTTTCGGTAAACCCCATGACATACTCGCAACGGTACCGATAATATCGCCGGATCACTTCCTGCTTGGCCGCCTGTCTGGCGACTTCGTCGTCGATGATGGCAAATCCCGCCCTGTTCACACCCATGTCCGTTGGCGACCGGTAGAATGACTCCCCGCCCGTGATTTTCTCGAGGATCCGTTTTACAACCGGAAATACCTCCACATCCCGGTTATAATTCACCGCTTTTTCGTTATATGCTTCCAGGTGAAAGGGGTCGATCAGGTTGAAATCCCTGATATCCGCCGTGGCCGCTTCGTAGGCCACATTCAAAGGATGCTTGAGGGGCAGGTTCCAGACTGGAAAGGTTTCAAACTTGGCGTAACCGGCTTTGACGCCCCGCTGGTGTTCGTGATAAAGCTGCGACAGGCAGGTCGCAAGTTTGCCGCTTCCGGGGCCGGGGCCGGTAACAATCACCAAAGGTTTATCGGTTTCAATGTATTCATTGGCGCCATACCCCTCAGCGCTCACAATCGCTTCGACATCCGTAGGATAGCCCTGGGTAAAGCGATGCGTGAAAACCCTGATGCCTCTCCTTTCGAGTTTGTTCTTGAAGAGTTGCGCCGCGGGCTGATGATCGAAACGGGTGATCACGACGCCCAGGACATTTACGCCCCAGTGCCTGAGATCATCGATCAGCTTGAGGGCATCGGAATCATAAGTGATGCCGAAATCGGCCCGGATTTTCTTTCTTTCAATGTCCCCCGCGTAGATACAAAGCAGAATGTCGGACTTGTCTTTCAGCACCTGGATCAGTCGCATTTTTACGTTCGGATCGTAGCCGGGCAGGACACGGGCCGCATGATAATCGTAAAGCAACTTGCCCCCGAATTCGAGGTAGAGCTTGTTATCAAACCGTTCAACCCTTTCGAGGATCTTGGCTGTCTGCTCACGGATGTATTTTTCGTTATCGAATCCTATCTTGTCGTGCATGAAAGAATGTAACCCTCCTCTGCCGGGCGCCTCAACTAGATGTTATTTATCCTGTGTATCAGATTGGACCGAGACACAATGGCCGTCTTTGCAGGGCCTTCTCACTCCCCTTCAAGAGGAGGCCCACAGCCCCAATCTCCCTCCCTTTCAAGGGGAGGGTCGGGGTGGGGATGGGGTCAAATGACCGCCCCGCAACTACAACCCCATCCCCCTCCTAACCTCCCCCTTGAAGGGGGAGGAATCTGGCAGTGCCATCCTAATGCCTCCCTTGAAGGGGGGAACAAAACCCGAACCCAAAAGAGTATGTATGGTTGTTGCAA
>JAXMLA010000237.1:0-17137 GCA_034370465.1 Desulfuromonadales bacterium
TGACTGGAAGGTCGTTTGACGTGACCGGGTGTACGTGATACGTTGTACATAACGTTTACTGGAGGATAAAAAATGAGATCTTTATCCGTATCATCAGCCCGCAGCCAACTGCCGTCCCTTCTCGATGATGTTCTTACCAAGCACGAAACCATTATTATCAGTCGTAAAGGAAAGCCTGTTGCCCAACTGACTCCCATCCCGGCCGATGCTTTTCTGGAGGACAGTCAACGCTTTCCCCTGCGGAGTATTGCAATTTCCATTGCGGACGATTTCGATGAACCTGCTCCGGAAGTGTGGGAGGCGTTAGAGTCATGATTGTGCTTGATACGCATGTCTGGCTGTGGTGGTTGCATGATCCTGCCCGATTGTCGCCGACAGCGGTTGAGTTGATTGAGCAAGAGCAAGAATCAGGAGCGCTCATCCTCTCTTCTATTTCGGTCTGGGAGGTGGCCGTCAAGGTCCAATCGGGCAAACTTGCCCTTCCCATGGATATTGTGCAGTGGTATGCATTGGCAAGGAGCTATCCGGCAACCGTGATTGAGCCGCTTTCGCCCATCGATGCCATGGCCAGCACGCAACTTCCCGGTGATTTTCATAAAGACCCTGCGGATCGAATGATTATCTCTCTCGCCCGGCGGTTGGCCGTACCGCTGATTACCTGCGATCGAAAAATCCTTGAGTACCAGCATGTCCTCACTGCATGGTGATCCTGCGTGTAAAATCCTTTGGCTGCGGCGGCCTTCTGTGTTATTAATTCCACATTGTACCGCTCTTATCTGAACCGGGGACAGCGCCCGCTTGCGTCGGGCCGCGCCGTAGCGCTTTTATTTGTCCATGGATGGGGATCCTCGCATGCCTTCTATCACCCTCTTTTATATCCTCCTCACCGCTCTCTTTGTTGTCCTGATCCTGATCCCGCCGATTACCCGTTTGGCGATCACCCTTGATAAAGTCGATATCCCCGACGCGCGCAAGATCCATAGCGGCAAAATTCCCCGTCTTGCCGGTATCGCCATCTTCCTCGGAGTACTCTTCTCTATTCTCCTCTTTTGCGATATCACCGGTCCGGTCCGCGGTTTTCTCGCCGGCGGGGTCATCATCTTTGCCACCGGCCTGTATGACGATCTCATCGGTCTGCGGCCGCGCTGGAAATTGCTCGGCGAGATCCTGGCGGCGCTGACCGCCGTGCTTATTGGCGATGTCGCGCTCTCGAACCTGGGGAATCTGGTCGGCACCGGGAATATTGATCTTGGCTGGCTGGCGATCCCCTTTACCGTGCTGGGGATTGTCGGCGTCACCAATGCCATCAACCTGCTCGATGGTCTCGATGGCCTGGCGGGCGGGGTTTCGGCGATTGCCGCCGTTGCCTTGGCGATTCTTGCTTATATGGTCGGAAACCAGCAGCTCCTCTTTCTGATTGTTGCTCTGCTCGGCGCCCTCCTCGGCTTTCTTAAATTTAATACCTATCCGGCCCGCATCTTCATGGGGGATAGCGGCAGTCTCTTTATCGGTTACAGTCTCTCGGTCTTTGCCGTGATCCTTTGCAGCGGTAAAACCAGCCACATTTCGGCGGTCACCCCCCTGCTGATTCTTGTGCTGCCGATCGTCGATACCCTGATTGTCATGGTCTGCCGCTGGCGCAGCGGCCTTGCGCTGTCTTCCCCGGATAACCGCCATATTCACCACCGTCTCCTCGGGGTCGGCTTCGGTCACAAAGCGACAGTCATCATCATCTATTCCCTCAGTTATCTCATGGCGATTGTCGCGATCGGGGTCAGTCGCCTGCCCGATTATCAGCAGCTGGCGCTCCTGGTTCCGATCATCCTCCTCCTGGCGCTTCTGCACCGTTACATCAATCCGCAGATGCTCGACTCGCTCCCTTTTCTGCGCAGCGATGCATCACTGCGGCAATCGCCCGGCTACAAACGTCTGCGCGGTTATTCCGGGCGGGTTATTTCGCTGGTGAAATATCTGGTGATGGTTGTGGTGATCCTGGCGGTCTTGCTCCCTGCGGATTTGTCAGTGAATGCCCCGATCGTCGCGGGGCTGCTCCTGCTTTTATCGGTCGCGGTTTTGTTAATGACGCGGGACTGGGGGAATCCTTTTCTCCACTTTATTATCTATTTTGATGGTGCCTATCTCCTCTTTCTGGTCGAGAATTTCGGCCAGGACACACACTTTGCCGGACTTCCCCTCCTATATCTTTCCCATGGCGTCCTGCTGGTGTTGCTGCTCTGCTGCGCTCTTCGGCTTTATATCGATCGTCGTTCGCGGGATTTGATGCATTCGCCCCTGGAGTATCTCCTCTTTTTTCTGGTCGTCTCGGTACCGCTTTTGCCGCCGGAGTTTTTGCAGCACTATCACCTCTTGACGGTGATGGCAAAGACGGTGATCCTCTTTGCTGCTTACCGGTTGGTGCAGTTACGTAAGGGACAGCGTCACCGCCGGATCATTGTGACGACGCTCCTGGCGTTGCTGGTGGTGGCGGTCAAAGGATTTGTTTAACTCCCCCCGCCTTACGCTTGGTGATCAACCGCACCTGGCGCTCTTGAAACCAGAAGTACCAGACCCAGTTGAGCATGACGACGATCCGGTTGCGAAAGCCGATCAGGTAGTAGAGGTGGAGGAGGAGCCAGACCAGCCAGGCGAGATAGCCGCGAAAGTTCAGGCCGAAAGCGCTGGCGACGGCGGCGTTGCGACCGATCGTCGCCATACTCCCCCGGTCGTGGTACTGAAAGGGGGGGAGCGTTCTCTTTTTCTCACGGGCGAGGATCGCTTTGCCGGCGTAGCGTCCCATCTGCATGGCGACCGGGGCGGTCATCGGCAGAGGGGCGTTGTCCTGTTCGAACCAGGCCATGTCACCGATGACAAAGACCTCAGGGTGGTTGGCTAAGGTGAGGTCGGGTTGCACCGGGATGCGGCCGTTGGCTTTGGGGGCAACCCCGAAGGTGGCCGCGAGGGGCGCGGCCTTGACTCCGGCCGACCAGAAGAGGGTGTGGGTGGGGATGACGGTGTTGTCGGCGAGAATGACCCGCTCGGCGTCAGCATCGACAACGCGGGCGTTGAGGTGGACCTCGACAGACATGCTGCGCAGTTTTTTCAGGGTGTAGGCTTGCAACTCGGCGGGCATGGCGCTCAGCAGCTTGTCGCCGGCTTCGATCAGAACCACCCGTGCGGCATCGATGCGCAGTTCAGGATAGTCTTTGGCGAGGACGTAATGGACCAGCTCGATCAACGCCCCGGCAAATTCGACTCCGGTCGGGCCGCCACCGACAATAACAAAGGTCATCAGCGAGCGGCGACGCTCTGGGTCTGCTTCGTTGACCGCCTGCTCAAAGGCGGTGAGTATATGGTTGCGCAGTGTTTCGCCATCGGCGAGTTCTTTGAGATCGAAGGCATGGCGTTCGACGCTGGTCTGTCCGAAGTAGTTGGTGACGCTGCCGGCAGCGATCACCAGATAGTCGTAGGGAAGGGGGCCTTGATCGGTGCTGACGGTGCGTGCCGCCAGGTCGAAGCCGCTGACTTCGGTGAGATGAAAACGCGCCCCCGGCCAGTGGCGGGCCATGGCCCGCACAGCGTAGGCAATCGATTCCTGTTCAAGTCCGGCCGTGGCAACCTGATAAAGGAGTGGCTGGAAGAGGTGGTAGTTGTTGCGATCGATCAGCACGACCTCAAGGTTTTGATCCGCCAGGATCCGGGCGACATGAATGCCGCCAAACCCCATGCCGACGATGATGACGCGTTTTTTCATGGGCCCCTTTTTTCTGTTTTGTCAATAAAGAAGTCGGGCTGCAACTGCAACCCGACTTCTTTGTGTCTGTGGCGGTATTCAATGTTCTTCAGTACAGCTGATCGTTGACCGCTTCCTCAGCTGTGACCGGAGCGCGGAAGATGCGGTAGACCCAGATCTTGTAAGCGATGACGATCGGCACGAAGATAAAGGCGACGACGGTCATGATCTTGAGGGTGTATTGGCTCGACGATGCGTTGTAGATGGTCAGGCTGTAGGCGGTATCGATATTCGACGGAATCAGGTTGGGGAAGAGACCGACCAGGCCGGTCGTCACCACCAGCAGGATGGTAACGCAGGAAGCGGCAAAAGCGAAGAGGTGGTTCTTCTGCACCAGCTTGACCTTGACCAGGATTAGCGCTCCGACCGCCAGGAGCGGGACGACAAAGAGGGCCGGATAGTTGAAGTAGTTGACGAAGAGTTTGGTGGCAAAGTGGGTGGCGACCAGGAAGGTCGCAGCAACGACGAGGACCACCGGCCAGAGTTTACTTGCCAGAGCGGCGCCGCGTTCGGCAACGACACCGGTCGTCTTCACGGCTAAATAGAGGGCGCCGTGTTGCAGGAAGAGGACGACAAAGAGGACGCCGGTGAGGAGTCCGTAGGGATTCAGGAGCGCAAAGAAGGACCCCTGATAACCGGCGGCATCGATCGGCAGGCCCCGGAAGAAGTTGCCGAAGGCGACGCCGAAGAGGAGGGCGGGGATGAAGCTGCTGACGATCAGCGCTCTATCCCAGGCCTTGTGCCAGCGCTCGTCCTTCTCTTTGTTGCGCAGCTCGACGGCCACACCGCGGACGATCAGGGCAAAGAGGAGGAGGAGGAGGGCGGTATACAGGTAGCTGAACATCGCCGCATAAGCCGTCGGGAAGGCGGCAAAGGTGGCGCCGCCGGCGGTGAGGAGCCAGACTTCGTTGCCGTCCCAGACCGGAGCGAAACTGCGTTGCAGGGTCCGCTTCTCCACTTCGGTCTTGGCGAGGACATTGTGCAGGGTGCCGGCGCCGAGGACAAAGCCGTCGAGCATGAAGTAGACGCTCCAGAGAACGCCCCACAGGATAAACCAGATAATTTGTAAGGTCATGTGATCGCCTCCTCCTAATAGTCGCTGGATTGGGACAGGGCCGGGGCTTCAGGCCCCTTTCGGGCGTGCCGGGCGAGAAGATAGATGTCGACGACGCCGAGAAAACCGTAAAGCAGGGTGAAGCCGATCAGGGAACCGACCACCTGCCCGGCCGAGACCGCCTTGGAAGCACCGTCGGCGGTCTTGAGGACGCCGTAGACGATCCAGGGCTGCCGGCCGACTTCCGCAACGATCCAGCCGAACTGGTTGACCAGATAGGGGAGGGGAATGGCCAGGACCATGATCTTGAGAAAGAGCGGGTATCTCAGCAGCTGATCCTTACGCGCCAGCCAAACCCCGGCGATCGCGAGAAAGACGAAGAGGGTGCCGAGCCCGACCATCAGCCGGAAGCTGAGAAAGACCGGCCAGACCGGCGGCCGTTCATCCGGCGGGATATCCTTGAGCCCCGTGACCACGCCGTTGACGTCGTGGAAGGCCATGAGGCTGAGCATCCCCGGGATTTTGAGCGCTTCGACGCGGTTGCGCTCGTTGGCTTCATCGGGGATGAGGAGAAGATTCATCGGTGCGGCTTTTTGTGTTTCCCAGACCGCTTCCATCGCGGCAAACTTGCTCGGCTGCACTTCGGCAATCTCGACGGCGTGGAAGTCGCCGGTGATCAGGACGACGATCAGGGACGCGAGACCGAAGGTGGCGGCGGTGCGGAAGGAGCGCTTGAAGAATTCGACATGCTGCTGGCGCAGCAGATGCCAGGCGGCGATCCCCATGATAAAGAAGGCGGCGACGGTGTAGCCGGAGGTGATCTGGTGGAAAAATTTGATGATGGCGTACTTGTTGGTGATGACGGCGACAAAGTCGACCATCTCGGCGCGTCCGTTGCGGATCAAATAACCGACCGGATTCTGCATCCAGCCGTTGGCGATCAGGATCCACAGCGCGGACATGTTGGTGCCGAGGGCGACCAGCCACATGGTGATCGCGTGCGTCTTCTTCGAGACCTTGTCCCAGCCGAAGATCCACAGGCCGATGAAGACCGATTCGAGAAAGAAGGTAACGGTCGCTTCGATCGCCAGGGGGGCCCCGAAGATGTCACCGACATAGCTGGAATATTCCGCCCAGTTCATGCCGAACTGGAACTCCATGGTGATCCCGGTGACGACGCCGAGGGCAAAGTTGATGAGGAAGAGTTTCCCCCAGAACTTGGTCATGCGCAGCCACATTTCATCGCCGGTGCGCACGTACCTGGTCTCCATCCACGCTACCAGCACCGACAGGCCGAGGGTGAGGGGGACGAAGATAAAGTGGAACATGCAGGTGACGGCGAATTGCCATCGGCTGAGCAGTACGACATCCATATCCATTGGACGGCCTCCCGAAAAGTGAAGATGACGGCCGGAATTGACGGCCTGGGGGAAATAGGACTTAATTCGTAATCTTTATAAGCTCTGCCTTGATATGAGTCAAGGTTATTTTCTTCTTCTAATGAACTATTTTGTAACCATACACCGGCGTCGGGCGGAGGGCAATCGCTTCACTTGATTTGTTCCTTGATTTGGGTCAATTAAATCGCTGCTCCGCAGGGTGTATAATCACTTTATGAAAAATGACGCTCCCATGACTTTGACGAACCAGGAACTCAAGGATCTTCGCCTGCTGGCGCGCTTCATTGCCTGCTGGTGTCAAAACCAGGATGTCGGCGCCGAACGCCAGACGATAAACGCTGATGCGGCGCTCGCCTTCCTGGCTTTGGGCGATTTCTCTCTCTGTCCGGAGTGTCGGGAGCTCCTTACCTATGCGGTTGCCCGGCGCCGGGCCTGTCCGCTCGACCCGAAACCGACTTGTAAAGATTGTCCGATCCATTGTTACAAGCTGGAGCATCGTGCCGAAATTCGCAAAATCATGCGCTTCTCGGGGCGGCATCTGATCCTGCGTGGCCGCCTCGATCTCCTCTGGCACTATTTTTTTTAGACCTTTGACCCGCGTCAAGGTCCTGTCCACGCCGCTCAGTTATCCTGAACTCAACTTAAACCACTCAAGGAGATCATAAATGATTCGCGAAATTGTCCATATTGATGAAGAGAAATGTAACGGCTGCGGCCTTTGTGTCCCGGCTTGTGCGGAAGGGGCGATTCAACTGATTAACGGCAAAGCCAAGTTGATCGCCGACAATCTTTGTGACGGCATCGGCGCTTGTCTCGGCCATTGTCCGCAGGGGGCGATTTTGATCGAAAAGCGGGTCGCCGATGAGTTTGACGAAGAAGCGGTCGCTGAACATCTCCATGCGGCCGAAAAAGCCGCTCCGCCT
Organism: Desulfuromonadales bacterium; assembly: GCA_034370465.1. Lineage (GTDB taxonomy): Bacteria > Desulfobacterota > Desulfuromonadia > Desulfuromonadales > UBA2197 > UBA2197. Next base: position 7,168 of record JAXMLA010000237.1, read on the forward strand.
GCGCCGGCCTCTGCGTGCGGCTGCCCCTCGGCCGCGGTGCAGAGCTTTGCGCCGCCCCAGCACGCTCATGGTCACGGTGGCGGCGGCTGTCCGTCGGCGGCCCTGCGGAACTTTGCCCCGGTGAGTGCGGCTGCCGCTGCCGATCTCGCCGGTGAGCGTCCTTCGGAGCTGCGACAGTGGCCGGTGCAGATGCATCTGGTGCCGCCGACTGCCCCCTTCCTGAAAGGGGCGGATCTCCTCCTCGCCGCTGATTGCGCTCCCTTCGCTCACGCCGATTTTCATCGCGATATCCTCAAGGGGAGAGCGCTGCTCATCGGCTGCCCGAAACTCGACGACGGTCAGGCTTATCTGGAGCAACTCACGGCCATGCTCCGTCTCAACGACATCAAGAGTCTGACCGTGGCGCATATGGAAGTCCCCTGCTGCTCGGGGCTGATTCAGATCGCCAAACGGGCGATTGCCGACAGTGGCAAAGAGGTCCCGTTGACCACGATCCGCATCGGTATTCAAGGGGATGTGAAGTAACTTCTGCAAAGCGAACATAAAAAAGCGGAGTCGGGGATTGATCCCGTCTCCGCTTTTTTGTTTTTCAGGTGTATAATTCCGTCGTATTACTCATTTTGTGAGGAGGTAGATTGATGCTGATCGTCAAAGGTCTGTTGATGTTGGTTCTTCTCTCGGCGCTGGTTGGCTGCAGCGCCAGCTCGTCCGGCTGGTCCTGGCAGCATCCGCAAGGACTCGACCCGGCGCAACGCGAGCGCGACCTGGCTGACTGCATGTATTACGCGTCGATCACTGATCCGCGCGCCTTTGGGGCGGATAAGCCGGTGCAGGTGCAGGAATTCGACCAGCCGGTGCAGGAGTGCATGGCGCTGCGCGGCTGGATCTTTGTCGAGTCTACTTCCCCTTTTCCCCGCCGGCAAAGTCGATGACGCAGACGGTTTCGAAGGTGGGATGGGGACCACAGCTGACACCGGCAAGGCGGTAGTCTTTATCGAAAAGAGTTGTGCGATGGCCACGACCCGGAACGCCGTCATCGACGATCAGCTGGGCGACAACATCGCGCGCGCGGTCGGGCACATACGGTCCGTATGTGATCGCTTCACCGATCGCGATAGTCCAGCGGCCGTGGCGCTGGATGCGTTGGGCCATTGCCAGACGGCCGGAGCCGTGTCCCGTCTCTTTGCTTTGGGACTGTGCCCGCACCAGTTCTGCAGCGGAGCGGGCTAAGCCATTAGCCCAGCGCAGTGGCGGCAGGGGGGAGCGGCGGCGCAGGAAGGTGATGGCTTCATCGATGGCCGGTGTCCCCTCTTCGGTGCGGATGTAGAAATTTGTCCCTGGCTGAATATAGGTCTTGCCTTTGAAGAGAGTGCGGTAGTGCTCAAGATAGCGGATATAGGCGTCCGGTTGGGTGCGGGCCACATTGAGTTCCTGGAGGATGACCCGTTCGAGCTCGGTTGCTGCGTAAGCCGGGGCGGTGATGAGCAGGAGAGTCATAAAAAAATAAGCGAGCATGAGGCACTTTCCGGATGAAAGACAGGAATATTTCCCGACAGGGTAGCAACCTCTGCGTCTGACGTCCAGTCCTTGCTTTACTGTCACGCGTTACCTGTCACGCCTCACGGAAAAAGTCCCTTGACAATAAAAATAAAGATGGGCATTCTCCGGCGTGTAAAGAGGAGTCATGAAACGTATTCGCTCGACAAACAGGTTCTCGGCTTTTCTCCTGTTTTTATTAACATTGCATGTGTTCGCGTATAATGTTGCACTGCCCAAGCAGGAGCTGAACTTGCGGCTGGAGCAGATTCTCTGCACCGCCGCGTTCATGGAAGATGACAGCACCGAGGAAGCGCACCTGGGGGAGTTCAAACCGCCCAAACACTCTTTTATTGATTACTCAACTTTTTTCCCCCCCAAATATCTCATCCCTGCCTTCAATCCCATCGTCACCAGGCTTTTCACCTACGAATTATTCCAGAGACAACCACAGGTCTTTCTGGAGATCCACGTCCCTCCTGACAGTCGCGTCTGACATCAACCCGTTTCGCCAATAAAATTCTTCATCCATAGCCGATGAGCCGTTGCGTCGAATCTCTTCCCGATAGGTGCGATCAAGGTTGAAGTGAATCTTTACCTTAATCGTTAAGGCGAAGCGTCCTGGATAGCTAGTAACACACTAAATAGTCGCAACTTTAAACAAAGGAGCCATAGCAATGAATAACCCCTCGCCAAGAGCAACCGAGACCCTCGCCACCCCTGACTACACCCTGGTCGGCATCCTCACCGGCAGTCCCAACGATCTGCCAACCGTGGTCAAGGTCCGTGATACCCTGACAGAACTCGGCATCAAGAGTGAAATTGTTGTCGCCTCGGCGCATCGGACCCCGGACAAGGTCTTTGCTTACCTTGATCGCGCCCACCGCGAAGGGGTGCAGGTCCTGATCGGCTGTGCCGGTGTTGCTGCTCATCTGGCCGGGGTGGTTGCCGGGCATACGCGTCTGCCGGTGATCGGCCTGCCGCTCGGCAACGGTCCGCTGACCGGTCTTGACAGCCTGTTGTCGACAGTGCAGATGCCGCCGGGGGTGCCGGTCGCCACCGTTGCCATCGACGGCTCACGCAATGCCGCCATGCTCGCTGCCCGCATCCTGGCGCTGAAATACCCGGAGATCGATAGAGCACTGGAGCAGGCTGCCCTGCGCGAGCGGGAACGCTACGACCTGACCGCCGACGCCGCCCTGGCCAAATTAACTGCCTGAAACCCAAATCGACAGGAGGCTGCCCCATGAAAGATCTCGAACGATTTATAATCGGTTTTCGCAACTTCCAGAAAGATTATTTCGGCCCGGAGTGCTCACAATTTGAGCCGCTCAAGCAGGGACAGAGCCCCAAGACCATGATCATCGGCTGTTCCGACTCGCGGGTCGATCCGGCGATCCTTACCAACTGCGTCCCTGGTGAGATCTTCACGGTTCGCAACGTCGCCAATCTCGTCCCTCCTTTTGAAGAGAATGGCGGTTTGCACGGCGTCAGCGCTGCCCTGGAGTATGCCGTTTGTCACCTGGAGGTGGAGCATATCATCGTCCTTGGCCATTCCCAGTGCGGCGGAATCGGTGCTCTGATGGCTGGCAGTTGCGGTTGCAAGGGGGGAGGTTTTATCTCTCAGTGGATGTCTATTGCCGCCCAGGCTAAGGAGAGGGTGCTGGCAGAGTTGCCGGAGAAAGATCCGCAATTACAGCAGCGGGCCGCTGAGCAGGCCGCCATCCTCCTCTCTCTGGAAAATTTACGTTCTTTCCCCTGGATCGCTCAACGTCTCAGCGCCGGCACCCTTTCTCTGCACGGTTGGTACTTTAATCTGGCGGTTGGGGAACTTTTGGAATATCAACCGCAGACACGGCTCTTCATAAAAACTCATTAACTACCCACTCTCCAGGAAAAGGATCACACATATGTCGAACAGAAAAGGGTTGCCCGCGTTTGCGGTGCAACCCTTTTCTGTCCGGTTTTTGCGGTGTTTAATTCACGGCCTGCGTAGCAATCGCGGCGCGACAGGCGCTGCAGCGCAGCTCTTCGTCGCGGTAGGATTTGAGCAGGAGCTCTCCTTCAATCATTCCCTGCCCCTGACAACTTGCCGGGCCATCCAGCCCCTGACAGGGGACGTCAAAGAGGAGGGGTTTGAGGAACTTTTCGTAGGTTGCCCGCGGTTTGGGGGCCAAAAGATCGATATTGCCGTCGGTGTCGATGAGATTGGTGGCGATGCCGAGGACAGTGCGCGGCAGATAGCCGCTCCCCTGCACCGCCCTTTCTACATAGAATTTGCCTTTGCCGAGCAGATACGCGAGTACATTCAAATCGATTTCCATGCTACTCCTCCGTTAGATGTCATGATTTCCTCAGGATTTTACCAGATAACTTTTGATTTCCTCAATAAAGGGGGCGCCGTAATGCTGGAGTTTGAGCCGGCCGACGCCGTTAATGCGCAGCAACGCTTCCGGGGTGGTCGGGTGATACGCGGCCATCTCCGCCAGGGTGATGTCACTGAAGATGACGTAGGGGGGGATGCCGGCCCCGTCCGCCAGCTGTTTGCGCAGGGTGCGGAGGATGTCGAAGAGTTCCTGATCATAATCGAGCTCGCCGGGTCTTTTGCGCGCGGCCTTCTTCTCCGCTACCACCTTGAGGCGGGGTTTGGCCAGGGTCAGTTTCTGCTCGCCCCGCAGTAGCGGCCGGGCGGCTTCAGTGAGTTTGAGGACGGAGAAGCTGGCAACGTCCTGGCGCAGATAACCGAGATGGATGAGCTGGCGAAAGAGGCTGCTCCATGCTTCGCTGCTGATGTTGGCGCCGATGCCGTGCGTCGAGAGTTTGTCATGGCCGAGTTCGAGGACGCGGTGGGTGCGGGCGCCGCGCAGCACGTCGAGGACATGGCCGATGCCGAAACGCTGACCGACGCGGTAGACGCAGGAGAGGGCTTTCTGGGCGTCGACCGTGGCATCAAAAGTCTCGGGCGGATTGAGGCAGATGTCGCAGTTGCCGCAGTCCTCGGCGAGATGTTCGCCGAAATAGCCGAGGAGGACGCGACGCCGGCAGTTCTGCGCTTCGGCGAAACTCACCATGGCGTTCAATTTGTGCAGCTCGATCCGCTTCTGCTCGGGATTCCCCCCCTTGTCGATCAGGCCGCGGCTGATGGCGATATCGCCGTAACCGAAGAGGAGGAGGGCTTCGCTCGGCAGCCCGTCACGGCCGGCGCGGCCGGTCTCCTGATAATAACTTTCCACGTTCTTGGGGAGATCGTAATGGACGACATAGCGCACGTTCGGTTTGTCGATCCCCATGCCGAAGGCGACCGTCGCCACGACAATCTGCACGTCATCGCGCAAGAAAGCATCCTGCACGCGCTGCCGCTCGCCATCCGGTAATCCGGCGTGGTAAGCAGCGGCTTTGTGGCCGGCGCCGACCAGTTTGGCGGTCACCTCTTCCACCCGTTTGCGCGACAGCGCATAGACGATGCCGGACTGGTTGCTGCGGTTCTTGACAAAGGCGAGGAGCTGCACCGCCGGCTTGACTTTGTCGACGACAGAGTAACGGATGTTGGGGCGATCGAAACCGGCGATGAAGATTGCCGCGTCCTGCAGACCGAGGCGGGGAATGATATCGGCGCGGGTCTGCGGATCAGCAGTGGCAGTGAGGGCAATCAGGGGGATGCCGGGGAAGTGGCGGCGCAATCGACCGAGCTGGATATATTCCGGGCGGAAATCGTGTCCCCATTGCGACACGCAGTGGGCTTCGTCGATGGCGAAGAGGGCGATCGGGATCTCCTGCAGGCGGGCCAGGAAATCCTCGCTCATCAACCGTTCCGGCGCCACATAGAGGAGGTCAAGCTCGCCGCTATGGAGTTTCGCCAGGGTTTGGCGGGCATCGGCGGCTTTCAGGGAGGAGTTGTAGACCGCCGCGCGCACGCCGTTGGCCTGCAGCGCATCGACCTGATCCTTCATCAGCGAGATCAGCGGCGAGACGACGATGCCGACGCCGGGGCGGTGCAGGGCCGGGACCTGAAAACAGAGAGATTTGCCGCCGCCGGTCGGCATCAGGACAAAAGCGTCGTGGCCGGCGATCAGGCGATCGACGATCTCTTGCTGATAGGGGCGGAAAGCGCTGTAGCCGAAGACGCTTTGCAGGGTTTCACGGGGAGTGGGCAACAAGGATGGATCTCCAGGCGCGGGCTGGTTTGATGGTGTGCTCGCGGCAGGGAGAGGATGGCAAGAGTGCTGTGGGATGTCAACGGAAAAGGGCGAAATGATGATTCGCCGGATTTGCTTTTGCTGCTCGCTGACCGTTATACCAATCATCTGAAAAAAAGCATTTGGCCGCTGAAAAAGCGGATAACTACTGATAAAAGCAGATAAAATTTGTGGCAAGTATTTAACCAGACGGGTAAACTGGGCAACACATTGAACTTCTTGATTTATCAGATTTTATCCGAACTTATCTGCGGTAACTGCCGTTTCCAGGATCGGTTGCATTGAGATTGACCGTGGTTTAGCATGCTCCCATGAACAGGACAGCAGCGAAAATAACCGAATCGCCGGAAACGACGCAACGCTCCCCTGTGCGGGTCCTTGTCGGCGGGATACTCGGCATGATGGTGGCGATGGGGATCGGCCGATTTGCCTTTACGCCGATTCTTCCGTTGATGCAGCGCGATCTGGGGATCAGCTACAGTCTGGCCGGGGGTCTTGCCTCTCTCAACTATGCGGGGTATCTGGCCGGGGCGCTCCTCTGCGCTCTGTGGCCCCGCGTACTCCGGAGTACGTTCGTCAACGCCTCTGCCCTGGGGGTCTGTATTGTCGCAACCCTGGGGATGGGACTGACCCTTGCGCCGTTCTGGTGGGGCACCTTGCGGCTGGTGACGGGATTTGCCAGTGCGATCCTCTTTGTGGTGATAGCGGTCGAAGTGTCGGAAATCCTTGTCCGCAGCCGGCACAGCCGCTGGGCAAGCGCCCTTTATGGCGGGATCGGGCTGGGCATCGCCATGAGCGGTGCCATCGTGCCTCTGCTCGACTGGTATGGCGGCTGGCGCGCTGCTTGGCTGGGGATGGGCATGCTCTCGGTACTCCTTGCCCTGGTCGGCATCGTTCTGGCCGGCAAGAGCCGCGGGGCGATTGAGGTGCCGGAGGGAGCGACGCCAGCCGGAGGGAATCTGATCGGTATCACCCGGCTGGCCAGTGCTTATTTTCTGGAAGGGATGGGCTATATTGTCAGCGCCACCTTTTTGGTCACGATGATTGCGCATACGCCAGGGCTGGAGCGGCTAGCTCCCTGGAGCTGGGTGGTCGTGGGGCTCGCCGCGGCGCCTTCGACCATGATCTGGCAGCAGATAGCGTGCAGGGTGGGGGTACGCTCAGCTTTGACTCTGGCCTTTTTGCTTCAGGCCGGCGGCATCGTCTTAAGCAGCGTCGCAGCGCATGCCTTCACTACTGCATTGGCTGCTGTCATCTTCGGCGGAACCTTCCTCGGGATTGTGGCGTTGTCCATGGCTGAAGGTGGCAGACGCGCGGGCACGCAAGGACGCCGCGCCGCCGCCATCCTCACCGTCTGTTTCGGGGCAGGCCAGGTGGTCGGACCTCCTCTGGCCGGGCTACTGGCCGATCAACAGGGAGGCTTCACCTTGCCGCTCCTGCTAGCTGGAGCCGTGGTGGCGCTGGGCGGTGTGCTGGTGGCCACGGATGGTAATTTCTCAACGAAACAGCTATAAAGGCAAGGTTTTGTGTGAGCATGTCGTGTGAGCAGCGAATAAAATAACTCCCCAGCTGTTAAGCCCCCTTTTTCCACTCGCCCACTTTGTCCTTCCATTCTAAACCAGGCAGGTTCCGGGGGTTGCGCCCCCGCCGCCGCCCTACTTCTTTTCCTTGCCGGAAAGAAGTAGGCAAGAAAAGGCACCCCATCGCCTGGCCCGCTGCGCGGGTTCCCTGCGCCCGGCAGACGTTTGACGGGCGGACAAAAACTCGCTGCGCTCAAACATTTGTCCGCCTTTATCGCCAAACGTCCACCGCGCTCCGGCTGCGGCGAAAGGGGGAACCCCAACTCCGAAATCACAGAAATCATCGGTAGGGGCGACCCGGTGGGTCGCCTGATTTGGTCTTAAGCTCCCCTCCTTGCTTAAGGAGGTGCGGGGGGGTGGTCGGTTTCTACCGGCTGAAATTGCCGCCGCAATCGCCGTCCGCCGGGGATGTCGGCCGACGGCCTCAATCCCCGGCTAATCGCTGTCATCCCGCCGGGATGCCACATCAGAACCCGGCGGATTCACAGCTATTAGCCGGTGGTCGAGCGCAGCAATACCACCGGGCACCGGTCACCGGGAAGAGATTGACAATACGCGGTGATGCAGGGTAAAAAAGAGACGTTTTTCATGCGCCTGGATTAAGGCGGTTAAAGTGAGGGATTTGAGATGGGTAGAGGGGAGAATGGATCGATGACGCCGTCGGGTCAGCAATGTGCTGATGGGTGGCGTTTTGCGTTGTAATTACTAAAAATGTGTAGCCCCCGACACAATTACGACCTTTGCAAAGGACGAATTGAATGATGGATCTTCGACAAAACCTGATCAAAGTAGCTCTCGAATGGCAGCAGCAATACGGAGTTGCGCCCGCCATTACGTCGGCACTGTCGGAGTACGATGCTGCAAAACTCATAGAAATGAGTGACAAAGATTATGCAGAATACATGCGTGACAAAACGGCAGTGTGTAGAGGACATGACTTCATCCATAAGAACATGCGCTATCAAATAAAGGCACATCGCCCGAGCGGTAAACCTGGAAGCTTCATTACAAACGCTGGCAAGGCGAGAAACTACGATTGGGATTTCCTGATATGGATTCGATACAACGCAGAATATGAGATTCAAGAGGCGTGGGCCTGGAAGAGGGAAGAATATATTACTTCTTTCGATTCTTTGTCCAGAATATCTCCTGCTGATATGCGAAATGGGAAGAGGCTTGCATAGCCAGAGAACTACATAAACAAATTATTTATTTTATTCGCCGTACAGATATTTATAAATTATATTTTTTGGAGATTATGAAATGATAAACAAAATAGTTATATGTTTATTTTTTATATTGTTAACAACTGTTTTTCAGAGTTATGCATCGGAAAGTTCAGATTTTATAAAATACACTGATTCAACACTTGATGCACTTGATGAAGTTGAGGTTGTAATTACTTCAAAGAATGGGACAGAACGGGATGCTGATAAAGCTTTGCAGAAAGTAGACATAGCCTTAAAAAAATTTGACAGAATCCAAATGAAAGAAGATAGCCCTGAAAATGATTTATTTTTGAAAATAACATACTGTAGATTGCGATACGCCATAGTTTTGAATGAAGGTATTTATGGCGAACAGCACGATAAAGCAAGGAGTGAATATAAAGAGATAATGGATCTATTTGGAAAATATAAAACAAAAAACAAGAAAAAACAAAAAAATCAGTGAGTTCCGGTTAGGCGAATCGGGGGACAGTATACTTAATTCCTTCCCGGCCGCCTCCTGACAAACTGCAAGACAATTCGGGGACACAACTTATCCTGGCTGAATTGGTATTGGTTGACATTACCTTTGTTTATTTTGTAAAGTCTGCGCATGACTCTCGCCCCTCTCACAACCGACAATCTTCTCAATATCGCCGCCTTGCTTGTCGGCTTGTGGGGGATATACCTCACAAAAAAAAATATAGGCTCCCTGCAGGAGACATTTAAAAAAAACCTAAAATCGGACTATCAAAACTGTTTTGATGGTCCGATTTAATGATGTTTAAAGCCTAGTTAAAGACCAGTTAAAGGCTCCCGCTCTGGGGGCCTTTTCTTTTCCCCTGTCTCCACACCCTCCGCTCACCCCTCTTTTCTGCTCTTTTTCAAAACTTCTGGTAATAGACATTGGGGAATCCGGGCACACTTCCCCCATTTACCCGAACAATTTGACGCGACCACCAAACAAAAAAAGCCGGGAGACCACACAGCTTTTGGTCTCCCGGCTTTTTTTTGTTCCGCAGGCTTAAATCTCAGACCGCACAATTCCTTAACTAAATCCATCTCCTTGCGCAACACAGCATGAATCAAGGTGCCGATATCAAACTTGCGCTTACCGTTCTCCCGTCTACTTCTGATCAACTCACGATCGATGCATTGACCAGCGCGGCACTCCTCGGCACGAAGAGCGGGGCCCGATTCTTATGCGGGCCCCAAAGGCGATGAATTCCAATCTTCAGCCGAAATTAACTCTCCGCACCAGGCATCCCACAGGGGGCCGAATACATAGGCCCCCGCCTTCCGCGTTAAGCAGATCAATCTGATTCATTTTGGTAACGACCATTGATCTCACCAAAAACCGGCAACAGAAATGCCGAGCGCAGCGCTTAAAAGCCATTTTTTCGCTTCCTTTTTGTTGGCTCTGACAAAAAAGGAAGCCGGCTGCCGGCCG
>JAXMLA010000238.1:0-8975 GCA_034370465.1 Desulfuromonadales bacterium
CCAAACGGCCGGCAAAGTCGACATTGTTGGCTACTTTGGATTTCATGTTCAGGCGTAGCCGGGTGGTGTTGGCGATGTCGTTGTTGATATCGCCTTTGTCCGGTTTGACGCCCATGTCGAGGCCGAGCATCGAGAGATAACCGACGGCGGGAAGGGTCCCCGTCATGACCCCTGTCCCGAAAGCCATCGCGTGGTTAGGGTACTGCTGCATGAACCCGGCGATAGGCGAGTTCGGATCCAAGGGTTGCATGGTGGCAGGATCAAGAAGACCAAAGGCGCCACTGAAAGTATCAGCTGCAAACTGCTGCATATCGAGAGCAACACCGGGACTCCAGGTCGCATCCTGATAATGCAGGGTATCGGCCTTGACCCGCAGGTCGCCAGTGAACTGAATGCGGTCCGTGGCAGTATGTTTCTCGGTAGCGTCGAGGCGCTTGGAAATTTCAGACAACTCTTTGGTCATCTGGTCGAGTTTGAGCTGAAGTTCGGCATCAGTTTCTGCGCGCAGGGCCACCGGGGAAAGGAGGAGCGCGGTGGCACAAATGGCGACAAGCTTTTTCATCGTTAAGTCTCCCGTATTAAATGGAATAAAAGGATCAACCGCAGGTCTGAGGCTGGTCGGAATCGGCGGCATGATCGAAGAGGAACTGCTGGATGTCTTTCATGTCCGCAGGAGAAATCTCTTTTACCGCATCGGGGTTTTTGCTGTGCTTGTCGGTCTCGAAGAAACGATCCCACTGCGCCTGGGTCTTGGAGAGAGGGGAGAGTTCACCGCCGGTTCCGCCGCTGGAGTGACACTCTTTGCAGCTCTTTTTGAAAAGGAATTTCCCCTTCTTGGGGTTTCCCCCCTCGGCGGCGAAAGCGAAGCTGGCGGCAAGGACGGTGGCGAGAAGCAGGACAAGGAAGGTGCGGATGGTGGTCATGATGGTATCCTTTCGTGAGAAAACGTTAACTGCACTGCTTTAAAATATTACACAAAATGTGCCGATTGCAAGAATTTATTTCACAATCTATATAACTATATGATTTTTTAAATGTATAAGGAGTATTAATTTTCCTCTGGTTGGATTTCTACCGCCCTCAACGGACTTGTGGTCCGTGAATAGGCAACAAAGTGCCGCCTCTTGACGGAGAGGCGGCGCTTTGTCCTAACACGACAGGGTATGAAAATGCTCTGTTTTCGCTCGTTATGGAGCAATCATCGGATACTGAATTGGATCGGCTTTTGCCCAATCAACGATCGAGCCGGTGTAATTGGCGACGTTTTCATACCCCATCAACCGGCACAGGAAATAGAAGAAGCCACTGCGGTGACCGATTGTGCTGTAGGCGACGATCTTTGGATTGTTGTTCAAGGTGATTCCCCGCGCGTCGAGGAGACCTTTCAAATCCTGGTAGTTGAGAATCGACTTGTCTGCTGCATTAAAGCATTTGGTATAGGGAAGATTGATCGCACCGGGAATATGACCGGGGCGGGCCGCACCATTAAGCACAGTACCGGTATACTCCTGTTCTTCGCGCACATCGATCAGAATAAACCCAGCGGCAGGAGTGGTTATGAACTGTTCTTTCACAAACTCTTTGTCGACAAACTGCACTACCTGGGGGTTGACAATAGCGCTGAATGCGGTTGGAACAACCGGAACATGAACGACCGCGACCGTCTCCACCGGCATATCCTGAGCTTTCCAGAGATCCCAACCGCCATTCAGGAAAGTGACGTCGGTGCAGCCGAGATATTCGAGGATCCAGAACAATCGACCGCCAGATCCCAGAGACGCGGTGGTATTGTCATAGATGAGGATTTTGCTGTCACGGGTGAGCCCGAGGTTCCCCAAGGCACTGGCAAGGTCGGCGTCTGAATTAAGCACGTCGTTTGTCTCAAAGAGACTCGGCGGAGCGAAGATGGCACCGGGGATATGTCCGGCATCATATTCGGCCTGGGAACGTCGGGCGTCGAGGACAATGGTCTGGGGCGGGATGACATACCCTGGCGACGGTGTCGCCAAAAGGGACGCATTAGGAAACGCGGTGACATCGCCTGTCTGCACCGGTGCCGGCGTCGTCTCGCCGCCACTATTGCCACACCCGCCGAGCAGGGTCATCACAAGGGCCGTAATTAACAGGTTGACCAGGTAGCTCTGAAATTTTTTCATCACACATCCTCCTTTTGATGTTGGAAACCGCGTTGGTGCAGGGCTCATTTTTCTTCGCTGCGGGCGGTTTGCAAGGCCGTACCCAAAATCGGCATCTCCGGTTTTGCGGTCACCTCAAGATAGTTGGAATAGTATCCGTAGTACTCCTGATCGCGGGTCTGGACTGCATTGACCACAATCCCGAGAATCTCCCCCTTAACCTCCTTCACCATGCGGATACTCTTTTTCACCATCGGATAGGTGGTGAGACCGGCGCGCGCGACAACGATCATGCCATCAAAAAAGCGGCATAAAACGCGGGAGTCCGCCACCGAAAGAATCGGGGGTGAGTCGCAGATAATCACGTCAAAGTCTTTCTCGAGATTATCAAGCAAGGTTGCCATGCGATTGGAGTTGAGCAGCTCATAGGGATTGGGCGGGATCGGTCCGGAGGGGATCACGGTCAAATTTTCATGGCTCCCTTTGTTAAGGATCGATTTATCGTTGCTGCCGGCGAGATAGCTGCTTAACCCGGCTTGATTGTGAAGTTTGAAGACTTTGTGCAGAGTCGGCTTGCGCAGGTCGGCATCGATCAGCAGGACTTTTGATCCGGATTTGGCCATAGTCAGCGCCAGGTTCGTGGCCGTGGTCGTCTTGCCCTCGCCGGCAATCGAACTGCTGATCAAAATGTGACGGGGGGGGATCTCGGCCGCAGACAACATGAGTGTGGTCCGTAAGGCATTGTAGTTCTCGGTGAATTCCGAGCGCGGCGCGGTCCTGACAATCTCTTTCATATTCGCCGAGACCCGGTTGAAAGTGATGCTCCCCAGGGCCGGAATTTTGAGAAAATCGGTGACGTCTTCGGCCGCTTTGATGCGGATATCCTGATGGTCAAGGAAGAAAGCGGCGCCGACGCCGCCACATAAGCCGAGGATCAGCCCGAGGAGCAGATTGAGCGCGACCATGGGTCGCACCGGGCTCTGGGGAACTTTAGCGTTTTCAACGATGCTGATATTGACCGGCTGCCTTTCGCCGCTGACACTCTGGTCCTTGATTTTGGTCAGAAGGGCATCGTAAAGCTGCCGGTTGGTGTCGATCTCCCGCTTGAGGGCGCCGTAGCCCACATATTTTTCATTCAATCCCAGAGCCATGTTCTTGGTCTGATTGAGTTGATTGCGGATACTGTTTTCGTTGGACAGGGCGAGCTCGTACTGGTTCCGGATCTTCTGGATGATCCGGTTGATCTCCTGCCGGCGTTTATCCTTGAGAATATTCAGGTCGGCGACGGCCTTGAGCATCATCGGATGCTTGGCGCCGTATTTACTGGAAAGTTCCATATTCATCTGTTCGGCCTGAAGGATCTGGGCGCGCAGGACGTCGAGTGCCCCGCCTTCCGAGACGGACAGGACGTTCTCCGCGTCGTCGAGATTCCCTGCGGCGGCACGAACCTTGTCATACAGGAGCTTATGCTCCTTGGTTCTCGATTCAGCAGTGATCAGTTCCCGGCCCAGCTGCGTCAACGCTTCCGGGATGATCGTCGCCCGTTCTTCCATGGTGACGAGGTTGTTCTCTTCCATGTAGGTTTGCAGTTTTTTCTCGCTGGCTTGTAACTTTTTGAGTTCAGCTTCTGCTCTTGGTTTCAGCCACTCAAGGCTGCGGTGGGTCGAATCCATCTTCAGGTCGAGGGATTTTTCGACGTAGGCCTGGACAAAGGTGTTGGCGACTACCGCGGCAAATTCCGGGTTGGGTGAAGAATAAGTCACCTCGGTAATGCGGCTCCCCTGGATCGGTCTGACCCGGACATTTTGCAGGATCTGCCGGGCCACCTTGTCACTTGCGGTCCAGGCGCTCGGGTCGACAGATTCGTCACCCCCCTTTTCTTCGGCGGGGGTAGAGCGGGGAAAGAATCCCCGCAGGTTCTGCCATACGGAGCTGAACCGGGACGGGCCGTCCGGACTTTCCCGCTCGGCGATGCCGGTCTCCAGCCCGAGGACGTCGACAACCCGGCGGGCAACTCCATGGCTGCGAATCACTTGAAACTGGGTGCTGTAGAATTCCGGATCGAGAGGCTGGATCCGGTTGGTGCCGGGCAGATTATCGACTTCGACGCGGTCAATGATGACCTTGGCGGTGCCGTCATAAATCGGTGTAGAGAGCATGGTCACCAGCAGAACCACAACAAAAATCCCGCCGCCGACAGCTGCGACGATCTGCCAGCGGTTGTGCAAGACCTTCAAGTAGTCCTGTAAATTACGATTACGGTCGTGCATCATAATCCTCCCTTTCTCACAGCAACCCTGCGCGTCAAGACGCAGGATGCTGTCTTTCTTGTCGTCGGTTTTTAAAAGAAGCTTTCAGGGATGACCATAACGTCTTCCGGCATGAGCCTTTCGTGGAGCGGAACCTTTTCGATCACCTGCTCGATACCGTTGATCTTGCGGATGATCTTGATCTTGCTCTGCGCTGCCAGCGGGGTAAAACCGCCGGCCATGGTGATCGCCTTGATCACCGTGGTATCGGGTTCGACCGTGAAAGCCGACGGGCGGTTCACCTGGCCGGTGACATAGATGACCGCGGCCTTGGCGATGGTGACGGAATCTCCATCGATCAGCGGGATATCGACCACGGTCTCAGGACCGGACTGCAGCAGGTCGGCGATATTGACCTCAATGCTTTTTTCGTCCGCTCCCCCGTTCCCCACGGTCCGGCGGATCGTTGCGATACGTCCGGCGCCGCGGGTCAGGCCGCCTGCTTTTGAGACCAGCTCCAAAAGGGTTGTCGGTCCGCTCAGTTCGTAAAGTCCTGGGCGGGTCACTTCCCCGTTGATAAAGACTTTTTTGCTGCGAAACTCCTCGACAAAGACCGAGACCTGCGGGTTGACGATATAGTCGGTACCGAGTTTTGCCATGATCGTCTGCGACGCGCCGGCGGTGCTCAGGTCACCGACGCGAACCCGGCCGGCCAGGGGAAAGAGAATAAATCCCTGGTGATCGACCCGGGCGACCGTCGTCAGATCCGGATGATCGTAGATGGTAATTTTCAGGACATCGCCCGGTCCAATCTGGTAATCGCTCTCGGCGCTGCCGGTGAAAGCGGCCCACAATGAAAGGAACAACAGGGAGACGGTGATGACGATAAAACGATGACGATTCATGACAGACCTCTTATTTGCGAGCCATTGACGAACGTTCGGCAATTTTCACCTGTACAACAAGCGCTTAAAAGAAACTTTCAGGAATAACCATGACATCTTCCGGCATCAGTTTTTCGTGGAACGGCACCTTTTTAAAGACCTTTTCAACGCCATTGATTTTCCGGAGGATCTTGATTTTTTTCTGTGCGGCCAACGGAGTAAACCCTCCGGCCATGGTAATGGCCTGGATCACCGTGGTATCGGGCTCGACGGTAAAGGCCGAGGGCCGGTTGACCTGCCCGGTGACATAAACCACCCGGCTGCGGAACTCCTGAACAAAGACCGAGACCTGCGGGTTGACGATGTAATCGGTACCAAGTTTGGCGGCAATCACCTGCGAAGCGCTGGCGGTGCTCTGGCCACCGACCCGTACACTTCCCGCCAGGGGGAAGAGGATATATCCATCCTTATCGACCCGGGCGACGGTCGTCAGATCCGGATGGTCATAGAGGGTAATTTTCAGGACATCACCCGGACCAATCTGGTAATCGCTCCCGGCGCCGACGGCGATAGCGGCCCACAATACAAGGAGCAGGACCGGGACGATGATGGTGATATGACGATGACGATTCATGGAAGACCTCTTATTCGTTAAATCCTATTCCTCTGTAGGAACGAGCTCCAGTTCGCGATCATCGCAGGCTGGAGCCAGCTCCTACGTTTCACTATTAACCCTGGCCGTCAGAGTGCCGCTACTGCCCGCACAAAGACGGTATTGCTTCGGTAATCCTCACTGTCAAAGTTGGAATCGCGCTCCCGGTATTCATAGCCGAGGCTTAAATTCAGCCAGGTGAGCGGCGAAAAGCCGAGAGTGGCACGCCCGCCGAATTCATCGAGATAATAGTTCGTGGCGATCCTGTTGCCGATGATCACCGTGCCGTCGTACTCGTTGCGATTAAAGAAAAGACTGCCATCGACCCGCCATTTTGCCGTCATCCGCTGCCGATAGCCGAGCAGGACTCGATGCGAAAGGATACTTTGTGCCCCGATCTGGTCGGTTTCGAGGATGCGCCGCGTCCCTTGCAGATAGAAAGAGGTCTTCGGAGTGAAGAAATAATCGAGCTGCGCCTCGGCGAGGAGATCATCGTTTTCCGTTGTGTCGTCGTCCCGCATGCCGTAACCGACCTTGAAGCGTCCGCGGGTATTGGCGCTGGTCTGCATCTGAACGCCGAGATAATAATTGTTGTGACGGCTGTCGAGGTTGCCGCCCTCGTCATAATCGATTTTGATGTATTCGCCTTGAACAAAGACAGCGGTCTTGGGTGTCGCTTGAAAAAAGAGATAGCCAGAGTAACTGTCGTCGCTACGTTCACGATAACTGTTACTGGCGGCGGCATAATCGAGAGCATAGCGGCCATAATCGGCCCGCAGCAGCACCTTTGGCGATAAACGGCTGACAAGAATGGCATTGAAGAGATTGGCGTCAAAGGTGTCGAGGACGCGATCCGCTTTGCCACCGGTGCCATAGGGGTCGCTGTTCCGTTCGAAAACATCGACAATCTCCAGCGACGTGCCCCCGCGCGCGCTGAATTTGAGCATCGCTTGCGCCCGGTGATCGACCCGGTCTTCGTCGTCGTAGCGATCATATCGGAAGATATTGGCCTGATACTGGAGGTACGCCTGGATGCGGCGTTCTCTTTCAGCGGTAAAGCGGCTGAGGCTCAAGCCGCCCGGCGCAGTATTCGAAGTGCCGATCTCCGGGGCCCGTTGATTGCGGGCCGGAAGTGCCAGCCACAGGCCGGGTGCAATGACAAGATAGCGATCTGACAGTTCGTTGCTTGTCGTGCGAAACAGGTTGCTGGTGTAAAAGCTGCTGACCGAAAGGAAGGGATGGATATAGCCGGTTCTGCCGCCCAAAAGGTCTGTAGAGGTCAGCGGTTGGCTGCCGGGGGGAGAGATAGGCGCTTCTTGCGGCGCGGCGAAAAGGATCGATTCCGGCGGCTCGCTCGTCTCCGGCAGGGGCTCCTCTCCCCACGCCAATCCGCACAAAAAGGTCAGGGTCAAAGCAGTTACCAAACAATTCCACCGCATAAATTCTCCTCCTTCAAGCCGATTCCGCGGCAACCTGAGAAATATGGATCACCGGTGACCGGACAGCATTGATCCGGGAGACGGGGAGCGCCTGGTTGCTGTTTGCCGTGTGATACTCCGGTACCAGGGCACGAATAAGTCTGATGACCTGCTCGCTGGCCATCGCTGTGCAGGCTTGATCGAGCCGATCGAGCTGCAGGTTGAGCTCGGCGAGATTGTGATGGCGGGCCCGGGCGACACAAATCTTGTCGTGACTGGTCGGCATGATCCCCTCTTCGTCGAGCAACAGTTCTTCGTGCAACTTTTCCCCGGGGCGCAGGCCGGTAAAGACCAGATCGATATCCTTGTAGGGGGTCAGTCCCGACAGTCGGATCAATTCCTCCGCGAGTTGGACGATCCGGACCGGTTCGCCCATGTTCAGAACAAAAATTTCCCCACCGTGCCCCATGCTCCCCGCCTGAAGGACGAGCTGCACGGCTTCCGGGATGGTCATGAAATAACGCGTCACCTCGGGATCGGTCACGGTGACCGGGCCGCCCTTGAGGATTTGATGCTGGAAGATCGGCACGACACTGCCGTTACTGCCGAGGACGTTGCCAAAGCGGACGGTGACAATGCTGGTCCGGCTGCGGTTGGCCATGGCCTGGACATAGATTTCCGCAGCGCGTTTGCTGGCGCCCATGATGTTGGTCGGATTCACCGCTTTATCCGTCGAGATCATGACAAAGTGGTCGACGTCGTAGCGGTCGGCGGCGTTGACAAGATTACGGCTGCCGATCACGTTGTTCTTGACCGCTGCCACCGGATTGCATTCCGACATCGGCACATGTTTGTACGCGGCGGCATGGAAGACGACTTCGGGCCGGAAGCGGTCGAAGACGAAATCGACTTTGGCAGCGTCGCGGATATCGCTCAGGCTGGGAATAAACTCCACGCCGGGGAATGTACTTTTCAGCTCCCGCTCGACATCGAAGAGGGGGGTTTCGGCCTGATCGAAGAGGACGACCGAGGCAGCGCCAAATCTGGCCACCTGCCGGCAGATTTCCTGACCGATACTGCCGGCGGCACCGGTAATCAGCACCCGTTTCCCGCCGATATATTCCTGAATATTGTTCACATCGAGATGAACAGAGGGCCGTCCGAGCAGGTCCTCCAGTTTAACGTCGCGGACATGCTGGATAGAGACGTCTTCATTGAGAATCTCGCAGACATTCGGCAGGATTTTAGAGGTCACACCGTATTTTCTGCAGGTGGCGACAATGTGGCGCAGTTCTTTGAGATCAAGCGCCGGATTAGCCAGAATCACCTGATCGATCGACGCGCGCCGCAGCAAGTCGCCCAATCCCTCGATGTCGGATAAAACCTGAACGCCTTGAAACGAGTGCCGCAGGCGACTGCTGTCCTGATCGACCAGCCCGACCACTTCACCGTTCATCCTGGGACTCTGGCGAATCTCGCGGATGATGGTCTGGGCCACCGCGCCGGAGCCGACAACGACGATTCGCTTCATCTCTTCATTGCAGCTTTTGCTGTAGGTACAGACAAGTTCCCGGCCAAGACGGACTGAGACGCGCATCCCGCTCATTAACAGGAAGCAGAGGACGCCATCGAGGACC
>JAXMLA010000239.1:0-3948 GCA_034370465.1 Desulfuromonadales bacterium
ATTAGAAAAATAGATCGTTTCATCGGCCTTCCTTCTTCTCCCCCGGCAACGGAACTCGCTGCCGGGGGATGCACCAACATCGTTACTGCGCGGTTGCCGGCTCCGGAGTACCAGTGTTGAGACGGGAGCCGTCCTGCAGCCCGTTGCCACGATCGGGGCGGGTCGTTCCGCCGTTCGCGGTCGTGCCGGTCGTCAGAAAGGTGCCGTCGCGCCGTTGTGATCCCGCAGGACGGGTAGCGGTGGTGCCGGCGCTCCCTTGACCAGTGAGACTGGTGCCGTTGCGATTGCCGACATTGTTGCGCCCTGCGGCAAAGAGATCGCCTGCACTGACTGCCATCATAATCGCCATCACTACTGCCGGGGTCATGATCGATCTTTTCATCTTCTGTACCTCCTGTGAGTTTGTTGAACTTCTACTTAAGGAGATATCAGGTATTGTGCCAATCACACAAATACCTGTAATTGCTACATTTTAAAAACGATTGACTCTGGCTATCAGGTTTTTTTCGTGCATATTCTGCACCTCCCTTCGTGCACTTGCACCCTAATGCTTGCAGCCATTGTCGGTTTTATCGCCATGGCCCAACTCCTTGATCAGTGGCCCGCCGCTACACCCCGTGCAGACCAGTTGAATGGTCGTATGGTTGATGTGAAAGCGATCTTTCAGTTCATGTTCGATCTGGTGCAGTAATTCCGACCGGTGCGTATCGCTCTCTGCTGTTATTTCGAGGTGGGCCGAGAAGGCGGTGATATGGGAACAGATCGACCACAGATTGACATGGTGTAAATCAACAACCCCCTCGACCGTGCGGAGATAATCCGCGACCTGATCCACCGTCAGCCCCCGTGGTGCCCCTTCCATGAGGATGTGAATAGCATCGCGCAGTACCCGCCCTGCCCCCACCAGTATCAGCAAACCGATGGCGATAGAAATGAGCGGATCCGCTTGATACCATCCGGTCAAATGCATCAAGAGCGCTCCGACAATGACTCCCACCGAAGCGGCCGCATCCCCTAAAACATGAAGGAAGGCACTGCGCACGTTGAGATCGTCATGAGCGTGGCCGTGCAGTCCTTTGGCCGCCAGCAGGTTAGCAATCAGCCCCAAAACAGCAATGACCAGCATCGGCATAGTCTTGACCTCTTCGGGGGAGAGTAGGCGCTTGCCCCCTTCGAAGAGGATGACCACTGCCATCAGCAAGACCGTCAGTCCATTGATCAGGGCCGCCAGCACTTCGGCGCGGTGCCAGCCGTAGGAATGTTTGCCACTGGCGGGCTGCGCAGCGAATTTGATCGCCCCGAGAGAAAGGAGGAGGGCAAAGAGGTCGAGAAAGACGTGTCCGGCATCAGAGAGGAGAGCCAGGGAGTTGGACCAGAGGCCGCCGACAATCTCCGCCACCAGCGCGATGGCAGTAAGGATGATGGCAAAGAGGAGGCGTTTGCTGATGCTTTGGTCAACGGTCGACATCGGGAAACCTCAAAGCGCGATCACTCGCAAGGGACCTCTTGCTGATCGATAATACCACAGCCGCCAGCTGACTCTTCTTCGATTGCGGGAGTAGAGAAGAGGTTTTCCCAGGGAGGGCGCGGTGCTTCGATCACTACCGAACCGAGAATGAAGGGGATGGTTTGCGCCCCGTAGCGGGCGAGAGCCATTTTGTTTCTGGCGAGGCGCCAGCGGAGATTGAGGGGCGGGCTGGTCGTTTCTTGCAGATCGGCAGTGAAAAGTTTCCCTAAATCTGACGACTGCGTGATTCCCTGGTTCTGCAAGGTGGCGAGCAAACGGAGATCCCGCTCATTCTTGGCAATCGGATAAAAAACGACGCGGTTGACATTTGAACTTTGCAGCAATTTATTCACTTCTTTGCTACAAGCCGGGCAAGTGGGGGAGAAGAAGACGCGCATGCTCGCATCGGGCGGGCCATAAATCGCCCAGGGCGCCAGGAAGACTTCCTTCCCGACCGCAACCGTAACCGGAATCAACAACACCAGCCAGGAAAAGAAAACGGCCTTGAAGGATAAGCGACACCATTGCGGATAGCGGCGCCAGAATCCCGCCGCCGCCCCTCCGAGGAGCAGCGCGACGACCAGGCAACTCGAACAGGGCCAGTAAAGGAGCTGCCATCCCAGAAAGAGGAGATTGAGCATGAGACCGACACAGAGGATGACACCGAGCCAAGGGACGGCGGATACTCTTCTGCTCGCTATGATCGCCAAAAGGGAGATGACTCCGAAGCCGACGGCTCCATAGACGTAGAAAGAAAATCCAAAGAGGGAGTAACCGCTATAAAGAGTACAACCACTCGTCAGACAGAAGAGGCCGACGCCGGCAGCATTAAGCAGGCACAAGGCGAGTCCGAGTAAAGCAGGAAACAGGATCATGACAGCTCCATCATAAATTTTTGCCGCGTTCAAAGCAGGCGATTCGCTTGGCGCGAGATCATTATGCCTGCCATAACAACCAAACGCCAACAGCAGCGACGATGACGCCGCCGAGCCGTTTTGTCCAGAGGGAAAAGTTGACGATCCCCTGTTTCTTGACGAAAGCTTCGACAAAGCCGGTGAAGGTGCCAGCTAGCAACATCAGCAAACAATGACCGAGGGCGTAGGTGAAGAGGAGCGCTGTTCCGTAAAGGATCTGCCCCTGGGTGGCGACGTAAGTGAGGATGACCACCAGCACTGGCGTAGCGCAGGGGGAGGAGACGACGCCGAAGAAGAGGCCGAGGAGGAAGGAGCCGATGATGCCGCCCTGCTTCGGCTTGAAGTCACGCTTGATCGGCAAGCGAA
Source organism: Desulfuromonadales bacterium (assembly GCA_034370465.1). Classification (GTDB taxonomy): domain Bacteria; phylum Desulfobacterota; class Desulfuromonadia; order Desulfuromonadales; family UBA2197; genus UBA2197. The sequence continues at coordinate 2,788 of JAXMLA010000239.1, forward strand.
TTTCGTAAAGTCCGATCATCTGCCCGCCCATCACCAGCGCCACAATCCCGGCAACAATATACCAGCCGCCGCCGAGAGTGCCGAACATTGTCCCGAGCAAACCGGCAGCCGCACCAAAGGCGGTAAAGGTCAGCGACAGACCAAGGACAAAGGCGAGGGAGTAGCGAAAGGCCTTGCTTCGATCGCCATCCGCATAGCCACCGACAAAGCCGACGACGAGCGGGATGGTTGCGAGAACACAGGGAGAAGCAGAGGAGAGCACTCCGGCGAGAAAGACGGCGCCAAAGGCGAGGAGCGGATAGAGGGCGACGATCTGCTCGATGTTCTCCAACCAGCTGCTCATTTGAGCCCTGCCGCTTTGAGCTCTTTGAGGATGTCGGCTCTCTCCATGCCGCCGACATGACGTTTGACTACCTTCCCCTTGGCGTCAAAGAAGATCTGAGTCGGGATCATCTGGACCCGGAATTTTTTCGCCGTAGCTTTGTCCTCCCACACATCGACAAAGAGAACGTTTGCCTTGTCTTGATATTCCGTCGCTAACGCTTCAAGAATTGGCGCCATCTTCTTACAGGGGATACAGGTGCGGGCACCAAGATCGAGGATCGTCGGTTGACCGGAGGCAAGAGCCTGGCTGATCACTGTGTCGCTGGCCGAAGGGAGTTCGGCAAAAGCCGGAGTAACGACGAATAGAGTCAGGATCGCAACGGAGATGATCGATTTCATAGATTTTCCTTTGGAGTGCTAGAAAATGAGGCTTACAACATCCCCATGATTTCGGCAACCGAAGCGACCTTGCCGGAGAACTTCACTTGACCATCAATCACCAGCGCCGGTGTGCTCATCACTCCGTACTTCATGATTGTGGGGATATCTTCGATCTTGACAACTTCGGCGCTCGTACCGCTTTCTTCCAAAGCTTTTCTGGTGTTTTCGTAAAGAGTCTTACATTTAGCACAGCCGGTGCCGAGGACTTCAATCTTCATAGTTACTTCTCCTGTTTAATTTAGTTATTTTTCTGCCCGGTTTTTATTTTCGCCAATTCTGCCATAAAATCTTTAGCCCGCTCTCCCCGTAACTGTTCTGCCAGACCGAGGAGACCATCGGTCAGATATTTAGCTTGATAGCCTTTGCTGCGCAGATAAGCCATGGCGATGGAGGAAC
>JAXMLA010000240.1:0-8213 GCA_034370465.1 Desulfuromonadales bacterium
CGATTCCTGGAACGCCTTCACCATGGACGGAACGGATAGCGGTAACACCAGCGGCGACTGGCTGCGGGTCGAGCGCGCCTACTTCGACTGGAAGGACATCGGCGGCAGCAACCTTTATCTCTCCATCGGCCGCCGTCCCTCCACCTACGGACCTCCGGGACAGTACCGCGAAAATGAAATGCGCGGCGGCACCCCCTCCGGCCATCTCGTCAACTTCAACTTCGACGGCATCACAGCCGGCTACAAACTCGGTGAGCATACCGGCGTCGAAGGTCAGGTCGTGCGCTTCTGTTACGGCCAGGGCTTCGAGTCGCAGGTCGGCAATGGCGAACTCTTTAACAACACCACCACCGATGACACCCATCTCGGCGGCTTCAACGTCGATGTGATCAACGACGGCACTAACTTTGTCCAGTTGACCGCTTTTGCCGCCCTCGACGTGGTCGACGGCTTCAAGGGAACCTTTGCATTCCCGACCGAATTCGCGGCGATCTTTGCCCCGACCATGTATCAGGACATGCAGAACTTCCCCAACATGAACTTTGTCACCCGCTATCAGCCCTCCACTGTCATCGGCGACATCATGCTGGCCGGTATCGGCGCGGCCCGCGAGGAAGATAACGGTCTTAATTATTTCGGTTCCCTCGGCTGGACCCAACTGCGGCCGAATGGCAAAGCCGGCCTGTTTGGCGGCATGGGGAGCGACAATCTTTATCAGGCGGCTGCCTTTGACACTAACGGCGATGGAACTGCTGATGCGATCATGCCGGTGCCTACCAACAAAACTGTGAATGACGACAACCACGATGGCTACGGCGTCTACGTCGGTGTTCAGATTCCTGCCCCGACCGGAAAATTCGGCCTCGAATACAACTACGGCTCCAAATACTGGAGCCCCTTCACCCAGGCCCAGGATGACATGCTCGGCAGCAAACTCGCCACCCGCGGTCATGTTGGCGAGGCTTACTACATCTTCGACATCAACCCCAACATGTTCATCAAGGTTGGCGGCCTTTATTACGACTATAAATACACCGGCAGCGGTTCACCGGTCGGCGCTCCGCAAAAAGTTTCGGAAGTTCTCGCCGGCAACGCCTATTCAATGATGCCGGTCGCCGATACTGCCTGGGACGGCTATGCTTCACTGACCGTCAAGTTCTAGGATTATGGTAGGGGCGGCCCTTGTGGTCGCCCGTTTTTAAATGCAGGGCGGGCACAAGACCCGCCCCTACCGAATCAAAATAACACCGCAAGTACGGAGTTCATTATGAGTTACAAAAAAATCCGCACCCCCCTGCTCCTCGCCGCTCTTCTGGCGATGACAGCGCTCCCCGCTTGGGCGAGCGACCACGTTGGCTACATCACCGGACCGATCAAGACCGGCCCGGACGCGACCAAGCAATGCCTCGAATGTCACGACGATGCCGCCGTCGACTTCATGCGCACCTCTCACTGGAACTGGGGACTGGACCAGGTGGTACGCGGCAAGAAGATCAAACTCGGCAAAAACAATGCGATCAACAACTACTGCGTTTCCGTCGCCGGCAATGAAATCTTCTGCTCAACCTGCCACGCCGGTTACGGCATGGAGTCGGTGGCGACCTTCGACTTTACCGACAAAACCAAAATCGATTGCCTGGTCTGCCATGACACCACCGGCACCTACAACAAATCACCAGGGACCGGCGGCCTGCCGGCTCCGAGTATCGATCTGCTCAAGGTGGCGCAGAAGGTCGGCAAACCGGTCCGTGACAATTGCGGGGTCTGCCACTTCTACGGCGGTGGCGGCGATGCGGTCAAACACGGCGATCTCGATTCTTCGATCTCTTATCCGGAGCGGAAGACCGACGTGCACATGGCATCTGATGGCAACAACTTCCAGTGCCAAACCTGCCATGAAACCAAAAACCACCAGATCCCCGGCAACGCCCTGGGCGTCTCCCCGGCCGGCAAGAACCATTTCGGCTGTGAACGCTGCCATCAAGCCGCACCGCACAAAGAGTCGCGCCTGAATCAGCATGTCGCCACTGTCGCTTGTCAAACCTGCCATATCCCCTTCTTTGCCCGGGAAGTCCCGACCAAAATGTCGTGGGATTGGTCGACTACTGGAGAAGACCGGAAGGTCGAGACCGACAAGTACGGCAAAGAGACCTACAATAAAAAGAAGGGGACCTTCACCTGGGGCCAGATGGTCCAACCCGAGTATGCCTGGTACCAGGACGGTGCCTTTGACGCTTATCTGGTTGGCGAAAAGATCGACCCGACCAAAATCACCAAACTGGCCGGACCGACCGCAACGATCAAGGATAAGAACGCCAGAATCTACCCCTTCAAGGTCCATCGCGGCAAACAGGTCTACGACAGCAAGCAAAATATCTTTTTGACTCCGAAGACCTTTGGCCCCGGCGGCTACTGGAAGGATTTCGACTGGGACAAAGCGATCCGCCTCGGCATGGAAGCGAATCCGGCGATGAAGGCCCAGGGGATCACCTACAGCGGCTCCTACGGCTTTGCGCCGACGGAGATGTGGTGGAAACTCAACCACATGGTCTCGCCGAAAGAGCAGTCGCTGACCTGCCTTGAGTGCCACGGCGACAACAGCCGGATGGATTGGAAAAAGCTCGGCTTTGGCGGCGATCCCATGACCGACAAGAAGGCCGCTGCGAAGAAATAAAGCCCACAAAAAGAGTTGAGCATTCGATCAGCGCTACATCCGCTTCTGTTAATAAAAAAGCCCTATGCAAATGCAGAGGGCTTTTTTTCATGCGGGGACCGCAGCAATCGATTTCTTCCGATTCTGCGGTTTTTTTCAGCCAAGCCGAAAAAGGTCGGTGTGAACCCTGGTCACGGGCAGCCGTTCGGATAGCTGGCGAGATATTTTCTATCCCAGGCCAGTACAGTCATATGGGCGAAAGGATTGGCCTCGGCAAAAGAAATGGTATGGTCGAGCGCCTCGGTATCGATGAGTTGATCCGCGCGTAACAAACCGTAATGTCCGTACAGGGCATTGTTATCCACCAGGCGGTATTCGCCGAAAGGGACATCCACGAAAGTGAAGCGGCCAATCTCTGTATGCATATATGAACTGGTGTGGAGCACATTGCGCCATACCTCAAACTTATTGAGTTCCGGTAGCGCTTCGTACACACTTCCGGTTCCCGTATTTCTTAGCTGCAATTTGACGTTGTCGAATCTTGCCCCGAGGAAGTTGTAATTCAGGACGCTCATGTAAAGGCGCACGATGAGCGTTTCTTTTTGCCCCAGCAACTCGCCGATTAAGCGGTCCGCCTGCGCCAGCTGTGGGGAGGTGAACTGATCCCAGCAGAAGGCAGCGATCCTGGGCGTGTAAAGAAAACTATGATCAGAGTAATAGCCACCATCCACATAGCCGAATGTTTCAACCCGCGCGCGGAACATGTTCGCTTGCAGCACCAGATTGTTATCGAAAACGCTGAGTGCGTTTTTGGGCATCAGCGTGTTTTCCGGGTATTTATAGTGCAGGTATTCGAGAAAGAGCTGTAGCGTTTTCACCTGAACATCGTACCAGTAGGCCATATGATTGGCCAATGCCGGATAACGGTCTTGCGAATAGGCCAGCCGGTGCTGCATCTCGCCCCAGATCTCAAACAGGCCGCTCTCGCCCGGTCCCTGGCCGAGGAGAGTGTTGTGCAGATTGGCGAGATCTTTCTGCAGATCGCGCGCCTCCAGGCGCTTGGCCAATTCAGTGACGAGATCGGCATACCCCGCCTCGCGTGGGTCCGCCTGGGTGATGAAATAGAGTTGTTGATAGCAACTATCGACAAAAGCACGGATGTCAGCGAGGTTGGCGGCTTTCAGATTGTACTCGGTATCCTTCAGGGCGGCCTTGATCTCGGCCGTCGAGGCGGCGACCTTGCTTTCCAGTTCCTTGATTTCGGTGATGACGTTTTCCAGCATCTCGCCTTGCTGCGCCAGCATCTCAATAATTTCCCCCTGCCGGTCGGGCGGTTCTTCCCCCCAGCCAAAAGCTTCTTGCATCACATAGCCGGCCGCTTCGGATCCGATGTAACTGAGTGCCCCCTTGGCAACGGCGCCGGCAATGAACCCGGCCGCACCGGTCAGCAAATCGCTGTCGCATTTTTCTGAAAAACACGGGACCTCCCATGTCGGATGATCGATTTCGCCGCTCAACTTCGTCAGGAAGAACTGAAATCCGCCGGCCTCTTGTGCCGCTTCCATGAAAGCTCCGCGATGGAAGTGTCGGGACTGAAAGTACATGTCGTTGACCGGATCGGCACTCGGGGGTAATTGCAGGTAATCCCAGACTGCAGCGACTGCCTCCGAAAAACTCAGCTCCGGGTGTGCTCTGTGATAGGTCGCGACCAGGCTGGAGATTGGATCCACGAGATAAAACGCATAGATCCCATGTTGATGATTCCGGACTTCTGTACGAAGGGGTTCGAGCAGCAACGGGCCATTGACGCCAACTGTCCCACCGGTTACGACGATGTCGAAGTTGGCCGGGAGGTTGGGATAATCGAGCAGAAAGGAACCGTTCGTATGTGTCTCGTCCGTTTCGGAATGAAACACCGTACCATCGACCCTTTCGAGGGTAACCGTGCCGCCAACGATGGGTTGGTCCAGCATCGCAATGCCTGAGACGCTGTCTGCGCGCACCGCTGAGTGTGTTTCGTCTGAATCGTCGGAACTACAGGATACGAGGAACGGTAAGAGTAAAACCGACAGGACAGCACAAAAGAGTACCATGCGCCGGCTTTCGCCACGGGGAAAAAGTAAACCACTCATCGTTGCATCCTCCTTGAGAAGAATACGTTCAGAATTAGATAAATAGAATTAGATTATTAGCATTAAATCGGTATTAAGGGCAAGCAAACAAAAGACATACTGATGGTCAGACAGCAACGGCACGTTGCCAAGCTGCCGTAATCCCGCTATATTGTACGAAGACGTTATTGGATCACGCTCTTATGATTGTTATTCCTCAGAGGATTGCCTTGCTATGACGCTGAAATCCCGCCCGCGCATTCTATTACTCTTTCCCGCCGCCCTCCTCCTCATCCTCTCTGCCTGCAATCGTGACGCCGCCACCTCCTGGCAGGGTTACGCCGAAGGGGAGTATGTCTACGTCGCTGCGCCGCGGGGTGGAAGGTTGCTGGAGCTGGCAGTGCGTAAAGGGGAGAACGTCAGCGTCAACGCGCCCCTCTTCCGTCTCGACCCGGAACCGGAAGCGACCGCTGTCGCCGAAGCACAGCGCCGTCTGGAGCAGGCCGGTTTTCGCCGCGATGATCTCGGCAGCGGCGAGCGGCCGAGCGAGATTGCCGCCCTGCAAGCGCAACGCGACCAGGCACGGGCGGCCCGGGATCTGGCACAAAGGGAGTTGCTCCGCCAGGAGAGCCTCTATGCAGAAAACGTCACCTCTCGTGAACTCCTCGACCGCAGCCGGGCCGCCGCGCAGCAGACAGCCGCGCTTGTTGCTGAGCTCGACGCCCGTCTGACCACTGCCCGTCTCGGCGGTCGAATCGGGCAGAGGCAGGCATTAAGCGCCGAAGCCGCCGCCCTGAGTGAGGCGCTGCGCCAGGCAGAGTGGCAGCTGAGTCAGAAGAGTCCAACCGCACCGCAGGGCGGACTGGTCTTCGACACCCTCTTTGAGGTCGGCGAACTCGTCCCGGCCGGGACGCCGGTGGTGATCCTCCTTCCGGAGACCGGCAGAAAAGCCCGCTTCTACGTCCCCGAGCCGCAGCTTGCGAGTCTTCACACCGGCGACAAAGTCATGCTCCGCTTCGATGGCGGCGAACTGCCGGCGACGATCAGTTACATCTCGCCGCAAGCCGAATATACCCCGCCGGTGATCTACAGCCGCGACAGTCGCGCTAAACTCGTCTATCTGATCGAAGCCCGCCCCGATGCCGTTGATGCCGCCCGCCTCAAGCCCGGACAGCCGCTGGAGGTGACGCCGCAATGAAGGGCGCGGTCGTCATCGACGTCCAGGGATTAAGCAAGGTCTTTAACGGCAATACCGTCGTCGACCGCCTGTCTTTGCAAGTGGGGAGCGGCGAGATCTACGGCTTTCTCGGTCCCAACGGCAGCGGCAAGACCACCTTTTTGCGCATGCTCTGCGGCCTGCTGCGCCCCGATGCCGGCCAGGGGAGCTGCCTCGGTTTCGACGTGCGCACTGAGAGCGACCACATTCGCCCGCTGATCGGCTACATGCCGCAGCGCTTCAGTCTCTACGAGGACTTGAGCGTGCGCGAGAACCTCGACTTCATGGCGCGCATCTACGGCGTGCGCGATCGGAAAGAAGTGGTCGCCGCCACCCTCGACAAGATGCGCCTGGCCCCCTTCAGCCAACGCCTCGCCGGCGCCCTCTCCGGCGGCTGGAAACAACGCCTCGCCCTCTCCTGCGCCCTCCTCCATCAGCCGCAGCTCCTCCTCCTCGACGAACCGACCGCCGGCATCGACCCCAAAGCGCGCCGCGATTTCTGGGACGACCTTTATGAACTCTCCGGCGCGGGCGTGACAACACTGATCAGCACCCACTACATGGATGAAGCCGAGCGCTGCCACCGCCTCGCCTACCTCGCTTACGGCGAACTCCTCGCCACCGGTTCACCGAAGGAGATCGTCGCCGGCGCCGGCCTCTCTTCATGGACGGTGAGCGGCGTTGACCTGCACGGGCTGGCACTGCAACTCCGCCAACTCCCCGGCGTCGATCAGGTCGTCCCCTTTGGCGTCACCCTGCGCGTCGGCGGCCGCGATCAAGCCTTACTGGCAGAAAGCCTCGCCCCCTTCCAAAGTGGACCGCAGCACTGGGAAGAAAGCACGACCACCCTTGAAGAGGTCTTTATCCACCTCATGCGCGACCGGGAGGTGCACTGATGTCGGGACGATTCTTTTCCTGGCGACGCTTTGCGGCGATGACTGCCAAGGAGTTTGTGCAGATGCGGCGCGACCGCCTGACCTTTGCGATCATGCTCGGCATCCCGCTGTTACAGCTCATCCTCTTCGGCTTTGCCATCAACAGTGATCCGCGCCAGCTGCCGACGGTGCTGCGGATTGCCGATCACGGCCCGGTCGCCCGGGCGGTGGTGGCGGCGATGGAGCAGAGCAGTTACTTCCGGATCGTCGGCAGCGTCAGTAGTGAAGCCGATGCCGCCCAGCTGCTGGAAAGCGGCGGCGCCCAGTTCGTCCTCAGCATCCCCGCCGGTTTCCAGCGCAACCTGTTGCGCGGCGAACGTCCGGCCCTCCTGCTCGAAGCCGACGCCTCCGACCCGGCGGCGGCCAGCAACGCCGTTGCCGCTTTCCGCACCATCGTCGACCGCGCCATCAGCCGCGAATTGAAGGGCCCGTTGCAATCCCTTCTGCCTCGCGATTATCCGCTGGAAGTCCGCATTCAGCCGCGCTTCAACCCGGAAGCGATCACCCGCTACAACATCGTCCCCGGCTTGATGGGGGTGGTTTTGACCATGACCATGGTTATCGTCACGTCCCTCGCCATTACCCGCGAACGCGAACGCGGCACCATGGAGATTCTCCTCTCCACCCCGGTCCACCCCGTCGAAGTCATGCTCGGCAAGATCCTCCCCTACATCGTCGTCGGCTATATCCAGGCGGGAACCATCCTTCTTTTGGCCAAACTCATCTTCAACATCCCGATCCTCGGCAGCGTACCGCTGTTGCTGATCGCCTCGCTCCCCTTCATCGCCGCCAACCTCGGTGTCGGCCTGACCTTTTCGACCCTGGCGCGCAACCAGCTGCAGGCGGCGCAGATGTCCTTCTTCTTCTTTCTCCCCTCCATCCTCCTCTCCGGCTTCATGTTCCCCTTCCGCGGCATGCCGGTCTGGGCCCAGACCATCGGCGAAGTCCTCCCTCTCACCCATTACCTGCGTATTGTTCGCGGCATTGTCCTCAAAGGGAACGGCCTCGCCGAGATCGCACCGCAGATCTGGCCGATCGCCCTTTTTCTGTTGGCCTCGCTGGGATTGGGCCTGCTGCGCTATCGCCGGACGCTCGATTGATCATTGTAGGAGCGGGCTCCAGCCCGCGATGGGTTTCCTCCCCCTTTGACAAAGGGGGAACGAGGGGGGTGGTAGATTGGATTAAAGCTCTTTCCTCCCCTTTGGCAAAGGGGGAACGAGGGGGATTTCGCGCGTGCAGGTTGCCGAAGCCGAAGGAACATTTTCCCAGCTGGAGGTTGAGGGGCGGTTGAAGCGGTA
>JAXMLA010000241.1:0-1000 GCA_034370465.1 Desulfuromonadales bacterium
GGCAGTGCGTTTCATACGGGAATCACAAAATGGCCGGGCGGGATCGGGCAGTGAATGAGTTGTATGAGGGGGAGAAGGCGCACCTTCTTTCCCTTCCCGAAGCTGCTTTCGGCAACGTAAAGACATCCGGCGGCCGGGCCGACAAGTATGCCACGGTCATTGTGGATAAGAACCGGTATTCCGTTCCAAGCCGTTATGCTGGGTTTCGCGTGAAGGCGTTGCATTACGCGGATCGGGTGGAGATTTTCATTGGCGCCAAGAGGGTGGCTACGCATGAGCGGTCGTACGGCAACAATAAATGGATTCTCGCCCCGGATCATTATCTGGAACTGATTCAGCAGCGCCCGATGGCTTTCAACAGCGCAAGACCCATTCGGCAATGGCGAAAGATCTGGCCTCAGGCCCTGAACACGCTTCTGGAGAGATTTTGCAGTACTCAGGGTGAAACAAAAGGCATCAAGGATTTCATTGCCGTTTTGATGTTCTACCGGGATTATGCAGCCGATGAGATTGAAGCCGCGGTTGAACTGGCCATAGAGAATAACATAAGCTCCAGCGATGGGGTGCGTCACCTTCTTGTTTACGCAGGCGGCGCCGATACTGCCTTCGCTCCCTTGGCCTCCTGGCCGAGCCTGCCGCCTCCCGATATAGCGGTTTACGGGCAGTTGGGAGGTGTGCAATGACAGCCGGGACATTGATCGAGTTGCAGGCAAATTTCAAGGCGCTGAATCTCTCCAGCATGGCCCGTAATCTGGAGAGTTCCCTGCGGCAGGCGCGAGAGAGTGGAATCGGTTATGATGAGTTTCTCATCGAGCTGACCGCCGCCGAGCTGCAGGCCAGGGCGGAAAACAGTCTCAATCGCCGGATCAGGGAGGCGAAGTTCCCTCTTCTGAAACCGATGGAGACCTTCGATCTGTCCGCCGTGCCGGAACTGGACCTTCGGCTTTTTCGGGATCTTGCGGGAGGCAGCTATATCCGGGAACACAGGAACGTCATTTTT
>JAXMLA010000242.1:0-24123 GCA_034370465.1 Desulfuromonadales bacterium
TCGCGTTGGTGAAGCTTAACGCGACCTACCGGAGCTGATTCAGCAGCGCTTCCAGTTCGGCAAGATCAGCCAGAGGTGGCCGGCAGCTCCCTTCTGCGCAGACGTTGATTTGCAACCCTCCCTCGTGCCGGCCGCGACGCAATACCAGATTCGGCAGGAAGCGCTGCGCGAGGCCGTGGACGATGGCGCCTTGCTCTTCGGCTGTGCCGCCGTGCAGGGTGATCTCCAGGGGCGGGCCGTGCAGAAAGTCAAGGGCGCAGAGGGAGAAGAGGTGGGAGAGGGGCTGCTGCTGAATGCTCCCCATCTGTGAGCGGAGGATGCCGGCGCCGGCGGTGGTCAATGATTCGTCTTCGCGGATAGCGCCGAGACGCAGGAGGTTGAGGGCGGCGACGGCGAGACCGGAGGGGATGACGCCATCGACGGCGCTTTGCATGCGCAGCGGCAGATCGTCGGCGTCGCTGCCGACGCTGTAAAGGCCGCCATTCGGTGCGGCAAAGAGGCGGAGCATCTCCCGGTTCAGCTGCAGGGCGTCGCTGAGGAATTCCTCCTCCAGCGTCGCCTGATGAAGCTCGATCAGTCCCCAGACGTAGAAGGCGTAATCTTCGAGAAAGGCGGGGATGGCGGCGACCTCGGCATGGGCGCTGCGCAGCAGGCGGCCGCGGCTATCGACCAGGCGGCGGCGGATACCAGCGGCCGCTGCCACGGCAACTGCGCGCCACTCATCCTTGCCGGTGATGGCGAAGCCGCGTCCCAGGGCGGCGATGGTCAGGCCGTTCCAGGCGCAGAGGATCTTTTCGTCGCGCAAGGGGCGCGGCCGCTGGCTGCGCTCCCGCAATAATCTTTCCCGCCAGCTTGCAGCGGCTGGCCAATCGCTGGCGGGATCGGGACGGTGGAGGATGTTGCGCCCCTCGAAGTTTCCTCCCGGAGTCACCCCCCAATAATGGGCGGCCCCTTCGCCTTCGCTCGGACCGAGGATTTCGATCAACTCTGCCTGATCCCAGAGATAGAAGGTTCCCTCCTCCCCCTCGCTGTCTGCATCCTCAGCCGCATAGAAACCCCCTGCCGGAGCAGCGAGATCGCGCAGCACATAGGTGAGGATCTCGCCGGCGAGCTGCAGGGGGCGCGGGTCGCCGCTGCTCTCGAAGGTCTCGAAGGCGGTGAAGGCGATAAGGGCCTGATCGTAGAGCATCTTTTCAAAGTGGGGGACGATCCATTGTGCATCGACGCTGTAGCGGTGGAAGCCGAAGCCGAGCTGGTCGTAGATGCCGCCGGCCGCCATCGCCGCCAGCGTCTCTACGGCGATGCGGCACAGTTCGCGCTGGCGGTTGCGTCGGTGGGAACGGAGGAGGAAGAGGTGGTAGATCGGCATCGGAAACTTCGGGGCGGCGCCGAAGCCGTGATTGCGATGGTCGTAGAGCGCGGTCAGCTGACGGGTCGCCGTCGACAGGATCTTTTCGTCGGAAAGATCGCCGGTCGCGGGGGTGCAATACTGCTGCAGGGCGGCATTCAGGGTCGCTCCGTTTTCAAGGAGCTTGCTGCGCTCGCTGTTCCAGAGCTCACTGAGGCGCTCCATCAGTTCGATGAGGCCGAGGCGGCCGCTGCGCGATCGTTTCGGCAGGTAGGTGGCGGCGAAGAAGGGCTCTTTCTCCGCGGTCATGATCAGATTCAGCGGCCAACCTCCGCCGCCACTGAGTAATTGTGCGGCCAGCATATAATGTTCATCGATGTCCGGACGTTCTTCGCGATCGACCTTGATGGCGATGCAGGTGCGGTTGATGGCGGCCGCTACGGCCGCATCCTCGAAGGATTCGTGCTCCATGACGTGGCACCAGTGGCAGGTGGCGTAGCCGATGGAGAGAAAAATCGGCTTGTCGGCGGCACGGGCGGCGGCAAAGGCTTCCTCCCCCCAGGGATACCAGTCAACAGGATTTTCAGCGTGCTGCAGCAGGTAGGGGCTGGCGGTAAAGATCAGGCGGTTAAAGCCGGGGCCGCCGTCGGCGGGGAGGGAGGTGCGGTCGATTCGGAGCAGACGCGCGATGCGCTCCTGTCCGGCAACAGTCTCGTTCTGGGTCATTTTGTCCTCCGCAGGTAATACCGCCCTTTTTTGCGGCGTCAGGGTAAAATATAGCACTTGTGCTTTGTTCTGCATTCGCTTAAATATGCCCGAAACTATTGCGGAGAAGATTAAGAATGAATAAAGACGGCGGCGAAGCTGTGATCAGGGACGGGCAGGTGCGGGTCGGGACGGCAAGTTTCCGCCGGGTCAATCTCGCCCTCTTCTGCGCCGGTTTCATCACCTTTGTCACCCTTTACGCTGTGCAGCCCCTCCTTCCGCTCTTTGCCCGGGAATTTTCCGTCTCGCCGGCGATCGCCAGCCTGCCGCTCTCGGTGGCGACCATCGCCCTGGCGGTGGGGATGCTCATTGCCGGCACTCTCTCGGAAAGTCTCGGCCGACGGCAGGTCATGACCGGCGCCCTGCTGTTAACGTCTCTGCTGGCGCTGGCGACTTATCTGACCTCCTCCTTTTCGTCCCTGTTGGCGCTGCGGCTGGTGCAGGGGCTGGTCCTTGCCGGGGTTCCCTCCGTGGCGATGGCTTATCTCGGCGAAGAGATGGATGCGCAGTCGATCGCTCCGGCCATGGGACTTTATATCAGTGGTAACGCCATGGGGGGGATGACCGGACGGATCGGCTCAGCGTTCCTTTGTGACTATATGTCCTGGCAGACCGCGATCGCCCTGATCGGCGTCATCAGTCTGATCTTGACCCTGGTCTTTTTCCGAAGCCTCCCCCCCTCGACCAACTTTGTCCGTCGCCCCTTCCGGATCCGCTATCTCTTTACCTCCCTGTATCAGCATCTCCATGACCCCGGCCTCCTTTGTCTTTACGCTCTCGCTTTCCTCTCCATGGGCGGCTTTGTCTCTCTTTATAACTATATCGGCTTTCGCCTCCTCGGCGCCCCTTATGATCTCAGCCAGTCACAGGTCAGTCTGATCTTTCTCGTCTATCTCCTCGGTTCTTTCAGTTCGGGGGTGGTCGGCAGTCTGATCAACCGCTTTGGCCGCAACTTCATGATTCGCTTGACTTTGAGTACCATGCTCGTCGGCACCTTGCTTACTCTTGGCAACTCCCTGCTCCTGATCGTCCTCGGCGTCGGCATCTTTACCTGCGGCTTTTTCAGTGCGCACGCCATCGCCTCCAGCTGGGTCGGACGGCGGGCCCGGACTGCCAAGGCTCAGGCGTCATCGATTTATCTCTTCTCCTATTATCTCGGATCGAGTATCTCCGGAACAATCGGCGGGATCTTCTGGGTATGGGGCGGCTGGAACGGTGTGGCGATGATGATCAGTTTCCTGATTCTGACTGCTTTTGGCGTGGCCGCCTTCCTTTTGCGGTTACCGGGCGAAGTTGAGCCGATTTGACAAGCCCGGCCTGAGTAGCCTTTCCTTCTTGCTGAAGGTGCGCTTTATCAGGCTTTTTTGGTTGAAAATCTCTGAAGTGGAGTGCTGGTTGAAATATTGGTTCTTATTCTTTCTCCTTGTCCTGCTGGCGGCGCCGGTTTCAGCGCAAGAGCTTACGGAAGCTCTCCCCGCGCCTGCGGAGGAGACCGGCATGATCGCCAGGGTTGCTGACCGGTTTCATCTTGCGACCACCGAAAGACTGGTTTCGCTTTCGGAATATCTCGACAGCTTCTTTCTTAATCCAGATAATCGCCGTTTTGATTACCGCCGCACGCGGGTTCTGGCACAGCTCGGGCTGGAGGTCGACAGCAAGGGAGACATGGTGGTTCTGCAGCGGGTCACCGGCCGGATCGTGCTGCCCCGTCTGGAGGAGCGGGTCAGTCTTTATTTTAGTGGGGCCGGCGAAGATGCGCCGCAAACCGGGGAGGAAGCTAGCAGTCCTTATTTCCTGCCGACAATCGAGGATACCCGGTTTCGTTTCGGTTTTAACACGGCGCTGCGCTTTATCTTTACCGCCAGTGATTACTACCTGGTACAGAATCAACTCGGCGTGCGTCTCTTTCCAAATATGGAGCCCTATAACGAATTAAGTGTTCAGCTGCGTATTCCTTTAGGGCGGAAATTCCTTTGGCAGCCCGGACAATCGCTCTTTTGGCGCGAGTCGAGCGGCTTTGGCGAAACGACCCGTTACGATCTCGATTATGCCCTCAAGCCGGGAGCCATCATCCGCCTGCATCAGGAAGGGACTTTTTCACAAGAGACCAATGGATTTGAGCACCTGCACTCGCTGTCCTATCTTCGGCAACTCGAAAAAGAGCGCGGCTATGTCCTTTCGCTGGAAGCACGGGGAGAAACTTCACCGAAAAAGCAGATGACGCAATACCTTGTTATCTTTGTCTGGAAAGAGCTGGTACACCGGGATTGGCTCTATATTGAAACCGGGAGTAAACTCCGTTTTTCCGAGGAGGATAATTTTTCCCCGATTCCAGCCATCTTCTTCAGCCTGATTGCCGATTTCAGCGGTAAAAAGGGGGCGCAGCCACCGAGTCGACCCCGGGAGGAGCCATCCCCGTCGCCCCTTTAATCCACTTGTTTTCGCCTTTCCCGGTTGCATCTGTCCGCCAACTGGTCTAAAAACAAAACAGATTTTATTGCCAAAGGAAATTTTATGCTTAATCTTGACCGCCTCAGCCACGAGTTTGCCCGTCAGGCTGCGATCAGTAGCCCTTCGCGCCGCGAAGGGGCGATGGCCCGCTATCTTGCCGAGCGCTTTTCGGCGCTGGGAGGGAGCATCGAATGGGATGGCACCGGCGCCAGGATCGGCGGGGAAGCCGACAATCTCATCGTTCGTTTCGCCGCGACCGGCCGGGACACAACGCCGCTGATGCTGTCGGTCCATATGGATACCGTTGAACCGTGCACCAATGTCCAGCCGCAGCTGCAGAACGGCATCTTTACCAGTGCCGGTGAAACAATTCTCGGTTCCGATGACAAATCCGGAATCGCCGAGATTATCGAAGCTCTCGAGATCCTCCGCGAAGAGCAGATCCCGCACGGCCCCCTGGAAGTTGTCGTGACCGTTGGTGAGGAGGTCGGGCTCCTCGGCGCCAAGCACCTGGACGCCGGGCGGCTGGCATCCCGGCGGGGGTTTGCCCTCGATACCTCGGGCATCGACAAGCTGATTCTGGCGGCTCCCGCTGCCAACAAGCTCCATTTCACCATTACCGGACGGGAAGCGCATGCCGGCATTGCTCCGGAGGCCGGCATCTCCGCCATTGCCATCGCGGCGGCGGCGATCAGCCGGATGAACCTGGGTCGCATCGATTTTGAGACGACTGCCAATATCGGGACGATCAGTGGCGGCATCGCCACCAACATCATTCCGCGCCGCGTCGAATTAAAGGGCGAGGTACGCAGTCACGATCCGCTTAAACTCGAAAAGCAGACCCGGCAGATGGTTGCAGCAGTCGAAGAAGCCGCGGCTGCCGCTGCCCGCAGCATCGATGGCGTCCTCATCCGTCCGGAAGCCCTTTGCCAGGTTGTTGCTGAATATCCGCGCATGGCCGTCCCCGCCGACTCCCTCCTGGTGCAGGGCGCGGTTGCTGCGGCCGCACGGTTGGGACGCCGGCTTGAACTCCTCCCCGGCGGTGGCGGTTCTGATGCCAATATCTTCAATGCTCTCGGAATAGAAACCGTGATCCTCGCCACCGGTATGACCGATGTTCATACCGTCAACGAATCGGTGGCCCTGGCCGATATGGCCGGGGTGGCAGAACTCCTGGTCGAAATTATCCGCTCCGCATGAAGCGTATTATCCCCCTTCTTTTTCTCCTGCTTTGCACCGTCAGCTCCGTTTATGCCGCCGTTGAGATCCGTCTGGCCGGGGGCGATCCCGTGCAAATCCGCTCCGTTTACTGGCATGATGGCACTCTGTTTCTGTCGCTGCGCGAGATCCTGCCGCCCTTACAGCTCAGCGGCGTTTGGGATGGAGCCAAACGTCTCTACCGGATCAAGACTGCCGGTGGGGAGATGCTTCTGGCGCCGGGGAGTCACAAGCTCCGCTACGGTAATCGTTCTCTGCCACTAAAGCAGGCCCCGCGTTTTTTTGCGGGTGAACTCTGTGTGCCGGAAGAGGTGGTCACAACGCATCTGCCGCGGCTTTTGGATCTCGAAATTATCTATAGCAATCCCGCTGCAGCTGCCAATCACCGGGATGATGCCCTGCCGGGGGGCGCTGATGACTCCTTGCTGCCGCTGCCGTTACAGCAGATTGTCATCGATCCCGGCCACGGCGGCGATGATCCCGGCGCCATCAGCCCCGCGGGGCTCAAGGAGAAGGATCTGACTCTGGCGCTGGCGCTGCGCCTCGAAAAGCTCCTCAAAATGGAGGGTTTGGCGCAGCTGCGTTTAACCCGTGACGGTGATTATGCCGTCTCTTTACGGCGTCGCGCCGGGGTAGTCCAAGGTGCGGCCGCGGAAAACCTCCTCCTTTCGCTGCACATGAGTGCCTGGAAAAGTTCGCAAACGCACGGATGCACCATCTATTTTCTCCCGGTGCGCGACAACGAAGAGCATAGTTTCCTGTTGGCACAAAGCCTCGATGCCGCCTTGCAGGAGGCCGGGGTGGCGGACTGTACCTTTGAGCGCGTTACTTTGTCCCCTCTTAATCAGACCCCCTTTCCGGCCGTCCTGATCGAACTCGGTTATCTGACCAACCCCGCCGAATTTGGCCTGCTCAGCAGCAGTGACGGGCAGGAACGGATTGCCCGCGCTCTCGCCCTCGGGGTCAAAAATTATGCCGGCAACCGGCCAAGGAGAACCACGGATGTCCCTGTTACGCAATGATGGTCGCACGTTTGAGCAATTACGGCCGATTACCCTGAATCGCCACTTTACCCGTTACGCGGAAGGATCTGTCCTTGTCGAGTTCGGAGCCACCAAGGTTCTGTGCAATGCCACGATCGAAGAGAGTGTCCCCCCTTTTCTTCGCGGCAAGGGGCAGGGTTGGGTGACGGCCGAATATTCCATGCTCCCGCGCGCCACCCATACCCGCTCCCCGCGTGAATCGACCAAGGGGAAGGTGGGGGGGCGCACTCACGAAATTCAGCGTTTGATCGGCCGTTCGCTGCGGGCGGTCATCGATCTCACTGCCCTCGGGGAACGGAGTATTCAGATCGATTGTGATGTTATCCAGGCCGATGGCGGGACACGCACCGCAGCGATTACTGGTGCCTGGGTGGCCCTCGCCGATGCCCTCAACGGTTTGGTGGCACAAGGAAAACTGAAAGCCTCGCCGCTACGGGATAGCGTCGCCGCCGTCAGCGTCGGTATCGTCGGTGGCGTGCCGATGCTCGATCTCTGTTATGAGGAAGATTCCCGGGCGGAGGTCGATATGAACGTGGTCGTCACCGGCGATGGCCGTTTTGTCGAGGTACAGGGGACGGCAGAGGCAGAACCTTTTACCACCGCCGAACTCGATCTCCTCCGTGATCTCGCTCTGCAGGGGTGTGCGGAACTCACGCGGTTGCAGCAAGCATCCCTGGCGGAGAAATAATGGAATTGATTGTTGCCACCCGCAATCACGGCAAGCTCAAAGAGATTGAGGCCCTCCTCTCCCCGTTGCAGATTATTGTCCGCGGGGTGGCAGAATTCCCTGAGCTCCCCGAAGTTGACGAAGACGGATTCACTTTTGCGGAGAATGCCACAAAAAAAGCGGCAACGATTGCCCGTCTGAGCGGCCGTCTCACCCTTGCCGACGACTCCGGTCTGGAGGTCGCAGCCCTCGGGGGGGGACCGGGAATCCATTCGGCCCGCTATGCCGGAGCCGATGCCGACGATGTTGCCAATAACCGCAAGCTCCTTGCCGCCCTGGCGACGCTGCCGCTGGCGCAACGGGCGGCCGCCTTTGTCTGTGTCATGGCCCTTTGTACTCCGGACGGGAGTTGTCGTACCTTTGCCGGGCGACTGGAGGGATCGATTATCACTGAATTGCGGGGGACAGAAGGGTTCGGTTATGATCCGCTCTTTGTTGTTGCCGGCGGGCAGCGGACGCTGGCCGAGATTCCGCTGGCGGAGAAGAACAAGATCAGTCATCGCGCCCAGGCTCTGGCCCAGGTGGTTGCGGTGTTGCAGGAGGTTAATTAAATTAATGCGGGCAGACACACAGGTCTGCCTCTACCATGATGCTAAAAACGCAAAGAGCGGACAGTCCGAAGACTGTCCGCTCTTTGCGTTTGGAGAATGTTTGATCTCTCAGGCGTGGGCCATGGCCGGCAGGGGTGCGCAGAAAGTGCGTTCAACTTCGCGGGTGGCGCTGACCAGATGCCAGCACTCTTTCGCGGCGAGGAGCCCCTCGATAAAGCGGTGGTTCATGTCGTGACCCGGTTTGACGGCGTGGATATGGCCGATGAGCGGATAACCGGCCAGACTGAAGTCGCCGACGGCATCAAGGATCTTGTGACGGACAAATTCATCGACCCAGCGCAATCCCTCCGGATTAAGGACTTCCGCATCGGAAAGGACGACCGCATTCTCCAAGGAGCCGCCGCGGCACAGTCCGACCGATTTGAGGTATTCGACTTCGTGCAAAAAGCCGAAGGTGCGGGCACCGGCAATCTCTTTAACGAAGCTTTCGGCATCGATCTTCATGGTCCGCTGCTGCCGGCCGATGGACGGATGGTTGAAGTCGATTTCGCAACTGATCCGGTAAAAGCGGGACGGGGTGACCGAAACCGATTTGTCCCCATCGACGATGGTGAAAGGCTTGCGAATGACGAGAAATTTACGCTCGCGGCGTTGCTGCACAAGTCCGGCTTGTTGCAGGGCGCTGATGAAGGGGGCGGCGCTGCCGTCCATCACCGGCACTTCCGGGCCGTTAATATCGATATGCAGATTGTCGATCCCGAGAGCCCGCAGGGCACCGAGAAGGTGCTCGACGGTCGAGACGCTGAGGTCCTTCTTGCCGAGGACAGTGGCGAGGCGGGTATCGACGACATTGGCCGAAATCGCTTCGATCGAGACAGTCTTCGTCCCTTCGCTGCGGTGAAAGACAATGCCGCGGCCGGCTTCGGCAGGGCGCAAGGTCATACGAATGGCCCGGCCTGAGTGCAGGCCGATTCCGTCAAAGGTGATCGATTGTGCCAGAGTAGTTTGATTAAGCATCGTATCCTCCGTTTTGCTGGGATACGAGATGTTTCTGCATTAATTGTACCATGGGAAGATGTGTCGTTAAGTGTCTGGAATTAAAGTGAATTTACTTTATTGGTGGTGGGGTCGGCTGTGGTCGCTGTGCTGCAATCCGGGCGTGGCGTGTCGCAAAGGCCACAGCGGCTAGAGCCGACCGGAGCGGAGGATGGCAATTGCGAGCCAGAGGCCAAGAAATCCGGCGATGGAGTAACCGATGAAGCCAAGGGCGGGGAATCCGAAGAGCATTGGACCCTTTTCGGTCTGCATAATCAGTGAGGAGCCGATAATCAGGGCCGCGATGAGCAGGCTGAAGGAGATGCGGTTGCTGGAGCGGTCGAGGTCGTTGATCAGGCGGTCAAGGCCACGATGTTCAAGGTCGATTTTGAATCGATTATGATTAAGCCGGTTGATAAAGGCTTGCAGGTCGCGAGGCAGGTTCTTGAACAGAGTGGCAAAGGAGATGAGAACGCGCGAGGCCTCTTTGCCGAGATAGGCGGGGCTGACCTTTTCCCGGACAATCTTCTCCATGAACGGTTTGAGGTGAACGATCATGTTGAAGTCGGGATCGAGTTTGCGGCCGATCCCTTCGATAATGACCAGGGCTTTGGCCAAAAGCATCAGGTCAGGGGAGAAGCGGATGCGGTAGAGGCTGAGAATTCCGAAGAATTCGTCCAATAGCCGGCCGGTATTAATCTCGTGCAGCGGGATGTCGTAGTAGTTGTCAATAAAGAAGGCGAGGTCATGGCGCAGATTCGGCAGATTGACTTCATCGGGAAGGTCCCCCGAACTGGCAAGGAGGCTGACAATCCGCTCGGGATCGCGACCGAGGACGGCCTGCAAAAGATCGACCAGATAATCGCGGACATCTTCGCTGAGATGACCGACCATGCCAAAGTCGAGCATGCAGATGATCCCGTCTTCGAGGATGAAGAAGTTGCCGGGATGAGGATCGCCGTGAAAGATGCCAAAATCAAGGACCTGTTTGAGAAAGAAGACCGCGCCATTATGGGCAATCTGCTCAGGTTTGTACCCTTTCAGGAGCAGGGTTTCACGATCCGAAACTTTGATGCCGTCGATATATTCGAGGGTCAGGACGGTCTCGGCAGTGAGTTCGGCGTAGACCTGCGGCAAGCGTACGGTCCGATCCTTGGCGAAATAGGTCGCGAAGCGTTTGATGATCTGACCTTCGTGCGTCAGGTTGATCTCATTACGCAGTACCCGGCGCAATTCACGCACCACCCCGCTCAGTTCATAATGTGCCAAGGTCGGGTCGTGTTTTTCGATCATCGCCGCGAGACTGGCGAGGATGTCGAGATCGGTCTCGATAATCGCTTCAATATCGGGGCGTCGCACCTTGATTACCACGGCTTCGCCGCTGTGCAGGCGGGCGCGATGGACCTGGGCAATGGAACCGGCGGCAAGCGGTATTTCATCGATAAAGGCGTAAAGGACATTTAACGGTTGTTGCAGGGCGCTTTCGATCTGCTCAGCCAGGGGCGCAAAGGGGATCGGGGTGACCTGGTCCTGCAGTTTGCCGAGCTCGTCGGCATAATCAGCCGGGATGAGATCAGGGCGGGTCGAAAGGAGTTGGCCAAGCTTGATAAAGGTCGGGCCGAGTTCCTCCATCGCCAGGCGCAAACGCACCGGCATGCTGAACCGCTCAATCTCCTCGCCGCTGCGGCGACCGAGCATGATCTTGGCGGCCAGTAAGTAGTCGCTGACATGCAGGGCATCAAGAAGATGGCTGAGTCCGTACTTCGCCAGGACCGCAAAGATCGTGCGGGTGCGTTTCAGGTTGCGCAGGTTGCGGTTGAAACCGAAGACATTCAGCATGCCGGGTCTTGTGGGGCCTCCCGCTTTTCCAGAGCATCCAGCCGCGCTGCCAGGCGTTCAAGCTCTTCGCGCCGAACCAGACCCAGGCGGGCACAAGCTTTTTGCACTTCTTCCTCGGCCGCTTTGGTGAGCAGATTCTTTTGCTCCTCGGCCTGCGCCTTCAATTTTTCGAGCATCGCCCGTCCTTCTTCTTCGCTGCAGCCGATCCGCTCCTTCAGTTCGCCGAGCAGTTCCTCCGCCTTTTTCTGGCTGAGGGAGAGTGCCCCCATGCCGATCATCGCCGTCTTTTCAAAGAGAGTAATCATGCTGTCCTCCAGTAAGAAAATAACTGTTTAAATCCGGTTGTGAAGATTATAGCTGACTCAAACGAGGAGGGAAGGAGAAAATGATTTTCTTGATTAAAAGCTGTAGTAGGCAGGAACTCCCCGAACCAGCCATCTTTGTCCGGGGAGTTCCTTTGTTCTGGCGGCTTAGCCGGCAGCCGGCGTTTCGGGGGCCTTCTTGCGTTTGACGATGCCGCTCGCGACCTCTTTCCAGTTTTTGTTGGGATAAGGGGGGATTTCATCGACCTTGATGTCGAACT
Source organism: Desulfuromonadales bacterium (assembly GCA_034370465.1). Classification (GTDB taxonomy): domain Bacteria; phylum Desulfobacterota; class Desulfuromonadia; order Desulfuromonadales; family UBA2197; genus UBA2197. The sequence goes on from JAXMLA010000242.1 coordinate 11,561, forward strand.
TTGCCTTCATCAGCAGCAGGCACTTGAGGGTGAGCCAATTACTGAAGCCGTGGTTCTCCGCCATCTTTTCGGCAATCTTGCCGTAAGGGAGGTCGGTGGCCGCCGCCGAAAGCATGATCGCTTCGTGCGCCGCCCGATAGGTGAGGTTGCGGTCCTTGACCCATTTGAGGCGCGAGATGATTTCAGTGCGGGTCATCGCCTCGAATTTTTTGAGGAGTTTTTTGTAGCGGGGGTCGTTGAACTGGTTCATGGGGTTCATCCTTTGCTGGCTTCTACAGGGTGCCGAGGGGGAGGGAGGAGGGGGGGATAATCCCCGCTACTGCGGCGCGGTGTAAAAGTTCATGGACCGCCGCCAAACCTTCCTCGCCAAGATCGAGGGAAAAATGATTCACATAAAGATCGATGTGCTGCTGGATGACCGCGTCATCGAGTTCCTGCGCATGGGCGCGAATGTAGGAGCGCGCTTCCTCGGGATGATCAAAGGCATAGCGGACACTGGCGCGGATGGCGCTCTCCACCTCTTCAATGACTTCGCGCCCAAGAGAACGCCGGGCGAGGATGCCGCCGAGGGGGATCGGCAGGCCGGTGAGCTCTTCCCACCAGGCACCGAGGTCTTCGACGGCGACCAGGCCATGTTCGGCAAAGGTGAAGCGCGATTCGTGGATGATCAGGCCGGCATCGACACTGCCGCTCGCCACCGCCGCGACGACCTTGTCGAAGGGGAGGACCTGGAGTCGCTCATAGCCGGCGCCGTGCAGTTGCAGCAACAGATTCGCCGTCGTCAATTCGCCGGGGATAGCGATCCGTTTCCCGCGCAGGTGCTCCAGGCTCGTCGCCTGACGGGCGACAACCAGCGGCCCGCAGCCCCGTCCAAGGGCGCCGCCACTGCGCAGCAGGGCATACTCGCTGCGCAGGTGCCCAAAGGCGTGATAGGAAATCTTGGTCAGATCGAGTTCTCCTGCCAGGGCGCGCCGGTTGAGGGTTTCAACATCGGCAAGTTCTTCCTGGATGCTGAAACCGCGCAGAGGGATGCGATTATGCATCAGCGCATGAAAGATGAAGGTATCGTTGGGGCAGGGCGAATAACCGAGACGCAGGTTCGGGGCGTTCATGCGGAGACCTGGCCGGGTTCGCTGCACAACAGGGCAATGAGCGCTTGTTGGGCAATCGCGGCGGCGCCGGCAAGATCCCAATGCGCCAGGTTGCGATCTTCGACAAGATTGGAGATGCCGCGCACTTCACAAAAGGGGATATTGTGGCGGGCGCAGACCAGGGCGACCGCCGCCCCTTCCATATTTTCACAGATGCCACCGCTGCGCCGGGAAAGGATTTCGCCGCCGGCGGTCGTCCCGGAACAGGTCGAGACGGTGACAAAGGGGCCGGTCGCCAGAGCGATCCCCGCAGCCGCGGCAAAGGGAGTCAATTGCTCTTTGGCCCGTTGCAACCAGTCCGGATCGACGGGGCAGGTATTGTACAGGGGGGGAGAGGAGCTGCTGAGAAGCGGAAGGTTCATCGCGGCAAGATCTTGAAAGCCTTGCGGTGTCAGCACCCCTTCGTCGCCAAAGATTTCGCTGCTGGCCAAAGCCAGGTCGCCAACCTGCAAGCGACTGCCGGGGAGGGCGCCGCCGCAGCCGACCACCAGTAAGGCTTGCGGTTGATGCAGGGCTAAAAGGGTGGCGGCGGCGGCGGCATTGGCTTTGCCAATGCCGCTGTGCAAAAGTTCAATCGTCATTCCTGCTGCCCTGCGTTTGTAAAGATGGAATCCGCCGAGATCCGAAATCTTCCACGGCCCCCAGTGGGAGCGGATCAGTTCCGTCTCCAGTGGGACAGCCGCGAGGATGGCGATGGTGGGTCGGATCGAGGTCGGCTTCATGGCTTATTTATACCAGCCGCTACGGATCAGGTCACGGCGCAGATTGGCGCCCTGGGCGGTAATCACCCCGTGGCACCAGAAGCGATCGGAGCGCATCGGTATCGCGCTGGGCGCATCGATTCGCTTGCGTTGGTCCTGGAGGAGGCTGCGAAAGATGGCATCGCTCTCGGCCATGACTTCTTGTAGTTTCAGCTGGAGGGGTGCGCTTACACCTTCACTGACAAATTGCAACAGATCGCGCAACTGCAGGCCAAACTGATAGTCGGCAAGATCGCCGTCAAAGCCTGCAGCGCAGGCGTTGACAAAGTCTTTCCAGTCAAAGAGGAGGACGCCAAAATCACCTTCTACCAACTCGATGACCTGAGAAAATTCCGGCCGCTCCGCCAGCTGCCGGGCGATCTCCTCCTGTTCTTTTCGGCTCAAAAAGAAAGAGAGAGATTCTTCGACCGGGTACATTTCGAGTTGTTCGATGATCTCCCGGCAGAAGACCAGATAGTCGAGCTGACTGGCAGTCATGGCGGCGAAGGGGGCCGGGAGTTGCATGCGGTGATGACAAAGGAGGGAAAGGTGGTCGTGGCCGAAGTCGGCGGGGAGCGGAAGGTGCTCCTTGTGCGGCAGACCATGGCAAGCGAACAGATGGGTGAGGCGCAGCGGGTTGTCGGTGAAGCAGGTCACAACCTTCTCTTCCGAGCAGAACATTTCGATGCCGCCACGGTTGCTGGCCAGGCCGAAACCGACAAAACCATCATGGACGAGTCGGGACAGGTAGGGGCGGATGACGTCAAGGATCTCCCCGGTCGGGAGGTAATCAGAATAATAGACGCGCGGCGTCGCTTCCTCTTCGTTGCCGACCTCTCCCTCATTTTCATAAAACTCAAGAACGAAGAAGGCTTCCTCGGGGAGGATGCGGGCGAAGTCCTGAAAGAAACCGGCGATTTTGCCCGCCCCGAGGACAGCGATCAGGCGAAACGCATCCGGGGAATTCTCCAGTCGTTCGAGCAGGTAGCCTTCTTTGAGCAGGGGGCGACGCCGGCGCTGAGGATTCGGCCAGGGGCGCAAGCCGAGAGGAAAATCGAAGGAACGGTCTGGCAAATAGATCTCCGTAAAAAAAGGGGGCTTAAAGAGACTAATAAGTAAATGAACGGCGGATAAAAGTCAACTTTGTGCAAAGGGGTATTCACGACTCTTTCTTGCGCCGATCGGTTTATATAAGCGGCAGCTTTGGCGGGTCGTAACAGGGGCGTAGGGAAACAGGTTTTGATTTTATATCAAATGCTTTTTGAAATATATTTACTGGAAATAAACCGATTTTACTGAAGCGAAATAATTTACCGTGAATAAAATGTTGTTGTTGACATTTTTCACCATTTTCGGTATATCCGCTCCGTAAAACTACTTTATATTTCCACTGTCGGTACCTCCCCGTTGTTGGGTCTAACCCCTATTCTTGTCCAGCCAAAGGAATGAGCCCCATGTCGAAACAAGCGATTAAGCCGTCCCTGAAGAACCCGTTTGATCCGCCCGAGAAGGTCGAATTCAATATCCCCGGAGAAATATCCCGGGCGACCGGCGGCTATGAAGAGGCGATGAAGGAAGGTTACGACCTGATTCAGCGCCCGATCAAATCGGTGAGCATCGAGCAGATTGAAAAGCAGCACTTTAAAAAGCGCATGACCGTCTGGGAGCGGATCAACGTCCTCACCGAGAAGGAGCCGAATATTCTTTTCCAGAACTGGGGAAAGAATCTTGACGGCGCCTCGCTGGTGACCGGCATCCTCAACATCCGCGGTCGCGATGTCGCCCTTTATGGCCACGACTTCACCGTCCGCGCCGGTTCCATCGACGCCACCAACGGTCGCAAGCTCGCCCTCCTCTTCCAGATGGCCGGGGAAAAAGGGATTCCGGTCATCGGTATGAACGATTCCGCCGGCGCCTTTGTCCCGGCCGGGGTCGGCGGTCTCGACGGTTATGCCGAGGCCTTCACTGCCCTGCGCAAGATCAGCGGCGTCGTCCCTTCGATCATGTGCATGTTCGGCTTCAATGCCGGCGGCGGTTCTTATCTGCCGCGGCAGGGGTCCTTCGTTATTCAGCCGAACGACACCTTCTTCGGCCTCACCGGGCCGGGGGTCGTCAAGTCGGTCCTCGGTGAAGATGTCACCCCGGAAGAGCTCGGCGGTCCCAATGTCCATGGCCAGTCCGGCGTTGCCGACCTGACGGTTGAGGATGAAGTCGATGCCCTGCGCACCGCCATTCAGCTCCTCTCCTACCTCCCGGATAACAACCGGGTCATGGCCCCTTTCCAGGAAACCAGTGATCCCCTCGATCGCAAGACCTGGGAGATCAATACCCTGCTCAAGAAGGCTTTCAACTCCCCGACCGGCTTCAATACCCCCTTTGACGTCTCAATCCTCATCCAGCAGATCTGTGACCATGGCGATTACTTCGAGATGCAGCGCGAACGTGCGCGCAATGTCATCACCGCCTTCGGCCGCCTCGGTGGTAATGTCGTCGGCTTTGTTGCCAACAACAGCGCCGTCGCCTCCGGCCAGATCGATATCGATGCGGCGTACAAAATCGCCCGTTTCAACCGTTTCTGCAATCTTTACAATATCCCGATGATCTTCATGGAGGACACCACCGGCTTCCTCCCCGGCAAGGATCAGGAGACCCGCGGCATCATCCAGGCTGGTCGCGCCATGCTCGACTCGATCGTCGACATCCGTACCCCGCGTATCCTCCTCATTCTCCGCAACGCCTACGGCGGCGCTTATGCGTCCTACAACAACTACCCGACCGGCGCCGATCTCGTCCTCGCCCTGCCGACCACCCGCCTCGCGGTCATGGGCCCGGCCGGCAAGGAGTTCGTCTACAAGGATGAAGTGCGCAAGATGCGCAGTGATGGCGCCACGCGCCTCAAGCAGGGGATTGCCGAGCGCGTCGCTGCCGGCATGGATGCCGGCGCCGCCCGCAACGAAGCCGAGAAAGAGACGGCGGAGTGGCTCAAGGCCCGCGATATCGAACTCAATCAGCGTTATGAAAAAGAGTTGATGAATCCCAAGGAAGCTCTCAGTCTCGGCTCGATCTCTTCCCTCGTCATGCCCACCGACCTGCGCAAAGTACTGGGAGAAAATCTCAACTTCTTCCTCCGCCATTATCAGCCTTCGGCGATGCAGTCGGTTCAGCGCGAGTTCCATTGATCTTAAAACTATCAGACTGGAGATAGAGACCTATGTTTCACGCTTCTGAAAATTATACCCATAATCCTTTGATCCATCGCGATCGCCGACTGAGCAAGTCGACCTCCGAGTGGGTTCGTTCCTTTGCTTGTGAAGATCTCAAGCCGCTGATCGTCTGCCGCGGCCCGATCCGCAAAGAGGCGATGGATGTCTACACCGAGATGGGGATCAGCCACTTCGGCATCCTCCTTTCCGAGAAGGACTCCATCGTTTATCCGAATGCTCTGGCTCCGGAACTGCGCCAGCTCACCGATTCGAGCCGCGTTCACCGCGTTCCCGATTATTCCGGAGCGAGCAAGGAAGAGCGCGTCGAGCGGATCAACCAGATTATCAGTATCGCCCATGATAACAACTACGATTCGATCTTTGCCGGTTACGGATTCATGGCCGAAGATGAAGAGTTCGTGGCGGCGATCGAAGCGGCCGGGCTGAAGTTTATCGGCCCCTGCGCCCGGACCCAGGCGCGCGCCGGCAAGAAGGACGAAGCCAAGCGCACTGCTCTTTCCGTCAATGTCAGTGTTACCCCCGGCATCAATAACGTCACCGCCCGGACCCTGCTCAAGAAGTATCCGAACCGTGATAACCTGGTCGATCTCGTCAAGGCCAACAATCTCGTCTGCGACAAAGCCATCCTCGCCGACAGCAGCATTGCCCTGGAAACTCTGGCGGATCATATCCTCATGGCCTCCTACGCCAAGGGGATCGATCTTTACAGCATCGACGAGCTCTGCGCCCAGGTGCAGGAAGAGGTGGCTGAGCTCTTCCGCAAACACCCGCGCAGCCGTTTCCGGATCAAGGCGATCGGCGGCGGTGGCGGTAAGGGGCAGCGGATTCTCGGCGGCTCACTCCTCGCAGCCAAGAATGCCGATGAAAAGATGATCCTCAAGGCGGCGGCGGAAGCGCCGACGCTGGTGCGTGAAGTTCTTAACGAAGTCAAGGCGAACGGGGTCGGCGACAACAAGAACGTCCTCGTCGAGCTCAATATCGAGCAGACCCGCCACAACGAAATCCAGCTCCTCGGCAACGGCGAATGGTGTGTCTCTCTGGGCGGTCGCGATTGCTCGCTGCAGATGCATGAACAGAAACTCCTCGAAGTCTCGGTGACCCAGGAAGGTCTGCTGGCAGCGATTGCCAAGGCCAAGGCAGCCGGCAAAAAGGCTGAAGTCGCGGCGCTGGAGAGTGATCTCAACGTCCTCAAGAAGATGGAGGAGGAATCGGCCCGTTTCGGCTTGGCAGTCGGCCTCGATTCGGCTTCGACCTTTGAATGCATCGTCGACCGCGACCGTCACTACTTCATGGAAGTCAATACCCGCATCCAGGTTGAGCATCGCGTCACCGAGCTTTGCTACAGCCTGAAGTTCACCAACCCGAAAGACAAGAAGGACTTCTTTATCGTCGAGTCTCTGGTTGAGGCGATGGCGCTGTTGGCCCGCCACAAAGAGCGCCTCCCCAAGCCGGAGCGCTTTGTCCGCTATAATGCTTCGGTCGAAGCCCGGCTCAATGCCACCGACGATTCTTTGTCGCCGCACGCCGGCGGGATGATCCGTTACTGGTCGAAGCCGATCAACGGCGAAGTCCGTGACGATCAGGGGATCTGCCTGGTCAACCCGGATACCGGTATCTTTGTGAAATACAAAGTCGCCGGCGCCTACGATTCGAACATTGCCTTGTTGCTGACCAAAGGGGAGGATCGTCTGGAGAGTTATCAGGCCCTCTCTGATGTCCTTTGCAGCACGACGCTACGCGGCAGCGCCCTGGCGACCAACCTCAACTTCCACTACGGTCTGGTCAGCTGGTTCCTCGGTCGCAACGTCATGGCCAAGCCGACCACCCGTTTTGTTGTCCCTTACCTCACTTTGGTCGGTACCCTCAAGGAAGAAGCCAACAAACTCGATCCGATCTATGCCTTCTTGCAGATGAAGAAGCACTACGACAAGTTGATCGGTGAGCGTTTTGCCGATCAACCCGAGGTTGCCGCCAAAGAGAAGAAGAATATGTCAGCCCTGCTTGATCGCAAAGGGACACTCATCACCCGCCCGATCGAGCGCCTCCTCGCCGATCCGCATCTCCTTTCCGGTTGGCTGAGTGTCAATACCAAAAACTTCCGCTTTGACAACGGCAAAGTGGTCTGGTTGCGTAACCCCCTTGGCGTCCTCAGCGAGACCTATGACTTCCTGCATATGGCGCAGCGCCCCCACAAGCCGGCGGCCGAGATCATCTGGGGACATGACAATGACCTCCTCCAGCAGTCGATCCGTTTTTACCGGACGCTGCGCGAGAAGCTCGGACTGGCGCGCGATGAATACTTCAAACTCAACGAGTTGCTGGCCAGCGATACGCCGCAGGGTGAATTCGATGCCCCGACCTGGGCACAGATCCGTTCCGCCCACTTCGGCTACGAAGCCGGCATGGAACTCCTCGGCATGCTCTTTATGATCGGCGAGAAGACCAACTTCTGGGAGATGCGCGTCGAAGAAGATCTTGAAGTCACTATCCCTGACTACCTCTTTGATCTCGATCTCCAGGCGCGGATGAAGAAGATCCTCGTACCGCCGCCGGCGACCAAGGCCGATGAAATTGTCGCGGTCTGTGGCGGTATGTACTATGGGCAGGAAGCGCCGGGAATGCCCCCCTTCGTCACCGAGGGGATGCACTTCGAGAAGGGCGATCCCCTGTACATCGTCGAAGTCATGAAGATGTTCAACAAGATCTACGCCCCCTTCTCCGGCACTATCGACAAAATTGTCATGCAGGGCGGGGACGGCACGATCGTCAGCAAGGGCCAGCCCCTCTTCAAGATTTCTCCGGACGAGAAGTTCGTCGAAATCGATCAAAAAGAGGTCGATCGCGAACGGCGCAGCCGCACCGGCGAATATTTGACGGCGATTCTCGGCTGATTTTGTAAAGATGCGTGGCAAAAAATCCCCCGGCCCGGAACGGACGGGGGATTTTTTGCAAAAGAGCGCTGAAAACGACCGAAACATTAGTCATAATAAATTTATTGACACCCCTTTTTATTTAATTTAAACCAAGGCAGTAACGAATTCCTGACGGACAGAGGGCGTAATGGCTATGCAGTTCAATATCGGTGCGAAGATCAAGAAGTTACGCAAGGCGCGGAAGCTGACCTTGCAGGATGTTGCCCGCGAAACCGGCTTCTCTCCCGCCTTGATCTCGCAGATCGAGAATAATAATGTTTCGCCGCCGATTGCCACCCTCTCGAAGATCGCCCGCTTCTTTGATGTGAAGATCGGTACCTTCTTCGACGATGAAGAAGAGGATCGCAAGTTCGAGGTGGTGCGCAAAGAAGAGCGGCGGGTCGTCAGTCGGGTCATCTCCAAATCCGGCAGCGGCCACGGCTACACCTACGAAGCCCTCTCCTTTCGCAAGCGCAACAAAAAGATGGAACCGTTCATGCTCACCGTCAATGAGCGCCCGGATGAAGAGACCCTCTATAATCACGACGGCGAAGAATTTCTCCTCATCCTGCAGGGAAAGGCGGAAATTCTTCTCGAGAATGAGCGTTTGATCCTTGAAGAGGGGGACGCGATCTATTTTGATTCCTCCCTGCGCCACCGCATGCTTTGTGTTGAGGGCGAGGAGTTGAAGGTTTTGGCCGTCGTGACCCGCTGACCACAAAGAATTCAGAATCCAGGAGTCAGAATACAGAATTTAATGCTGGATTCTGACTCCTGACTCCTTAACTTCTGCATTTACTCAGGAGCCCATATGAAGATCCAGGAAGAGAAAAAGCGTTGGGAAGCCTCCACCCTCAAGAAGGTCATCGACAAACGGGCCGAGCGCAAAAAGACTTTTCTGACCAGTTCCAATCTTGAAATGGAGCGGGTCTTTACCCCGGATTTCGACGTCCCCGGCTATGCGGAGAAACTCGGCCTCCCCGGTGAGTATCCCTACACCCGCGGCGTGCAGCCGACCATGTATCGCGGCCAGTTCTGGACGATGCGCCAGTACGCCGGTTTCGGCACCGCCAAAGAGTCGAACGAGCGCTACCGCTATCTCCTCGGCGCCGGCCAGACCGGACTTTCCGTCGCTTTCGACCTGCCGACGCAGATGGGCTACGACTCGGACAGCGCCATGGCCAACGGTGAAGTCGGCAAGGTCGGGGTTGCTATCGATACCCTTGCTGATATGGAGATCCTTTTCGACCAGATCCCCCTCGACAAGGTCTCGACCTCGATGACGATCAATGCCACCGCGGCGGTCCTCCTCTGCATGTATATTGCCGTGGCCGAGAAGCAGGGTTTCTCTTCCGACAAAGTCATGGGGACGATTCAGAACGATATTCTCAAGGAGTACATGGCGCGCGGCACCTACATCTACCCGCCCCAGGAGTCGATGCGGATCATCACCGACATCTTCGCTTACTGCAAGGATCATGTGCCGCAGTGGAATACCATCTCCATCTCCGGCTACCACATCCGCGAAGCCGGTTCCTCGGCAGTGCAGGAAGTCGCCTTTACCCTCGCCGACGGTATCGCTTACGTCGAAGCGGCGATCAAGGCCGGCCTCAAGGTCGATGAATTTGCCCCCCGTCTCGCCTTCTTCTTCAATGCCCACAACAACCTCTTCGAAGAAGTCGCCAAGTTCCGCGCTGCCCGCCGCATCTGGGCCAAGGTGATGAAGGAGCGCTTCGGCGCCAGCGATCCCCGCTCGATGATGCTCCGCTTCCATACCCAGACCGCCGGTTGTACCCTCACCGCGCAGCAACCCGATAACAACATCATGCGCGTGACGATTCAGGCCCTCTCGGCTGTCCTCGGCGGCACCCAGTCGCTGCACACCAACAGCCGCGATGAGGCCTTGGCCCTGCCGACCGAAGCATCGGTGCGCATCGCCCTGCGCACCCAGCAGGTCATCGCTTATGAATCCGGGGTCGCCGACTCGATCGATCCCCTCGCCGGTTCTTATCTGGTCGAGAGCCTCACCGATCAGATCGAGGCGCAGGCCCTCGCCTACATCGCCAAGATCGACGAACTCGGCGGTGCCGCCGAAGCGATCAGCCGCGGTTTTCAGCAGAAAGAGATTCAGGATTCCGCCTTTGCTTACCAGAAGTCGATCGAGACCAACGATCTGATTATTGTCGGGGTCAATCAATTCATCGTCCAGGAAGGCCCGCCGACCGGTTTGCTCAAGGTTAAGCCCGAGGTGGAGGTTGCCCAGAAGAAATCCCTTGCCGCCATCAAGGCGGGGCGCGACAACGCGGCTGTCGCCGCCAAGCTCGCCGCCCTCAAGGTCGCCGCGAGCGGGACGGAGAACCTCCTCCCCTTTATCCTCGACGCGGTCAAGGTTTATGCTTCCCTTGGCGAGATCTCTGATGTGCTCCGTGATGTCTTCGGTGAGCATCAAGAGACGGTGGTGCTGTAGAGGGCAGAATTCAGGAAACAGAATTCAGAAGACAGGAGGGGGCAGTGAGACCACCAGCGCGTAGTTTTCAGGATCTTGTTGTTTGGCAGAAGGCGCACGCATTGACGCTCAATGTCTATAGCCTGACGAGGATGTTCCCTCGCGATGAAAAATTTGGTCTGACTTCGCAGTTGCGAAGATCTATGATTTCTGTCCCTGCCAATATTGCTGAAGGATTCAAGAAAAGAGGGATTAAGGACAAAGCACGTTTTCTTAATATCGCTCAGGGTTCTCTGGAAGAGTCCCGCTATTATCTGATTCTTGCGCGGGATATCGGTTATGGGGAAACGGCTTCCGCAATGAATATGCTAGAAGAAGTCAGCCGAATTCTGGAAGCCTACATGTCCTCCATTCTGAATTCTGAATCCTGACTTCTGTATACCTTCAGGAGTATTTCATGACCAAAAAAATCAATCATATCGGCGTGGCAGTGAGAAGTATCGATGCGGCTACCCCCTTTTACCGTGACATCCTCGGGATGGTCTTTGAAGGGATGGAAGTTGTCGCCGAGCAGAAGGTCAAGGTCGCCTTCTTCTCCGTCGGCGAGAGCCGCATCGAGCTTCTCGAACCGACGGCCGACGATTCGCCGGTAGCGAAGTTCCTCGAAAAGAACGGTGAAGGGACGCATCACGTCGCCTACGAAGTCGACGATCTCGTCGCCACCCTCGCCAGGCTCAAGGCCGCCGGCGTCCGTCTCATCGACGAAGTCCCCCGTTGCGGTGCGCATGGCACGAAGATAGCTTTCCTCCACCCCAAGGCGAGCGGCGGGGTTTTGACTGAATTGTGTCAGGGCGGGGGGCATTAGGGCAACCCCCCTCAGTCCCCCCTTGTCAGGGGGGAAGTTTTGCACCCTCCCTTGTCAAGGGGAGGGCCGGGGAGGGGTTAGAATTAGAATGCAAAAGGGCCGTCTCCTCACCGGAGACGGCCCTTTTAACATCTTAACGCGGATTGAACTCAAGCAATCTTGCCAAAATCAGCAATGCCGGAGAAGAGCCGGCCGGTAGGAGCGGGCTCCAGCCCGCGATTGAGCGTCTTCTTATTCGAGGGTGCTATCTGCTGCCTTGTGTTTGGCTGAAACAATGACTGCGATAGGGCCATTCGCCTTGGTGTAGTCCTTAACTTTCAATGCCAAGACGACGATTACTGCTACCATACATGCAACTACAAGGACGATCCCAGTTCTGAGCATCAAATTCGTCGAACCAGGAGCGAAACTGCCGGAGTTCCTGTTCGGGAAGAGCGGCAACCTCTAATTCTATCTGTTGGAGTGAGGCATAAATACCTCCTGGAAATGATCTGTTGCGTTGAAACATTAGCATACGGATTCTTGAAGCGTCAAACATGATGGAGAGGTGAACTTTATTGAGCAGTCGGCTAATCGACTAATGAACAGCGTCCCCGAGCCACCCCCCAAAGAGTCCGAAGTTGTTATCTATTTTTTCTTTGTACCCCATTACAGCCCCCCACTTATCGTTTTCCATCCCCACTCAGCCAGCGAAATCCCCATATAGCAGGCAAGTGTCCAGTAAATATTAGAGACAATCAGGCTTCCCATAAATATCGTCCAGTCTCGCTGGTTCATCCCGTTAAATTTGCCATGGCGCATGTAGGCGGTGGTAACGAAAGGGTCAAACTTGATGGATAAGAAAAGAAATACTACGGTCTCGTTTTTTCTCAGAACCCACGAGATCGCATGACCTATCGTTCTCGTTCCCTTGTACGTCTTTATCTTTTTGATCGCCTCAATGCCGAACCAGTCGCGCTTTGACCAGTCGTAGAATTTCATGCCGGCAATGCAGGCGGTAAATGAAACAAACGTCATAATAATGCCGCCCTGGAGAATGCCGAACTGGTAGACAATGAAGGGGTAAAGCAGATAATCAAAGGCATATCCGATAAGGTTTGTCGCCGTCAAACCGACAGCCAACTCAGCAAACCGGCCTTTAAGGTCACGACCAGCCAATAATTCTTTTTGCAAAAGACTATTTCTCCACTGTCATCCGATCATTTGCAGTCAATTCAGTCTCAAT
>JAXMLA010000243.1:0-7540 GCA_034370465.1 Desulfuromonadales bacterium
CTCCTTTCGCTCCTCCTGGATAGACGGTCAATCCGGGCGGGGGTTGCCACCCGGGAACTATCATGGGTTATATTTGTATTCCCTGAAGCCGTCAACCAATTGCCGGAATGAGGTGGGTTTATATTTCTCAAAGCTCTCCTCGTCCACGTAAACAAAGTCATAGGTCACATCCGACTGCACCCGGTTGATGTCCTCGCACCATTGCCGCAACCGGTCCAGCTTCAGCGGCACATCCAGGTCTTCCTGCCCCTTGGTCTCGACAATGACAATTCTCTTGTTTGACAGCTTGACGAGGAAATCCGGGTAGTAATTGGAAATGTCGCCATCCGCGTTTACATAATCCAGCTTGAAATGCACCGCCAGATAGTTTTTGGCGTAGGAAACCACATCGTCGCAGTCTTCCAGGAAGCGGGCGAACAGCAGTTCAAACCGGCTGTCCCCGATGATGCGGTTAAAGACACTCTTTTTCGGGATGAGGTAGCCCTGATCCTTGGCCACAAAGGGGCGCGTCTGCCGCAGCTTGATGCGGTCGCGGATTTCGGCATCGCCTTTGTCCTGCACGGTGAGGGCGTTGATGGCCTTCTTGAAGGTTTCGAGCAAGGTCTTGGTAGCAGCCGGTTCCGACAGGTTGCGCAGGGTGTTGGGGCTTTCCAGTTCCACCGGACGGTCGAACAACCGGTCCTGAATAAACGCCTTGACCTTGCCATAAAGCACGTCGTAGCCGCTGACCAGCCTCAGGTCCTTCATCGTGGTCTGCGCGAAGTAGCCGATCACGCTACGATAATCGGCAATGCCCGCCTGGTCGAGGATGGTGGTATGCGTCACCTCGCCGGTGGTGATGTCCTTGAAGACAATCTCCCGCTGTTCCTCCTCGCTGAACTGCCGGTAGGCCACGCGTTGATGCCCCTGCGCGCCCACATCCAGCGCGCCCAGGTTCTTGTATTCCCGGTAGACGCGGGGGGTCAGCACCGGGATTTCAATATCCAGCGCGTCGAGGTCTTTCTTCTCGTTCTCCCTGTCAACCTCCACCACCAGCGGCGTCTTAGCTTGCGTGCCTTCGCCCATGGGCTTGCGCTCCAGCACCACGCCTTCCGCCTGAATGGATTCCACAAAATCCATAAAGGCATTCGTGCCGACCACGCTGACATATTCTTCCAGGCCGCCGGGGTACATCTTGCGCAAGCCGCGCCCCAGGGTTTGTTCCGGCAGGATGTTACTCTGGGCGGAATAGGCGCGCAGGCCCACAATGGTGGTGACGTTGCGCACATCCCAGCCCTCTTTGAGCACCATCACCGAGATGATGGCCTTGTAGGGGCTGTCCAGCCCGTCAATCGCATTGGCCTGCTCGCGCAGCTTATCCAGCTCGTCTTTGCTCTTGCCTGACGTTGATTCGGAAATCTCGCCATTGCTCTTGGTGTGAATGACCAGCACGGCGTCTTTCAGATCGGGGTAGTGACCTTCGAGGTATTCGGCCACGTCGTCGCAATTGCGCGTGTCGTCGGTCATCACGAACAGGATGGCTTTCTTGCCCATCTTTTCATGTTCGGCATAGGCCTTGCGCCACTCGATCACGCCCAGGTGAATGTAGTCGGTGTATTTCTCGGTGTACCTGGCGCTCTGGCGCTCCACCAGTTTGGCGCGGCTGGGCGCATCGGGCAGGACAGGATGCTTGACGACATTTTGTTTGATGGCCTCCACCAGCGGGTAATCGGCGATGGTCTGCACGAAAATTGCGCCGTTATTGTGCCTGGGCGTAGCGGTCACGTCCACTTGCAGGGACAGCGCAGATCCCTTTTGCTTCAGCCGGTTGTGGATGTCCTCGATAGATTTGAACCAGGCCATGCGCGGGTCGTGAATATGGTGCGCCTCGTCGTTAAGCACCACAAGCTCGTCGATGTCCCGCACAATCATGCCCAAGTCCACCTTGGAGTCGGTGGTCGCGCCGCTGGGCCGCTTGCCCAGGAAATAATCCATCGTGTCTTCGTCATCAGGCGATGCGGGTATGTCGTCTCCGGCATAGACCCGGTGGATGTTGGTCAGGAAGATATTGCCCGTGGGCCGGGTGATGCGCACCTCGTCCTGCACGTGCAGGGTCAGTTGAAAATCGTCTCGCCAGTTGCGTCCGTCCAGGCCGTTGTCGGGCAAGACCGGGTCGTCTTTCAAAAAGATGCGCAGTCCCTGAAAATCCTTATAGATGCGATCCAACACGATGATGTTCGGGGCGATCACCAGAAAGTTGCGCGCCAGGCCTGACTCCGGCTCATACAGCTTGTGATAAAAGCTCCAGGCCAGAACCAGACTGAGTACCTTTGTCTTGCCTGTGCCGGTCGCCATTTTCACCACGAAACGCCGCCAGGTCTCGTCAAACATGCCCGTGGAGACGGCGCCGGAACCGTCGAAGCGCATCATGTCGAACTTGTCCTTTACCCCCACCAGGTCGTACAGGTAGATGATCGTCTCCAGCGCCTCGCGTTGGGCAAAGTAATACTGAAACTCGGCCATTGTGCCGTCGGTCCGGGGCAGCAGGTGCGGGGTGTTGAACCACCAGTTGAGCAGGCTCTTGCTCGTGTTCGTCGCCCCCACGTAGCCGCTGTCCCGCCAGTCCTTCACCTTGCGGCGCAGTTGCGGCACTAAGGGCGGCATCAGCTTTTCAGAACTGGACTCCCGCAGAGCTTCATCCGCCGGAAACCAGCGGATGGCCGGGTCGAGGATGGCGTGGGGCGATTCGGGAAAGTCTTTATGCAGCGCCATGCTTGAGGTCCCCAATCATCGTTCGCAGGGTTTCGATCGCGCGGGGGATGTCGTCGCGGCAGATATTGAACAACTCCTCGGTGTCCACGTCGAAATAGCCGTGCGCCATCACGTCCCGCAAGCCGATCGCCGCGCGCCAATCAATTGCGGGGTAGCGGCTGAACAGCTTGCCTTCCGTCTTGCGGTCGATATTCTTGAACTCCTCGCCGGCGGCGATGAGAATCATGCAGATGGCGTCCATGCGGTCGATGCCGTGCGCACTGGCGCGAAAGTCTTCCGGATGTGCGATGTCCTCGAATCGCCTGGGGATGCGCTCCAGCGCTTCCAGCACGGTCTCCAGCCTCTCGGCGATAAGTGCCCGGTCAAACATAGACGGCCTCCCGTTCGACGCGGGCCTTCAGGCGGGGATTCATCGTTTCCCGCAGCCGCACGATATCCACGGGGCGGCCCAGCCACTCGATCAAGTCCAGCCGCATGCTGGACGTGCGGAACAGGTTGGGCGCATCGGTCTCGAACACGATGTCCACGTCGCTCTCCGCCGCGGCTTCGTTGCGGGCGTAGGAGCCGAAGTAGCCCAAAGCCAGCAGGTGATATTCCGCCCCGCGCTGTTCCTTAAACTCGCGCAACCGGGTGCGCAAGCGCTCTGGCGTCAGTGTTTCCTCGCTCATATCCTAACCTCCACAATCGTCATGGTGTCGTTGCCGAAGATGTCCACCACCTTGACGGCCAGCTTGCGCCGCCCCGGAACGCATTCGTGAAAGACGCTGGTCAGTTCCAGCGAGCGGTCTTTCTTGGTGCGGAAGGATTGCCACTCGTTTTCAAAGATGAAATCCCCGGTCCAGACTTCCTCAAATCCCCCCGCATCGCTCCCCCCCTTTGTCAAAGGGTTGGGAGGATTTATCGGCACCCGGATAATCTCGCGCTTGTTCTCAAAGTTGAAATCCACCGCCCAGTAATCAATCCAGTCCGTCCACTTTTTCGTGAGCACCTCGCGGCGGACAATGCCCTTCGCGTCCTTGCTCACCTTCACGATCTGCCCCTTTTCCACCACTATCTTGCTGGCTTTGTCCTTGAGCGTCGCCTCCGCGTTGGCGATCGAATCCTGCGAGTAAAAGACCGAAAAGTCGGTCAGCTCCACCGCCACTTTGGGAAGTCCCCCGTCTCCCCCTGATAAGGGGGAGTTAGAGGGGGTTGGGGATTTAGGGGGTTTTTTCTGCCTGAGCTTGATCTTTTCAGACAAATCTAAATGTATACCTTCGAGATTATTCAGAATATCGCTGTTCGCATACCGGATTACCCCGATTCCAAGTCGGTTGAGGCGCATAGTGCGTTGTTGATCGTAGTCCGCCTGTTCCGCATGGCTATCGCCGTCAATTTCGATCGCCAGCATCAGTTCAGCGCAATAGAAATCGACGATATATTGATCCAGCGACTTTTGACGGGTGAACTTGAGATCGGCAAATCGCTTGTTTTGCAGCACCTCAAACCATATCTTATTTTCGGCAGGTGTTGGATTTTTTCTATTTTCGCGGGCTTTCTCGACCAATGCCGGATCGTATGAGATGAAACTAACCCCCCTGCCCCCCTTATCAGGGGGGTATTGGATGATCGGCTTGACCTCGATCGCCGCCACATCGTGAAAGACCACCTGATTCTTTTCCACCGCCCGCTTGTCGAAGACCTCGGCGGGGATGTACTTGGGGGCGATGTCAATGCCCTTGGCGCGGGCTTCGTCCAGCACGTTGGGGAACAAGCCCATCTCGAACTCAAAACCCAGAATGTCCACGCGGGTGATGTGCTTCTGGCGGCACTCCAGAATCACCTCTTCCACAAAGAGGCGCGTCACCGGCAGGTTGACCGGCCCGACCGCCACCAGCCGCCCGGCCTTTTTGCCGTGGAAGGTGTTAAAGCCCTCGGTCCTTTCGGCGCGGTAGGCGCGCAGGATCAAATCGACGAAGGCGGCTTCTTTTTCTTCCAACTGCTTTTGCTGTTCCACCTCGCGCAGGTTGGGGTTGACGCCGATGTAGTGCTGGCGCTCGTACTTGCCCAGGTTGAGGATTTCAAAGGCGCGATAGTCCTTGCCCTCGGCTTTCAACTCCCGCTGGACGCCGATCAGCCGCTTGCGGGTGGTGTGAATGGCGAACTTGCCCAGGTCGGTGACGATCCACTTGCGGCCCAGCTTTTCCGCCACAGCAGCGGTGGTGCCAGAGCCGCAGAAGAAGTCGGCGACGAGGTCGCCTTCGTTGGAAGAGGCTTGGATGATGCGTTCGAGGAGTGCTTCGGGTTTTTGGGTGGCATAATCGGATGCTCGATCGCCCGGGTCTTTGAAAGGCCAAATTGTCTGGATTGCCTTTCCTTCGTCTTCGTCGGCGTAGCGCTTAAGTCGCGGATTGCCGGTTGATGACCACTCAATTAGTCCTTTGGCATCAAATTGATCGAGCGTCTCGGGAACATAGCGCCAGTGGTTGCCGGAGGGCGGCATTACATTGCGCCAAGCGTTTCCAGTTGCCCCGTAACGAATACCTCTCGCATGCAGTGCGCCGGTCGTGTAGCGGCGTCCTGTTTTGGGCTCGACCTGAGGAAAATCATCCTCCAACTGATCTTCGTCGCGCTCTTCTTTAATCCGATTGAGTTGCGTCATCTCTGACCTTGAAAAGAAGAACACAGTGTCATGTACGTTGCCGAACGCGGACGTCGTATAGTTTTTTGGGTTGCACTTGAGTCGGACGATCTCATTTCGAAAATTGATGCCTCCGAATACTTCATCGAGCGCAAGACGGATGTGGCCATTCACTCGCCAATCACAATGCACATAGATACTCCCATCTTCCGCCAACAAATCTCGCATGAGTACCAGCCGTTCGTAGATCATGCTGATGAAGGAATCCGCGCCTTTGCCCCAGGTGTCGCGGTAGGCGATTTCTTCGAGGATGTTGGGCTTCTTGGTGAAGGTGTTAGCTTGCCCTGAGCCTGTCGAAGGGCCGATCTCGATGTCCATGCTGAAATCCGCGCCCACGTCAAAAGGCGGGTCAATGTAAATCAGCTTGAGGCCGCCCTGCTTTTCGATTTCCTCCCGCAGGGGACCGTTCTTCAGCGATGAGAGGATCAGCTTGTTGTCGCCCCAGATCAGCTTGTTCGTCCAGCCCTTGAGCTGGCGGCCGCGGGCGTCAAAAAGATCCAGTTGCATTGCTGTGTCTTCTGGCTTTTCCGCGCGCGGTTCGTCCACCTGCTCGATGACCTGGAAGGGCAGGACGATATTGCAGACCTCGCTCGTCTTGCCGTTCCAGACCAGTTCCACCTCGCGCTTGTCCTCAAAAAGCAGAAAGCGATACTTCTCCGGCAACGGCCTGTCCGCCTCCAGAAAGCGGATGATCTCTTGTTGTTCCTGTTCGGTCAGTCGCGGCATGAAGGTCCTCTTCGGTTCTTAGCTTTTCAACGCGGCGGCGGTATGAAAAGGCATTGAAAAATATAACGTGGAGCTAACCGGCCTGCGCGGCTTTTCGCGCAGGTCCGGTTGAGCGCAGGGTTATGCGGCTTAGCGTTCATGTTTGGCCAGAAATTCTCCGTAGGTGGAGAAGGCGCGGTAGCCTTTCCCTTTATTGATTTTGGCTTGGCGCGTTTTGGCGATGCGACCTTGAAGATACTCAAAGAGTGCGTTTGCCTTTTCAAGCGACAGCATGCGCCATTCCGCCCCGAAATTGCTTTCTATGTTTCGTGAAATGGCGCCGTAGCTGAAGTTTGTCTTTCGTGTGGGGTCAGAACCGGCGAACTCGTTGTATCGCTTGATCAGATGCTGTACGTATCGACTGACGTCTTGATTGGCGCCAATTGTCTCCGGCAGCGCGCTCACGGAAATTTTCTTCGCTGTGGTCTTTACGTTAATCGTTTGCGCTTGCATTGCACCTGGGCTGTTGATGGCAACATTCCCGGAATTGTTGGTGACGGAAATTCTCCGAAATTGGTTGAGGAGTACCTTTGCGAAGAACCCATCTTGTTGTGTCTCAGGGCGACCGGCGACATTTTCGTGGATCGACTTCATTTCCGTCAAAGCGTCCACGGTGTAAAGATCAGGCTCAGAGTCGATTACCTTATGGTGATGGCGACACAGCAAAATGAGGTTGGCGAACGCGTACCGTTCTTCCTCAGACTGCACGGCATCGAATCGGGGGCCGCCGGCATGTCTTGCCTTTATGTGACAAATTTCACCCGTAACAGTGCCAGCACGCTCAACGATCTGGAGTTGGCATCCGGGATACGCACAGATATTCCCGGATAACGCGAATAGCTGCTTGATCGTCTTTTCGGTGGGCTCAGCCACTACAACTCCTTAGACGCATAACGAAAAAATCAGCCGGAGCGCAGCGATCGGCTGGATTGACTGGTTGGCCTTTCAAAAATCCTATTTCACCGTCCATTTTCAAGGACTCACCCCCATTAAATTTTCCTCAAAGAGCATTTATAGGTCCTCTTGCTCTGTGTTAAAAAGAATAACTGACAAGATCAGTTTACTCTACTAGCGGATGTCCATACGGGATAGGAAATAGGGTTTCAACGAGGGTATCTATATCGTCCATCCTTTCCCTGATGTACTGACTGAGAGACCTTTCTTGCTTAAATGTAAACTGTTGCTTGGGGATACGATTCTTCTCGGAACGTAACTGATCGGGTAAAAAAATATCGAAATATTGTCGCCCTTCGTTATGCCATATTTTGAATTTATTACATCTCATACCACCGAAAGGCATGTCGTGCGCAACAGAGTCTCTTAGGTCAGTAACTTCCTTGCCCC
>JAXMLA010000244.1:0-1975 GCA_034370465.1 Desulfuromonadales bacterium
CCCGGACGGTCAGATCGTTGATGGCCGCGACGACGTCTTCGTATCGGGTGCAGACAAGCAAGCGCTCCGCGAGCGGCAGGGCCTTCTGGTCGATCATGACGACCGCATTGTCCTGCCAGAACAGCGTTCTGATCTGATTCATCTGGTTCATCTGGTTCGGCCTCTCTCGCATGTGCGCCTTTTTATTCATTGTCGAGAATCATAAGCCGTTCCTGTAAAAAACTCAACATAAGTTATACACTCTGCCGCGGTCATTATTTTTTCGCTGACGCTCCGGAGAATGATAAAGTGAAATTCATATAAAACTGCGATCCCTGGACAAACAAAAATTTTTCTGTCAGTGACAAATGATATGTCCGGTTTATAGCACACAATCTGTCCGGTTTGTTATGATCACCGTTGGAGGTGACGTATGCGACGGACAGAGATGCTACAGGAGATCCGGAAGATGCGATTTGAGGAGGTTTATTTTGGATGGAGCGAGAGTCGATTGAGTCAGGCGGAAGCGGCGCAGATATTGGGGGTATGTGATCGGACATTTCGGCGGCATATAAATCGATACGAGGACTTGGGGATAGAGGGTTTGTCGGACAAGCGTTTGACCCAGGCCTCTTTTCGCCGCGCGCCGGTGGATGAGGTGACGGCGGTGGTGGATCGGTATCGGAGTCGTCACCGTGGCTGGAATGTGAAGCATTTTTACAGTTGGTACTGCAAGGAGGGTGGCTCTCGCAGTTATACGTGGGTGAAAAATGCACTCCAATCAAAAGGGATGGTTGTAAAAGCTGCCAAGCGTGGCGTTCACCGCAAACGCAGGGATCGGGCGCACTTGCCGGGTATGATGCTGCACCAGGATGGCAGCAATCATGAATGGGTTCCCGGCAAGAAGTGGGATTTAATCGTGACGATGGATGATGCGAACAGTGAGCATTATTCGATGTTTTTTGTGGAAGAGGAAGGAACGGCGAGCAGCTTTCAGGGGGCAAGGGAGGTGATTGTTCAAAAGGGTCTTTTCCGTTCCCTGTACACGGATCGGGGGAGCCACTACTGGTACACGCCCAAGGAGGGGGGAAAGGTCAGCAAAACGCAGTTGACCCAGTTTGGCCGCGCCATGAAGCACTTGGGGATTCATATGATTCCTGCCTATTCTCCTGAAGCGCGGGGGCGCAGCGAGAGGGCATTTGGAACTCATCAAGACAGGCTCGTCAAGGAGTTGGCCTTTCATGGGATCACCGATATGGACGCCGCCAACCGATATCTGGCAGAGGTGTATCTTCCCGCCCACAACGCCGAGTTCATGCAGCCGGCCCCTGAAGAAGGATCAGCGTTCGTCTCCTGGATAGGGGAAAATATCGATGATGTCCTGTGTGAACAAGATGAGCGGACCGTCAGCGCCGACAACTGTGTCAGCTTCGAAGGGATGAAACTGCAAATTCCGGAGAACCAATATCGCTGCCATTACGTCAGGGTCAGGGTGCGGGTCCATCGATATCTGGATGGTTCACTGGCCATCTTTCACGGTCCGAGAAAGCTGGCTGATTATGACCGGCAAGGAAAACTCAAAGAACTAAAAAGGGCAGCTTGAACGGAGTTACCCACAACCATCTCCCGCCATGCTCCGCAAAGGCTGCGGGAAAATGGCTGTGGATAACTCCTGACTCTGAAAACCATTGAGGAAAGCGCACGTCCGCCGCTTGCCTCCTGTTCAAAAATCAGGCTTCCCTGAAGAACAGAAAAAGCGGACAATTCATTTGCTACAAAACCGGACATTTCTATTTGCTCTTGACATCCCTGTTGATTTTTCTTGACAGAAAGGATGCCTCGTTTACAATCCCGCCAAATAAATCGAAGGGATCAAACAGCGCATGCCGGAACTTCCGGAGGTGGAAACGCTTTGCCGCCAGTTGAAACAGACGATCATGGGCGCCGTCATTGGGGAACTGGTCATTCTGGACAACAAACTCGGCCATCCGGAAAA
>JAXMLA010000245.1:0-1192 GCA_034370465.1 Desulfuromonadales bacterium
TTCACGCGTTAGCTGCGGTACTAAGAAAGTCTCCTTCCCCAACACCTAGTTCGCATCGTTTAGGGCGTGGACTACCAGGGTATCTAATCCTGTTTGCTCCCCACGCTTTCGTGCATGAGCGTCAGTGTTGACCCAGGGGGCTGCCTTCGCCATCGGTGTTCCTCCACATCTCTACGCATTTCACTGCTACACGTGGAATTCCACCCCCCTCTGCCACACTCGAGTTATGCAGTCACAAGCGCAGTTCCCAGGTTAAGCCCGGGGATTTCACACCTGTCTTACATAACCGCCTGCGCACGCTTTACGCCCAGTAATTCCGATTAACGCTCGCACCCTACGTATTACCGCGGCTGCTGGCACGTAGTTAGCCGGTGCTTCTTCTTCAGGTACCGTCATTAGTAGCCCGTATTAGGGGCCACCGTTTCGTTCCTGCTGAAAGAGCTTTACAACCCGAAGGCCTTCTTCACTCACGCGGAATGGCTGGATCAGGGTTGCCCCCATTGTCCAAAATTCCCCACTGCTGCCTCCCGTAGGAGTCTGGACCGTGTCTCAGTTCCAGTGTGGCTGGTCGTCCTCTCAGACCAGCTACGGATCGTCGCCTTGGTGAGCCTTTACCTCACCAACTAGCTAATCCGATATCGGCCGCTCCAATCGCGCGAGGCCTTACGGTCCCCCGCTTTCTCCCTCAGGACGTATGCGGTATTAGCTATCCTTTCGGATAGTTATCCCCCACGACTGGGTACGTTCCGATACATTACTCACCCGTTCGCCGCTCGCCGCCAGGGTTGCCCCCGCGCTGCCGCTCGACTTGCATGTGTAAAGCATTCCGCCAGCGTTCAATCTGAGCCAGGATCAAACTCTTCAGTTCAATCTGTCTGTTTACTTCTCGCTCAAACGAATCTCAGAGGCTAAATTTGCATTTAACCTTACTGTATTACTCGTGTAAGCGCTTGCTTCTCATACTTATTAGCATCCAGCAGCAGCAGATCCTTCACGTCATGCTTTCGCACTCCGCTCAGAACTCAGCCCAAGTCTTTCAACCCAGACCAGCAATCGCCTCTTCGATTTCGAGACGACTACCCACCACCACCTCCAGCACAGCAAGCACCTACACCTATCGGTTGTTTGGTTTTTAAAGATCTTCCGCCTCACTCACTTCCTTCAGCGGCTCCGCTAGCAGCAGAGAGGGGCG
>JAXMLA010000246.1:0-1925 GCA_034370465.1 Desulfuromonadales bacterium
GGGGACACTCTATGTCCCTCCGGTCAAGTAGGTTGTTTCCTTAATGATTTCAGGTCGTTATAAAAAGCATTGTGTCAAGGGCGAAGGACGGCATGGCGGAGGGATAACGGCTCCCTTCCGTCTGCAAGATCGGCGGTCCCTCACCGTCGGCGAATCCCGGGCCTGATCGTTATTGTCACGCCGACGTCCCCCGCCCAATACCGGTACGGGGTCGTCTACCACTCCTTATCCAAGCTTCGGGATTCGGTGAGGGGCCCGGGATTGTCCCCCTCGAGGTCCAGGCCTCTACGCAGGTGCACGGGCTACCCTCGCCGAAAACGAATTGTTCGGGCCGTACCGGCCTACGCCTGGATCTTCGCCGGGTCGAAGGTCTCCCCCCGCCGCATCAGCGTCCACGCGATGACCAGGAGCTTGGCCGCCACCTTGACCAAGCGCTTGAGCCCGATCCCCCGCTCTTGTTCTCGGCCCTGGAGCAGTTTGCTGTAGTAGGCGCGTAGCGCCGGGCTACTGCGGACGGCGATCTTCGCCGCCTGCACCAAGGCATACCGCAGCATGGCCTTCCCCTGTTTGGAGATCTTCGGGACCGCCCGCTCGCTCGTCTTGCCGCTGCGGCTGGCACACAGGTCCAGCCCCGCCAGGCGCAACACCTGTTTGGGGTGTTGGAAGCGCTGCGGGTCGCCGACCGCCGCAAGGATCATGGCGGCCAGCACCGGTCCCACCCCAGGGATGGAGATCACGCTGGGGTAGCCGGGTAGCCGCTGGGCGAGGTCCGCCGTGCACCGCTCGACCTCTTTCAAGTCCTCCCGTAGCGTCTCCAGTCGGCTGACGAGGTTGGGGGCTTCCCAGCGCACGGCGTCATTCAGACGACACCCGACCGACGCCTTGGCCCCCTCCCAGACCGCCCGCACCCGTCCCTCCTGCGCTTTCCCCCACCGCGGCTGGGCGATGCGGTTCCAGAAGGCCTCGAACTCCATCCCGGCGATCGCGGCGGGATCGAAGCAACGGCTCACCACGCGCAGCACCACGCGGTCCTGGCCGCCTTTGTCGTAGCCGCTTTCGAGTTCCGGAAAGTACTCAGCGATCAAACAGTTGCGGATCCGCATGCGCAGCATGTGCTCCAGCTTGCGCATGCGGGCCCGTGTACGCACGAGGCTTCTGAGTTCCCGAAGGTCCGCCTCCGGGTCGTCCGCGAACAGGTACTTGCCTTGTCCCAGCAAGTCGGCGGCGTTGGCCGAGTCGCTGGTATCGTTCTTGTCCCAACGACCGTCGAGCGACTCCCGATTGCGGCAAGCGGCCACCGGGGAGATCAGAACCACGTGGTCCCCTTGGCCAAGCAGGTACTCCAAGAGCGGCTTGTGGTAGACTCCCGTGGGTTCCAAGCCGTAGACGGTCTTCGTGAGCGAGTGCCGTGTTGCCAGGTCTCGGGCCAAGGCCCGAAGCTCGTCAAAGGCAGCGCGCCGGTTCTCGAAGACGAAGCGCTTGCGTAGCGTCTTTCCGTTGGCCGTGCCGTAGAAGGCGTGGTGCTTGTCCTTGGCCACATCGATGCCGACCACCAAGTGCTGCGAGGAACCTCTGATCTCAGCACGTAGGTCACGAAACATCTTCAAGCGCTCCAGTTCATCGTTCATGGGGTCCTCCTGGTTTTAGGGTTGTCTGGGAAGATACCCTGTTACCATGAGGGCCCCTTTTGTTGTAGTCTGATGAAATTATTTTTTTGTTCTTACAATGTCCTGGTTCAATCTTTCTCTCGTGGGATCTGTAAATCAAGAATAACGCTCGTGCGCAAGAGCATTGAGAACCCTGGCGAGGTGTCAGACCCCTTGGGGGCCCCTGACTACTTGACTACTCCGCGCCGAAAGGCAGGGTCTCCGCATTGCCCCGAGTCGCACGTTTGGATCTACCAGGCCTGCTCCAGCACGTGATTG
>JAXMLA010000247.1:0-1230 GCA_034370465.1 Desulfuromonadales bacterium
GGATTCTCAGGTTCTCAAGAACTACGGGACCAACTTCGCGATGGCGGTAGCCACCGGAGGTCTCGGAGGCAAGGCCAAGAAGGTCGGCAAGGTCATCGACAAGAGCGACGAGCTGGCGCAGGCCGGTGCGACGGCTTGGAGGAAAGTCGTCGGGGAGACCACCGAGAAGGCCACCCGCGAGGCGGCAGAGGCGGGAGGTGGCGGGAAGGGGCGCGGGTTTGAGGTTGTGGAGAGGTCGGGGCATGGGCCTGTCGCACCACAAGCCGCAAAGAGTGAGGGCCGTCGTGGACGAGGTGGCCGGGGTGGCGGTCCGGAACATGCGAAGGTGCAGAAGGATATCACCGATGTCGTTCATGGACGACAGGAGGTTCGTGTCTACAAGGACGGCCGAGACACGGAGTACCGGATCGTAGATAACCTCGAAGACAGCGGGCGGATCCACCAAGTCGGAGACATGCGTTCTCGCGGGGGATACCACCCCAGTGCTAGAGAACGTGGCGCAATAGAGGATCTCCGCAAAGTCGTTGGCGACGGTGTAGATATCATCTACCACGACAAGAGAGGCGTGGGGCCTTCGCTCATCAATCCTGACAAGTACCTCGACTGGAAGCCGGCCCCAAAACGACACAGAAGATTTTGAGAGGTGCTGCGAATGTCCTTGCAGTTTAACTACTTCGCCATGAACCACGACTGCGAAGTGATCGCCAAGGCTGTGTTAGACGTTTTTCCTAGTGTCCATTGGATGCTGGCATACGGACGTCCCGAGAATATGTTGCTGCGCGAAGTAACATCATGGAAGGATCTTCTACCTAAGGCCCCCGTTGAGATGCGCTATCTCGTTCCTGTGGAATGTGGAGGAGATGTGAAATTTGTGCTACTGGAAACTGGATATGCAGTTGTTAGGATAGCCGAGAATCCAGTGATAGAGTACTCGCCGAGCTGCACCGTTTCAGAAGGCACGGTTCGGATCGGCAGACTCGTGTACGCCTATGAGGGCGCGCCGGAACTCAGGCAGCGAGTCCAACGTCTCTTCCGCACACTTCAAAAGAGTGCGGAACTCTACATGGGAAAGAAGGGGCTGTGGATCTTCCCGCATGCGCAGAGGGAAGCCTCCCTCCTCCAACAGTGGGTTGGCAAACCGTGGAGGAACACGATGAGACCGGAGGCCGGATAGCCTTGTAGGTTGGGTTGAGGAACGAAACCCAACATCGTCAACGATGGGGTCACATG
>JAXMLA010000248.1:0-18783 GCA_034370465.1 Desulfuromonadales bacterium
GGGAGGGAGGAGACGGGGCACAACCTTCTGTGCGGGCCAGGAAGCAAAACGGGCTTCCAACTCGGCAAGGAGTTGCGTCCGGTCAAAGTCACCGGAGACGGCGATCCAGAGTTTTTCCGGTGAAAAGGTGGCTTGATAAGCGGCAAGAAGATCGCCTCGGCTGATGGCCTGCACGGTCGCTTCGGTCGGAGTACGCCCGAGCGGATGCTCGCCATAAACCGCCTTCAGCAATTCCCGACTGGCGATCGTCTGCGGATGGTCGTTCTGGCGGCGAATCGCTTCAAGCATCTGTTTGCGGGCCAATTCAATCCGCTCGGGCTCAAAAGCCGGGGAGCGCAGCACCTCCTGCAGCAGATCGAGCCCATGCGCAAGATCGCTGGCTAGAAAAGAGAGATCAAGGGTCAGGGCATAGGTATCGGCGGCAATAGAAAGATCGGCGGCCAACTGTTCGAGATCAGTATCGACCTGATCGGCTGTGCGGCTCCCGGTCCCGGCGGTGCGCATCCCCCGCGCCAGAAGGCTGGCCAAACCGACCTTCTCTGCCGGATCATCAATCGTCCCCCCAGGCGCCAGCACCGCTAGCTGAATCAAGGGGAGTTCGTGATCCTCCTTGAAGTAGACGCGGATGCCATTGGTCAAAAGAATCGGTTCAATCTGCGGTACCGCGAAGTGCAACGGTGGGGTCGAGATCTGATCGGGGCGGAAAGTGGGCGCGCTACAGCCGACCAACAGGACGATAAGAAAGCAAGCCAGAGACAATATCTTTTTCATTCACCACCTCCGGTGCGGGCAAGAGTGATGACGGTGCGATTTTCCGGGGTAAAATAGCGGCGCGCCGCCGCCTGGATCTCCGCCGGGGTAATACTCGCCAGCTCCTCATCGTAACGAACGAGATAGCGCCAATCGCCGGCGACAGTTTGGTAGTAGGTGAGCATATGCGCGAGGGCACTGTTCTTCTGCAGATTTCGCAAAAAGTCGACGCGCAAGCGGTTGCGCACGCGATCAAGCTCCGCGCCACCGACTTCTTCATCCGCCAGCCGCTTTAATTGACGATAGATAGCCGTTTCCACTTCCACAGAGGTATGCGGCGCGCGCGGCGTCGCCTTGATGACAAAGAGATTGTCGTAGCGTGAACCCGGCGCAGTAAAGGTCGAGATAGTCGCGGCGAGCTGATCCTTGACGACCAGCGTTTGATAAAGACGGGAGGTTCGGCCTTCGCCAAGCAGGCCATTAATCAGATCAAAGATATAATCGTCGCGGCTCGGCAGGGTCGGCTTGTGATAAGCGATCATCACCCGCGGTTCAGCATCGAAAGTGATCGCGGTCCTCTTCTCCGCACGCTGCTCCGGCTCGCCGGCAACGATCGGCAGGGTCGGCATGCCGGCCGGGATCTGACCAAAGTAGCGCTCGACCATCGCCTTGGCGGCGGCAAAATCGACATCGCCGACCAGCGCGATGACGGTGTTCGCCGGGACATAATAGCGCTCATGAAAAGCCCGGGTCTTCTCCAGACTCAAATGGTCGATGTCAGACATCCAGCCGATGATCGGATGCCGATAGGGATGGAGAGTAAAGGCAGTGGCCAGCAAATTTTCGTAAAGGAGGCCATCAGGATTACTGTCGTAGGAACGGCGGCGCTCTTCCATGACCACCTGCCGCTCCGTGTAAAAATCACGGAAGATGGAGTGACGCATCCGGTCCGATTCGATGGCCGCCCAGAGTTCGAGTTTGTTGGCGGGGAGCTCGATAACGTAACTGGTCAGATCCTTACTGGTAAAAGCATTGTAGCCAACCCCGCCATTTTTGGCGTAAAGCTCGGCCACCTCCTGCGGGACATCATATTGACGGCGCTCTTCCTGCAGCGTCTTCAGCTGTGCCTCAAGCTCGGCGATGCGACTGGCGTTCTGCTGCGGCGCCAGGCGGAGGCGATCATATTCGGCGCCAGCGGCCTCGATCGCATCAAGGAGGGGCTTTTCGCGCCGGTAATCCTTGGTGCCAAGGGTCTTGGTCCCCTTGAAGAGCATATGCTCCAAGAGGTGGGCAACGCCCCGGTTTTCACTCGTTTCATCGACAGAACCGACGCGCAGGGTGATATAAGCTGCCAACGTCGGTGCATCGTGACGCTCGACGACGAGCAGAGTCAGACCGTTGGCAAAGCGATGTTCCTGCACCCGGTCGGCGAGGCCGGCCGCAGCCAAACCCGGCAAGAAAAAAAACAAAAGTAGCAGGAGTTGCAAAACGTTTATATTCATCCTTTATCCCTTCGCTCCGCAAAAAAAGCACATCATTCTTTATCTTTGCTGTCCCCTGCCCTTTTGAGCGTTTCAAACATTTGCCGCAGCCGGCTGTCCACTCTGGCATTGATACTCTCAGCGGTCCAGCTGCCATCCTCCTGACGCACCCCGGCGCTGACCCCGGTGAGGATCTCCATCCCCTGATCGATGCTGGCGACGGCCCAGATTGTAAAGAGTTGGTCACGTACAGCGGTCACGACCTCTTCCTTGAGCATGAGATTTTGGACGTTCTGAATCGGGATGATCACCCCTTGCGTGCCGTCAAGACCGCGATGTTTGCAGACGGCAAAGAATCCCTCGATCTTTTCGTTGGCGCCGCCGATCGGCTGAATCTGACCGCGCTGATTGACCGAACCGGTGACGGCAATCCCCTGCCGGATCGGTACGTTAGCCAAAGAGGAAAGGAGGGCATAAAGCTCGGTCGAAGAAGCACTATCCCCTTCGACGCCACTGTAGGATTGCTCGAAACAGATCGTCGCAGCCAGCGCCAGGGGCTTATCCTGGGCAAAACGATCCCCGAGAAATCCGGTCAGAATCAAGACGCCTTTGTCATGAATCGGTCCGGACAGCTTGACTTCCCGCTCAATATTGACAACGCCGCTACGCCCGAGATAGGTACGGACCGTCACCCGCGAAGGACGGCCAAAAGCGTAATCGGCGAGCTGATAAACCGACAGGCCATTCACCTGCCCGACCACCGCCTCGGTCGTATCGATGAGCAGCGTGCCTTCATCGATCAATTCCTGAATGCGCTGCTCCATCTGGTTGGAGCGGTAAATTCGCGCCTCACCGGCGAGATCGACATGTTTACGAGTCACACTTGCAGCGGTGTCGCGACCGGCAAAGAAGGATGCTTCGCGAATCAGGTCGGCAATATCGAGGAAGCGGGAAGAGAGCCGCTTTTTATCGGCAATCAACCGCACAGAATATTCGACAATGCGCGCCACGCCATCGGCGGCAAAGGGGAGGAGCGTTTCTTCGGAACATTTTGCTGCAACAAAGGAGGCATACTGCCGGGCGTTCTCCTGGCTATTGTCCATCCGCCCGTCAAATTCCGCCTTGGTCTTGAAATACTTCCGGAAATCCGGATCGTAGTGGTGAAGAAGATAGTAAAGCTCCGGCGTACCGATAATGATGATTTTGCAATTCAGCGGGATCGCTTCCGGTTTGAGTGACACGGTGGCAATAAAGCGATATTGCTCGGTAACATCTTCAATCTTGATCTCACGATTGCGAATCGCCCGCTTCAGGGCATCGTAGGAGAAGGGGGAGAGGAGGAGCTCCCGGCAGTCGAGGATCAGATAACCACCATTGGCGCGATGCAGGGCACCAGCCTTGATCATGGTAAAGTTGGTAACGGCATTCCCCATTTCAATCAGGTGATCGATCCGGCCGAAGAGATTAAAATAGGTCGGATTCGCTTCATAGATGACCGGCGCCCCCTGCTCCTCATGATTGTCGAGGAGGAGATTGATCTTGTAACGCTCGAAAGTCGGGCGTTCATTACTGCCGAACTTCAAACCGGGAAGCTTGATGGCCGGTTCTTCGATCGGACGAAACTCGTCGATCCTCTCCAGAATATCCTTTTTACAGTTATCAAAGTAATCGATCACTTTCGGGTAAGATGCGTAGCGCTCACACAACTCTTCAAAGAGGTGCCCGACCGAAGCAAGGAGCACCGCTTTCTCCATGGTCGACATGGCGAGCCGCAACTCTTTTTCAAGATCGCGCGCCTGCCGATGCACTTCATTAAGACGACCCTGCAACACCGTCCCGCGCGAGTCAAGGTCACTGCGTTCCTCGGCGGTGAGATTTTCAAAGTCCTGCTGCGTCAGGGGATTTCCATCCCGCACCGGCACCAGAGCCAGGCCGTTGACCGAGCGTTGCAGAATAAAGCCCTGCTCACTGGCCGTTTCATCCATCTCCTGAAATAACCGCCGGTTCTTTTCCTGAAATTCTCCGGATATTTCGTTCTTGTGCTTTTCGTATTCTTTGCTTTCAAAGACCTTGGGGATCTCTTCCGCCAGTCGCAAAACGAGATTTTCCATGTCGCGGTGAATTTTACGGCCATTCCCGGCCGGGAGATTGATTTGCAGCGGCCGGGTATTATCCTGAAAATTATTAACGTAGCACCAATCATCAGGAACAGCTTGAGAGACAGCGCGCCGTCCGAGAATCTTGCGGATGGCCGAAGAACGGCCTGTGCCGGGTTCACCAAGGATAAAGATGTTGTAGCCGCTGTCGTGCATTCCCAAACCGAAATCGATGGCAGCCAGTGCCCGTTCCTGACCGAGGGTCTCTTCCAGGCAAGGGAGGTTCGCCGTCGTCTCAAAGTCAAAAAGGTTTGGATCGCACTGCCAGGACAAATCCTCAATCGCGACCCTCAAACTGTCCACAGGTATTGTCATCGTCACTCCTTACAGCTCGATTATGCAGCGAGGAAAGTTTACCAAGAAGTCCCGGTACTGGCAAGAATCGAAAAAACCTTGATTTTACGAACTTTTACCTTGTAATTTTAAAAATTTTCAATTATAAAAGAGGACTTTGCCGTATCTGTAAGCTCTCACGAAGGAATGATCATGTCCGAGAATATCCGCAACATTGCAATTATCGCCCACGTTGACCATGGCAAAACGACCCTGGTTGACGCCATGTTACGCCAGTCCGGAGTCTATCGCGAAAATCAGGTTATCACCGAACGGGTCATGGACAGCAACGACCTGGAGAAGGAACGTGGCATCACCATCCTCTCCAAGAATCTCTCCATCCACATCGATGAAATGAAGATCAATATCGTCGACACCCCTGGTCATGCCGACTTTGGCGGCGAAGTCGAACGCGTCCTGAAGATGGTCGACTCGGTGCTGCTGCTCGTCGATGCTTTTGACGGACCGATGCCGCAGACCCGCTTTGTCCTGAAAAAATCCCTTGATCTCGGCATCAGACCGATCGTCGTTATTAACAAGATCGATCGTCCCGGCGCTCGCCCGGAATGGTCCGTCGATCAGGTCTTTGACCTCTTCTGTGAACTCAATGCTGACGAGAATCAACTCGACTTTCCGGTGGTCTTTGCCAGCGCCAAGCAGGGCTATGCCAAACGCACCCTCGAAGAACCGGCGGTCGGCATGCAACCCCTCTTTGACATGATCCGCGAGCGGGTCGCTCCGCCGGTCGCCGACCCTGCCGCCCCCTTCCAGATGCTGGTCTCGAGTATTGCCTACAATGAATATATCGGCCGCGTTGCCACCGGCAAGATCTTCGCCGGCACGGTGAAGACCGGTGAGAACATTTCTCTAGTCCACCGCGACGGTACGATCAGCAAGGGGCGCATCAGCAAACTGCTCGGCTATGAAGGCCTCAAGCAGATCGACATTCCCGAAGCCATTGCCGGGGACATCGTCTCCATCGCCGGTTTTGATGAAATCGGTATCGGCGAGACCCTTGCGTCGGCAACCAATCCGGTTGGCATCCCTTATGTCTGCATCGACGAACCGACCCTGTCGATGAACTTCATGGTCAACACCTCCCCCTTTGCCGGTAAAGAGGGAAAACTCGTCACCTCCCGCAATATCCGCGACCGCCTCTTCCGTGAACTCCGCACCAATGTCTCCCTGCGGGTCGAAGATACCGATAGTACTGACACTTTCAAAGTCTCGGGACGTGGTGAACTCCACCTCTCGATCCTCATTGAAAATATGCGGCGTGAAGGTTTTGAGCTCGCCGTCTCCAAACCGGAAGTTATCTTCCGGGAGATCGAGGGCGTCAAGTGCGAACCGATGGAATATCTGGTGGTCGATGTTCCGGAAGAATATCAGGGGACGGTCATCGAAAAGCTCGGACCCCGCAAGGCAGAGATGGTCTCTTTGCAGCCGATGGACGGCATCAATCGCCTCGAATTCATCATCCCGGCGCGCGGCCTCATCGGTTTCCGTACCGAGTTCTTGACTGACACCCGCGGTACCGGCGTCCTGACCCATACGTTCCACGAGTACGCTCCTTACAAAGGACCGATTTCCGGTCGCAAGAATGGCACCCTCGTCTCGATCGAAGCCGGCGTCTCGGTTGCATACTCCCTCTGGAGTCTGCAAGAGCGCGGATTGCTCTTTATCTCCCCCGGCACAGAACTTTACGAAGGGATGATTATCGGGCAGAACGCTAAAGACAGCGACCTGGTCGTCAACGCCTGTCGTGAAAAGAAGCTGTCGAACGTTCGTTCCTCCGGTGCCGATGAAGCCATTCGCCTCATCCCGCCCCGCCTTCTGACCCTCGAACAAGCTCTTGAGTTTATCGATGACGATGAGTTGGTAGAGGTCACACCGAAGAATGTTCGTCTGCGCAAAAAGTATCTGACGGAGAACGAGCGGAAAAAGTTTTCCAAAAAATCCTAAAGGTACAGATATAAGATAATTCGTAGCGCAGAAATGGCCGTACCGACTTCCCGGTACGGCCATTTCTGCGACGAGAACTTTTAGCACGACTTCGTTGTTGTTTTTTCCGCTAACGGCAGATATTCTTTGCTCATTCACAACAGGGATTGAAAGGGTACTTACGCATGCCGACAGGGCAGCGCCACGAGAAAAAGAATAAATCGGCACCCTTTATTAGCGACGAGGTTGCATTAGTCCTGTATGCGGCGCTGCTGGCGGCCTGGATTGGAGGCCTTTTGTGGTCGTCACTGGCGTCGCACCTTCCCACCGTCCCGCGGGTCTTTGCCTGGGATAAACTCCAGCATTTTTCAGCTTATGCAATCCTCATGTTCTTCTCCGGAAATTTTTTTCGGTCACTGCTGAAAGATCACCGCAAGGGCTGGACCACGGGATTTCTCTTCACCATTGGATTCGGTCTCCTGATGGAGGTCGCACAAGAGACCCTCTCCACCTCGCGTCAGGCGGACTGGAAAGATTTCGTTGCAAATACCCTGGGGGCTGGGCTGGTTTTTGCCATCGCCCTGCTAAAGAGCAGAAAAAAATTGTAATCTTTCCGAGGTACCCTTGATGCTGCACGAACTTAATACCTTTAGCCCATCCTTTCTTACCATCATCATCAAACTGCTCCTGGCTGCCCTTGCTGGCGCATTGGTCGGCATGGAAAGAGAAAAACACGGGCGGCCTGCCGGATTGCGCACGCATCTTCTCGTTGCTCTCGCCAGTTGTTTGATGATGATTATCTCCGAGAGCGTCTATCTTAAATATGGACAGATCCCCGGAACCAGTATTTTACGAATTGACCCCTCGCGGATTGCTGCACAAATCATCGCAGGCATCGGCTTCATCGGCGCCGGCGTCATCCTCAAGGACGGGCTGAGCGTCCGCGGACTGACCACAGCGGCCTGTTTATGGCTGGCGGCAGCCATCGGCATGGGCTTCGGCCTCGGGCTTTATCTTCCGACGATTGTCAGCACGGTCATCGCGATCAGCGCCCTGATCTTCCTGAAGAGGCTCGAACCCTATATCCATAAAGATCGCTATCTCACTTTTCGCGTCGAGACCGACGAAGGGATCGATATCTATCCTCAATTGGAAGAAATTTTTCTTCGCTACAAGATGATCGTCACAGATGTTTCATGCAGCCTGCAGCCGCGCAGCGGAGAGACGCATTACAAATTTATCCTGACCCAGCATCGCAAGCGCATGGGTCGAGAGCTCTCCTTAACGGTTGCAGCCCTGAACGGGGTTAAGAAGATCGAATATCAGTAATTCCTGATCGGCAGCAAAAGCAAGAAGGGTGGTAACCTACCGGTCACCACCCTTCTTGCTTTATATTCAACCCCTTGTCAGAACAATGCTAACCCGCCAGGGTATTCCGTTGGCGCATACGATTAGCAACAATAATCGGGTCGAGAACCTCCCCGCAGCAAGTACATTTCCAAGCGCTGAAGGCGCGGACAAAATCATAAAATTTCTCGGAGTACATCCTCCCTCTACATTTCGGACATGTCATGATCTTTCTCCCTTTTTTCAGCTAATGATCAGTTCCTGGCCTGACTCTTCGAGTGTAAGGAACCAATTACACTAGTCATGCCACTTTTCATTATCCGCAGGGAGATCTTTTCTTCCTCTTTCTAAGTAGCTGTTCTAACTTTACTTTTCACTTTTCATCTTGACCGCTTTTTTCTATGAAATACTCCTGCCAAGCCTCTAACTTCTTCGCTCCAACCCCCTTAACCCTTTCCAGCGCTAAGAATTCTTTAAAATCGCCATTTTTTTGACGGTCGTTCGTGATGGCTATCGCCAATTTCGGGCCGATTCCCGGTAACGCCTCCCAATCAAAGGCGTTCATCCTATCCGGATGCAAAGGAATGCGTAGCAAAATACGGTGCCGCGCCGGGAGCCATGAGCGTTCGAGACGAAAAGATTCCCCTTCTATTTTCATGACTTTAATGATTTCTCCGGAAAAGATCGGCTCTGCATGGAATTTTTCAATCTTCTTTTCTTCTGCTGAAAATTCATTCGTCAATTCTATGACGTCACCCAACTTGCCACCGTCATGAAATTGGTAAAGGCGATAACTTCCGTCACTTTCAGCGACAGCAACCGTCGCCAATTGCGGCTGTAAACGCATTACAGCCGGCAGGTTTTCCTTTTCAGGAAACGCCCACCGGCTGTAATGAAAACACACTATGACAAGGAAGAGAAAAAGTATTAAACCTGAGCCGCGCATCCCCTCCCCCTTCGACCAAAAGTTTAAATCAACTGTTCATCCTTGAGCAACTTGTACTGGATGGCGTCGATAAGAGCCTGGTAGGACGCATCGATAATATTATCGCTGACCCCGACCGTCCCCCAGCGCGAATTTTCATCTCCCGACTCAATTAAAACCCGGGTCATCGAAGCCGTCCCCTTCCCGGCCGGGAGGACACGCACTTTATAATCGAGGAGATTCATCTCCCGCAGCTGCGGATAGAAGTTTTCGAGGGCTTTACGGATCGCGTTGTCGAGAGCATTGACCGGTCCATTCCCCTCTGCCGCCGTATGTTCGATCCGTCCGCCGACTTTAATCTGGACGGTTGCTTCCGAGGTCGGGACATCATCTTCCCGGCGCTTGGTGTCGATGACCCGGAACCCGATGACCGAAAAGTAGTGGCGCAGCGTCCCGAGGGCGCGGCGCATAATCAGCTCAAAGGAAGCTTCCGCCCCTTCGAATTGATAACCCTTGTTCTCCATCTCCTTGATGTTCTCAAGAATCTCCAGCGTTATCGGATCTTTACTGTCGACATTGAGATTGAACTCTTCGGCCTTTGCCAGGACATTGGCCCGACCGGAAAGGTCCGAAACGAGAACACGCGTCTGATTGCCGACCAGCTCCGGGCGGATATGCTCGTAGGTTTCGGGGTGGCGTTGAATGGCCGAAACATGCACCCCGCCTTTATGAGCAAAGGCTGAGTTGCCGACATACGCTTGATGCTTATGCGGCACCAGGTTAGCCAACTCAAAGACATAACGCGAGACCGAACGGAGGTTACGGAGTTGCTCGTCGCTGATGCACTCTTTTCCCATCTTCAAACGCAGAGCCGGGATGATCGAACAGAGATTGGCATTACCGCAGCGTTCGCCAAAGCCGTTGATCGTCCCCTGCACCTGAACGATCCCGAGATCGACCGCCACCAAAGAATTGGCAACAGCGCAATCCCCATCGTTATGGGTATGTATCCCCAAGGGGGTCGAGATGACGGCTTTGATGGCATTGATAATCGCCGGAAATTCATGGGGGAGAGTCCCGCCATTGGTATCGCAGAGGGCAATACAATCGACACCGGCCTTTTGTGCGGCCAGGAGCGTTTGCAGGGCATATTCGGGATTGGCTTTATAACCGTCAAAAAAGTGCTCGGCATCGTAGATCACTTCGCCGACATGCTCTTTCAGATAAGCCAGAGAGTCATAGATGAGCTCAAGATTCTCATCGAGAGAGATGCGTAACGCTTCGCGGACATGAAAATCCCAGGTCTTGCCAAAGATGGTCACGACATCGGGTTGAGCCTGGACCAGGGTAATAATATTGTTGTCTTGATCGGGCGTGGTCTTGGCGCGACGGGTGAGCCAAAAGCAGCAATCTTGGCCTGTTTGAGCTTGACCGAACGAATCTCCTTGAAAAAGGCGATATCCTTGGGGTTGGATCCCGGCCAACCACCTTCGATATAATGGACACCGAGTTCATCAAGTTTTTGAGCGATACGGATTTTATCCTCGACCGAAAAAGAGATATCTTCCGCCTGTGTACCGTCGCGCAGCGTTGTGTCGTAGATTTTAACCAGACTCATATTTCCACCCTTCACAATGAATTGAGGGGCGCAATCCTCTGCGCCCCTGCTCATTCACAACACCCTGGGATCCGTTCAACGCATCTATTCCGCTTTGACACTCAACTTGTCGAGGCCAAACGCTTCATGCAGAACCCGGATCGCCAGTTCTGAGTACTTCATTTCGATAATGCAGGAGATCTTGATCTCGCTGGTGGAGATCATCAAAATATTGATCCCTTCACTGGACAGGGTTTCAAACATTTTGCAGGCGACCCCGGAGTGCGACCGCATCCCCACGCCGATGATCGAGACCTTGGCAATATTTTCGTCACTGGTGACACTGCCGGCGCCAATCTCCGTTGCTGTCTCCTGAACGATCTTCAGGGCCTTTTTAAAGTCAGACTTGGGGACGGTAAAGGTCATGTCATTCAGGCCGTCATGGGAAACGTTCTGAATGATCATGTCGACGGTAATATTCGCCGCAGAGAGGGGCGAGAAGAGCTTCGCCGCAATTCCGGGGCGGTCAGGGACGCGAAGAACCGAAATTTTAGCTTCATCCTTATTGTAAGTGATCCCCGAAACCAGCACTGCCTCCATCTCGGCATCCTCCTTCGTCACCAGGGTTCCTGGATTGTCATTGAAACTTGAACGGACATGAACTACGACGTCATATTTCTTGGCAAACTCAACAGAACGAATCTGTAGTACCTTGGAACCGAGCGATGCCATCTCCAGCATCTCGTCGTAAGAGATCTTCTCCAGCTTCGAGGCTTCCGGAACAATTCTCGGGTCGGTGGTGTAGATTCCGTCGACATCGGTGTAAATCTCGCAAACGTCCGCCTTCATAGCGGCCGCAACAGCGACGGCGGAAGTATCGGAACCGCCGCGCCCGAGAGTCGTCAGGTTCCCCTGCCGGTCGATCCCCTGAAAACCGGCAACAACCACGATCACTCCGTTTTTCAGATCCTCGCGCACTCGTTTATCGTCGATCTCTTCAATGCGCGCTTTCGAGAAGGCACTATCGGTGATGATCGGTAACTGAAACCCGCAGTAACTCTTCGCCTTGTAGCCCATGGACTGAAGGGCCATCGCCAGCAGCGACATCGAGACCTGCTCACCGGTGGCGACCATCACATCATATTCGCGCTCACTCGGAAATTCGCACATCTCGTGGGCCAGAGCTACCAGCTTATTGGTCTCCCCCGACATCGCCGAAACCACCACGACCAGATCATTTCCTTCGTCGTAGGTCTTGGCGACACGCTTGGCGACGTTGCGAATCCGCTCGATAGAACCCATAGATGTCCCACCGTACTTCTGCACCACCAGAGCCATACTTGTGCATCCTCCTTCTTTCGATTATGCGACGGACCCGTCACCGGAACGATCTAACGAAATAACACTCAAGAAGACCTTTCATATCAGATAAGTTGCAGTCGGTCAAAACGTTTTTTCAGGATCTGACTGCCAACTTCTGGAGCAAGGCGATATCCCTTGCCGCCGTAGCAGTGACTTCAATCGAACGGTTGTTCTCACCCTGCAAAGAAAAGGAAATTTCCAAGCCTTCCAAGCCGGCACCACCGGCGCGCTCGGCCCATTCGACAACGACGATCTTGCCCGATTCGACATATTCATCAAAACCGATTTCGAGTAAATCTCCCCAACCGGAGAGGCGATACAGATCAAAATGGTAAAGGTCATGACGCCCCTGATAATGGTGCATCAGGGCATAAGTGGGACTGGTGACCGGTTCATCGGCAGCAACGTCGAGACCGCGCGCAAGTCCACGCACAAAACAGGTCTTGCCGGCCCCGAGGTCGCCGCTTAAAAGGAGCAACGCCGGCGGAGAAAGGATCGCGCCAAGGCGCCGTCCCAGCGCTTCGGTACCTTCCGGAGATGTGGTGAAAAAAGTGAAACTTTGCACTTAAAGATTCATCGAGCGGAGAATGTCATGACGGCCGACGACGCAGATCAGCTTCCCGTCTTCAACAACCGGCAGCAAATGAACCTTTTTCCCGGTCATCAGGGCGGCGATGTCGGCGACCTCCATGCCAGGGGAGCAGGTAATCACGTCGCGTTTACAAATTTCGCCGACGGTCCGGGCTGTCATCTTCTCGACTTCGTCACGGAAATTCTTTTCACTCTCCAAATAAATGACCATATCAAAGATAGCAATGACGGTAGGGATATGCAGGGGTTTATCCTGCTCAATCAAATCGGTGGCCGAAACAATCCCGACCAGCGTTCCTGCCGCATCGACCACCGGCAGGGTGCTGACTTTTTTCTCGACAAAGGCACGGGCCAGGTCATCGATCGACATCTCAGCCGTGACTGTATGAACATTTTTTGTCATGATATCGCGGGCGGTCAACATAAAGAAACTCCTCAAGCAAAGGGTTATTGATCAATATTCTAAAGAGCGAAAACGTCGTAACGAGCGCCGGGAATCTCCCTGAGGAGATCACTCGCCAATAAGCCGGCATCCCCGAAGCAGGGGAGCAGCCGATCGCCACTGCGACCATGCAGCCAGACCCCGGCCGCCGCCGCTGCCAGGGGCGGGGCGCCCTGACAAAGGAGGGCGGCAATGATGCCGGTGAGGAGATCCCCCGTCCCGCCGCTGGCCATGCCGGCATGACCGGTCGGATTGATCATGATGCCGCCATCCGGAGCGGCAATGACCGTGCGCGCGCCCTTGAGGACGAGAATGACGCCGTGCGTCTCAGCGAAACGTCGGGCCGAGCCGACGCGATCCGCCTCAACATCAGCAATCGAGATTCCGAGCAAATGCGCCATCTCGCCGGGATGCGGAGTCATAATCGTCGTGCCGACCGGCCGCGCCATCAACAGCTCAGTCGAAGAAGCGAGCGCAAAGAGGGCATCAGCGTCAATCACCAGCGGCAACGGGCAGTCCTTCACAACTTTCTGGACCACTGCCAGCGTTGCAATGCTTCGCCCCAGGCCGGGACCGATAGCGAGAACTTTCTTGTCCTGCCAAAGCGTCGCAATCTGCAAAAAGGCCGTCTCGGCAAGTTCACCCGCGACTTCGTCAAGGGGGGCGGTCATCGCCTCGGTGAGTTTGACCGCCAACGTTCCTTGCTGCGAAGCCGGGGTGGCGACGGTGACCAGGCCGACTCCGGCCCGCAGAGCCGCGCTGGCCGCCAATACAGCGGCACCGGACTTACCGCAGGAGCCGGCAACCAGCAGCAGATGCCCGAAGGTTCCCTTATGTCCAGCCGCCGGCCGCGCCGGGAGGAAATCGCGCACGTCTCCAGCTTCAAGGAGGATCCCGGCGGCGAGTTCGTCCAGCACTCCTAGCGGAATGCCGATCTCGGCGACAGCCAACTCACCGCAGCAAGTCACACCGGGATAAATCGCCTGACCGAGCTTGGCGGCAGCCAGAGTCACAGTCAAATCGGCATAAAGGACCGAACCCAGAATCGCGCCGCTGGTCGCATCGAGGCCGGAGGGGATGTCAATGGCGACCTTCACTGCCGCTGAGCGGTTCATCCAGTCAATGGCAAACGCATAATGACCGGCAACGGTTGAGGAAAGACCGGTGCCGAAAAGGGCATCAACAATCAAGACCGGCACCGGGAGGCGGGGCAGAAGAACTTCTAAACTAGATACATCTTCGGCATATTCAATCGAAGCGTCGAGACGCTGGAGAATATCAAGATAAATGCTGGCATCACCACTAATCGCCACTTCAGCAGCGAGGAGGACGGTTGTCACCTTCCAACCGAGTTGCAGCAGCGTGCGGGCCACAACCAGACCATCGCCGCCGTTATTCCCTTTGCCGCAGAGGACCAGCACCGGACCGGGGGCAAGATGCGAATAGCGGCGCAGGATTTCACACGCCACGGCCCGACCGGCGCTCTCCATCAGGACGACACCGGGGATTCCCAGATCAACGATGGTGCGGCGATCCGCTTCGCGCATCTGATCAGCAGTGAGAATCTTCATGAGCTCTCCAGAATAACTGTAGCGCTGGCATAATCCCCTTCATGGCTGTAGGAGAGGTGAATCTTCGTCACCCCCCGCGCAGCCGCGTGTTCTTCGGCACGACCTGAGAGCCGCAATGACGGGGCTCCCAACCCATTACGCACGACCTCGATCTCCTGCCAACTCATGCCGCTACGCAGCCCCAGACCCAGAGCTTTGACATAAGCCTCCTTGGCGGAAAAGCGCGCCGCCAGATGGGGCGCGGGATTTTTCATCGCCAAGGCGTACGCCAGCTCATCCGGCGTAAAGACCCGGTTGATCACCCCGCGCTTCTCCTTTGCCAGCAACTTGCTAAAGCGACTGGCGCGGGCGAGATCGACACCGAGACCGACGATCATCTAGCGCACCAACTCCACCATCTCGCGCACGGCCCGCTCCATGCCGACAAGGACTGCCCGCGAGACGATGCTATGGCCGATATTATACTCCTCAATTCCGCCGAGGGCGACGATGGGAGCGATATTGCGGTAGTTAAGCCCGTGTCCGGCATTGACCCTTAGGCCACACTGCTTGCCGACCCGGATCGCTTCG
The DNA here is from genome assembly GCA_034370465.1 of Desulfuromonadales bacterium. GTDB lineage: Bacteria > Desulfobacterota > Desulfuromonadia > Desulfuromonadales > UBA2197 > UBA2197. Next base: position 15,067 of record JAXMLA010000248.1, read on the forward strand.
GCAATCTTTGCCAGTTCCAGCCCCTGGCTTTCTGGATTCACGGCTTCACAATAGCAGCCGGTATGAATTTCGATAAAGTCGGCCCCGACATGACTCGCAGCTTCAATCTGTTTACGTTCTGGATCGACAAAGAGACTGACGACAATCCCCACCGCCTGCATAGCGGCGATCCGCGGGCGGAGATGTTCACTCTGCCCAAGGACATCGAGCCCTCCCTCGGTCGTCAACTCCTGACGCTTTTCGGGAACGAGGGTCACGCAATCGGGACGCAGACGCAGGGCAATCGCCACCATTTCATCCGTTGCCGCCATCTCCAGATTCAAGCGACTCTGCACTGTCTGCCGCAGGATTTCGACATCACGATCCTGGATGTGACGACGATCTTCGCGCAGATGCACAGTAATGCCTTCAGCTCCAGCCAGCTCCGCCAAAGCCGCTGCCGTGACCGGATCCGGTTCCATCGTCCCCCGCGCCTGGCGCACGGTGGCGACGTGATCAACATTGACTCCTAATCTCGCCACTACTTTTTACCCTCCTTTTTGCCGCCAAGATGCTCGGTCACACAATCGGCGATGGCATGCGCCATGCCGGTAATCTCAACTTTATCCGGACCTTCGAGCATAATTCGCAGCAGCGGCTCAGTCCCGGAGTAACGGATCAAGAGTCGGCCATCCTCACCGAGCTTTGCTTCAACTTCTTGAATAATGCGGATAATCTCGGGGAATTCTGCAAGATCGGCACGGCGCTCGACACGGACATTGAGGAGGACCTGGGGAAGAGCGATCATCACCTGCGCCAGTTCGGAAAGGGTCTGACCGCTGCGCTGCATGATCGCCAGGACCTGCAGGGCAGTCAGGGTGCCGTCGCCGGTGGTATTATGATCAAGGAAGATCATGTGGCCGGACTGCTCGCCGCCGAGATTAAAGCCGCCGCGCAGCATCTCTTCGACGACGTAGCGGTCGCCGACCGCGGTCTTGATCACCTGCCCGCCGGCACGACGCAGGGCGATATCGAGCCCCATGTTGCTCATCACCGTTGCCACCACCGTGTTATGCGCCAGCGTTCCGGCCTTGATCATATCGATGCCGCAGATCGCCATAATCTGATCACCATCGACTTCATGGCCGAATTCGTCGACAAAGATCGCCCGATCGGCGTCGCCGTCGAGAGCAATGCCGAGATGGGCGCGATGCTCACGGACCGCTTCCGCCATCACCTCGGGATGCATCGACCCGCAGCCGGCATTGATATTCGTCCCGTTCGGCGACACCCCGAGGGAGATCACTTCCGCCCCGAGCTCCTCCAGGACGGCCGGCGCGACTTTGTAAGCAGCGCCATTGGCACAATCGAGGACGATCTTCAACCCCTTGAGATCAAGATTTCGCGGGAAGGTGTTCTTGAGAAAGACGACATAGCGCCCCTTGGCATCGTCTATCCGGTAAGCCTTGCCGACCTCGGCGGCGGTCGGACGCAGCGAATCGATCTTTCTGGAAAAGATCAGATCCTCGATCTTGAGTTCGAGTTCGTCCGGCAGTTTGAAACCGTCGGCGGAAAAGAACTTGATGCCGTTATCCTGATAGGGATTATGCGAAGCCGAGATCACCACTCCGGCATCGGCGCGCATCGAACTGGTGATAAAAGCAATCCCCGGCGTCGGCAACGGTCCGACCAGCATGACATCGACCCCCATCGAACAGATTCCGGCGACCAGGGCGTTTTCCAGCATGTAGCCGGAGAGGCGGGTATCCTTACCGATAACGATGCGATGACGACGATCATCCTTTTTGAAGATGTAGCCTGCGGCCCGACCGAGCTGCATCGCCATCTCGGTCGTCATCGGATCGATATTGGCCACACCCCGCACCCCGTCGGTGCCAAAAAGTTTTCTCATAATTTATCCTCCGCCGGTCTTGTCACCGGAATCTTTTCACGAACATCTCTCTTTATCTGTAACCTGACTTTGGCATTTTTAATGTCCTTGATCTGACTATACTTTCCCCGATATTCGAGAGGAACCGTCAACTCGCTGCTCCCCTTGATCTCGGCGAGTTCGATCCGCTCGGTCATCACTTCGTTGACACCGGCAATCTCCCCCTCGGCCCCCTGCAAAACCACCTGCTCCGGCGAAATTTCCATGGCAACGAGGCGAAAACCGGCTGGGAGTTGTCCGACCAGACGGGGCCGTAACGGCACAGTTTTATCGATAAGCTGTTCGAGTTTTACGTCGACAAAAGATGGTGAGATCCGCGTTGCCTGAATCCCTCCCGGCAAACGGAGATGATCATCGAGGCGGCTAAAGGTCGTCACCCCCGGTTTTAAACCGAGCAGATCAATGGAGATACGAACGTCCTTTTGCGTTAAGTCCGACAAAAGTGCTCGCGGGCCGCTGAGGCGGATGTCGATATTTTTGGGCAGGTCATTGGTGACCACCATCCCTTGCGGGACATTCTTCAACTCGATGGGGACAGCATAAGCGAGTTCAAGGCGCCGTTCGCCCATGACGTAAAACCACAACAGCGTCGCACAGCCGAGAGCAACAGCCTTCATCTTCCAGTTTTCATTGATAAATGCCAACATCATCAAGCCTGCTTGCGCATATGAGTACGCTTGGAATCGAGGAGACGCTTGAGAACCCGGCGCAGCGCCACGGCATCAAGATCTTTCGTCATCTTGCCGGCCACGACAATGGTGATCCGCCCGGTCTCTTCCGAAACGACAATCACCGCGGCATCGACCAGTTCGGTCAAACCGATGGCAGCACGATGGCGGGTGCCGAGATTCTTGCTGATATCAGGATTCTGTGCCAGCGGCAGGAAACAACCCGCCCGGGAAATCCGCCCCTTCTGAATCACCAGCGCCCCGTCATGAATCGGTGAATAAGGGAGGAAGACCGAGACGATGAGATCGCTCGATATCTTGGCATCGAGTTCGACACCGACTTCGAGAAAATCATTCAATCCCGTTTCCCGTTCGAGAACGATGAGCGCACCGACCTGTTTTTTCGCCATGCTAATGCAGGCTTTGACAATCTCATCCAGGACTTCGTCTTCATCCCGATAGGTGTCATCGGTATAAAAGGGGTTTTTACCAAAATGGATAAGAGCGCGCCGGATATCACTCTGAAAGATGACGACAATGACGAGGATAATCGAAGAAAGGAAGTTATTGAGGAGCCAGTGCAGGGTGTAAAGACCGAAAAACTGGGAAGCGAGATAAACGAGGAAGACGACGGCGAGACCCAAAAGCATCTGGACCGCTCGCGTCCCTTTGATCAGCAGGATGATCCGGTAAAGGATGAACGCAACCAGCAGGATGTCGATCAGGTCGAAAAGCCAGCGCAAGCCTTTGAACATGTCGAAAAGTTCACTCATCCTTCACCCGCTCATCAATGGATAGTTATAGACTGATAAATTCCCCCTCCCCTTGCGGGAGGGGGCTAGGGGGTGGGGGGAAGTTGCGTACGACTTCGTAGCCAATTCACCCACCCCTCAATCCCCTCCCGTCAAGGGAGGGGAGGCTAAACTGGATCGTGCAGAATCGCCCAACTCATCAGCGCTGTCTCGCGCGCCGCCCGGACATCGTGCACCCGCAACAACATTGCTCCCTTGGCCACACCAAGGGCAACCGTTGCCAGGGTGCCGTAAAGACGGTCGACCGGGTGAGGCTGTTGCAGAATTTGACCGATGAAACTTTTTCGTGACGTACCCAGGAGGATCG
>JAXMLA010000249.1:0-11387 GCA_034370465.1 Desulfuromonadales bacterium
TTCCTTGTAAACCGGCCATAATAGCCAGCGGCTGTGCAATTTCTCCGTCCGGTCATCACTGTAAAAGGGGAGGAGACGGAGCATCTGCCGATCCTTGCCGTCGATAATGCGAAAGATCGGCCAGGGGAAGTTCCACTCCTCAAAATCTTGACGGTCATCTTCGATATGGCGGAAGAAGGGCCAGAGATAAGTATGATCCAAACGGGTCGGCGAATCGGCAAAGTAAAAGAACGGAAAGAAGGCCCGCGTCCGCAAAGGGTCCGAAGTGTCGAGACGCTCATCGCCTCGAAAGAAGAAGGGCCAAAGCGCGAACTGGCGATGATAGACCCCTTTCTTTTCAGCATTTCCGTACAAAGGCCAGAAAGCCCAGCCGTGCTCATCCTCGCCGCGGGTCAGGGAAAAGAAGGGCCAAAGAAGATTGGTCGTCTCCGTCCCCTTGCGCTCGGTCTTGCTGTAAAGGGGGAAGAGAGCAAACTGGATGCGGTCGCGGCCGAAGCGGTTCAAGATCTTGCCGCCGAGGGGGAAGAAGGCGAAATAACCCTCGCCTTGCGGCGGATTTCGGTAAAAGAGGAAGGGGAAGAGCATGAAATCGCTCCCCTCCTCGGTACTGACATCAGAGGTTAGGAGATGAAAAAACTGAAAGGAACGCTCGTCCTGATTCGAACGATAGGTCATCAAAGGATAAAGGAGATCACTCTCGATACTCCCTTTTTCATCGGTTTCGCGATAATAGAGGGGGCGCAGACCAAAACGTTTCCTATTATCATGCGTTTCGTAACGCAGCAGCGGGCCGGCAAGACCGAGGCTGGCGAAATCATTCTGCGGGGAAGAGCGATAGTCGACAATCGGCCAGAGTGTAAAGATGGATCCCGTGCTCGTAGCGGCACCTGCTACCGGCACAAGAAGTCCGACAGCAAAGAGAAGGGAAACAGCCCAGACCTTCGGCCACGCAGCAAGGGAGTTCAATTTTTTCTCCCCCGATTGGCAAAATAGACGATCAAGGCGGTGCCGATGGTGACCACCGCGGTAAAGATGAAATCACCAAGGGTGAAGTTATCGAACATCAGGTCGCTCCCTGGCTGAGCCGGTCGAAACCGGTTTGGGCGGGTAAAAACTCCGGATCAACTTCAAGGGCCTGGATGTAAGCCACCAGCGCCGACTCTGGATCGCTACACTTCTCACGACAATGGCCGATGAGATAGTAAAACTCCGGGGAGGGCAGTTCCGCCATGACCCGCCCTTGTTCCTGCAAACGCTCAAGTATCTCTAAAGCCTGAACAAACTCTCCGGCCCCGATCAGCACCATTGTCGCACCGAGAGCTTCGAGTTCATCGATCAGGGGACTTTTTGAAGATGCCTTTTGCGTCTCTGTGACCCGTTGCAGCAATGCCGAACGGGTCGGCTCGTCAACCAGCGTTGCCGCCTGCTGCCAGAGAAAACATGCTTCTTCATTCCTCCCGAACCAGGCTTCGATCTGGGCGAGGAGATTGAGGATCGCCGGGTTATCAGCTTCTAGCTGCCGCGCCCGCTGCAGATATTCCCGCGCCGCCAGCAGGTGATTGCGACAGTTTGGCAACTCCGTAAACATCGTCGCAAATTCAAAGTAACTGTGGCCGAGTTGATAATAAAGCTGCGACCGCATTTCCAGGAGGGCGAGAATCTTCAAACCGGTAATTTTTCGGCGCAGAAAAGGGGCATCGACCTCCTTCTCTTCGATCATAATCACCTGTGCCGCAATATCCATCAGATAATGGGGATAAGCATTGCGTAACAGATCGGCAAGGTCATAGCCCCCCTCGCAGTCGGGATAACGGCGCAGATATTCGTAGATACCAGCACCAAGGGCATCGTCGTCAGGACGTTCGCCATACAGAATCGCATGGGCATGGACAGGGAGTGGTCGCTGCGGCAAAGGGACAGCGCGCTGCTCCGGTCCGACCAGAACCACGTCGTCCGCATCGGGAGTCCAAAAGACAAAATCGCCATCATTGCCGCTAAAAAATTTTGGCTGCACTATTTTGACCCTTGTCGTTTCTGCAATCAGGACACGAAATATACACTAACGCCGCCGTCATTGCTCAGAGTTTCCGAGCTTGAGAGTTTTACACCGGCGCGGGAATAACGGTCAACTACTTAGCTTTACTTCCTTGTCCAATATAACAAACGGCCCGCCGGATTGAACCGACGGGCCGTTTTTACGCAAGAGATGCCAACCTTATCCTTACTGGCTGGCCTGCAGTGCCTGCTCAAAATCAGCGACGATATCGAGAATATCCTCGATGCCGACCGAGACCCGAATATAATCGGCAGAGACGCCGGCGGCCAGCTGTTCCGCGTCCGAGAGTTGTTGATGGGTCGTTGTCGCCGGATGGATGACCAGGGTTTTGGCATCTCCGACATTCGCAAGATGACTGGCAAGTTTGACGCTGTCGATGAAGCGGGCACCAGCGCGCGCTCCCCCCTTGATGCCGAAACCGAGGATCGCTCCCTGACCGGCGGGGAGATAGCGCTGCGCCCGCGCATGATCGGGATGCGAAGCAAGACCGGGATAGTTCACCCAGGCAACCAGGGGATGACTTTCCAGATACTGCGCCAGCTTCAGAGCATTTTCACAGTGGCGAGGCATGCGTACATGCAGCGTCTCCAGCCCCTGCAACAGTTGAAAACTGTTAAAAGGAGAGAGACAGGGCCCGAGATCGCGCAGCAGGGTAATCCGCATCTTGAGGATATAAGCAAGATTGCCCAAGGCCGCATGATAAACCAGGCCGTGATAACTCGGATCCGGGGCAGTGAATTCCGGGAAGCGCCCGCTCGACCAGTCAAAGCGTCCGGCATCGACGACAGCGCCGCCGATGCTGGTGCCATGGCCGCCGATGAATTTGGTCAGCGAATAGCAAACAATATCTGCCCCATGCTCGATAGGACGGAAGAGCGCCGGGGTGGCAACCGTATTATCGACGATCAATGGCAGTCCGGCCGCATGGGCAATCTTCGCCAGAGCTTCGAAATCATCGACATTATTCTTGGGGTTGCCGATGGTCTCGGTAAAGATCGCTTTGGTCTTTTCATCGATCGCCGCTGCTACCGCGTCGAGATCTGAGGTGGCGACAAATTTGACCGAGATCCCCATCCGGCCGAGCGTATGGTGGAAAAGGTTATAAGTACCGCCATACAGGGCTTGCGATGCCACGATATTGTCGCCACAGCGGCAGATATTGAGGATGGCGAGAAAGATCGCTGATGAACCGGAAGCAAGGGCCAGGGCGCCGACGCCGCCATCCAAAGCAGCAAGGCGCTGCTCCAGGACGTCGGTGGTCGGATTCATCAGCCGCGTATAGATATTCCCCATCTCCTTCAGGGCAAAGAGATTGGCGGCATGCTCCGAGGATTGAAAAGCGTAAGAGGTCGTCTGGTAGATCGGCACCGCCCGCGAGCCGGTGGTTGGATCAGGTTTCTGCCCGGCGTGCAGAGCCAAAGTGCCGAGTTGGAGTTTCGTCGAGTCGGTCATATTTCAGGTCCTTTCGATTTGCGACTAAAGAATGAAATCTCTGAAACGATAAATTGGCAAAGTAAATTTGTCAAGAATTGAGTACAGCAACCATCGCCATAGATTTCCTGCCATCATTTTTCTCCTTGCATCGGTGCAAGCTATTTGCTATAACCCGACCACTTCATGCCGAAGTGGTGGAATTGGTAGACACGCTAGGTTCAGGGTCTAGTGGCTGTAGGGTCGTGCGAGTTCGAGTCTCGCCTTCGGCACCAGTAAAAAAGACGTGATCAGGGCTCCGTCGCCAAGTGGTAAGGCAGAGGTCTGCAAAACCTCCATCATCAGTTCGAATCTGATCGGAGCCTCCAGCGCATAAAGTCAAAAGGCCAGGGTCTTCCCCTGGCCTTTTCCTTTAGGTCGCGAACACATCATCTCACCCCCTTATCCGGTGAAGTGTCATGTTTACAGTACAGGCCCTCATCCTCTTTCTGATCCTCGGCGCCCTGGCCGGCATCTTAGCCGGTCTCTTCGGTATCGGCGGCGGCATCATTCTCATCCCCTGCTTTTTGTGGGCCTTCCCCATCGCTCATTTCTCTCCGGAGATTATCGTTCACACCGCCTTCGGTACCAGTCTGGCCATTATCATTCCGACCGCCATCAGCAGTGCCTGGGGACACCGCAAGCGCGGCAATGTCGACTTTCATGCTGCCGGCCGCCTCGCTCTCGGCAGCATCGTCGGAGTAGTGCTCGGTTCGACTCTGGCGGCAGGTCTCTCCGGTGATCTCCTCAAAGGCTTGATGGGGATGATGCAGATCGGCATCGGACTGCGCATGTTCCTGCAATCGCCCCCGCCGGAAGGGCGGCAACGCTGCGATGCCCTCCTCCCCGCCCTGCTCATCGGCCTGGTTGTCGGCACCTTCTCCGCCTTCTTCGGTGTCGGTGGCGGTATTATCGCCGTCCCCCTGATGGTCTATTTCCTCGGTCAATCTATGCATCAGGCCGTCGGCACCTCCAGCGCGCTGATGGTGATCTCAGCCCTCTTCGGTACTGCCTCCTATATCTGGCACGGCTGGGGGCATCCCGGCCTGCCCCTTTACTCCCTTGGCTATGTCAACTTTCTGGTAGCCCTGATCGTTGCGCCGTTGACCGTCCTCTTTGCCCGCGTCGGTGTTAAAATTGCTTCGAATACCACGCACAAAGGTCTGTTTAAAGCCTTTGCCCTCTTTATCGTCTTTATCGGTCTGAATATGGTGGTCAAAAACCTGCTGCCTTAAACTTCATCCCCTGGAGGTTTCTGCTTATGTCACAACTTCGCGTTCGTTTCGCTCCCAGTCCTACCGGCTACCTCCATATCGGCGGCGCACGCACCGCCCTCTTTAATTTCCTTCTCGCCCGCAAGGAGCAGGGGAAATTCATCCTCCGCATTGAAGATACCGACGTCGCGCGCAGCACCCAGACCTCGGTCGATGCCATCCTGCAGGCGATGGATTGGCTGGGACTCAACTATGACGAAGGACCGATCTACCAATCCGACCGTTTCGACCTGTACCGGAGCAAAGTGCAGGAGTTGGTCGCGGCCGGCAAGGCCTATCGCTGTTACTGCACCCCCGAAGAGCTGGAGCAGCGCCGCGAAGCAGCAATGAAGAGCGGCGGCAAGCCGAAATACGACCGCACCTGCCTGCACCGTCAGGATCAACCCGACGATCGCCCTTACGCCATCCGTTTCCTCGTCCCGGAGGGCGAAACGTCTTTTGTCGACCGGATCAAGGGGACGATCTCTTTCCAGAATGAAGAGCTCGACGATCTCATCATCCAGCGCTCCGACAACACCCCCACCTATAATTTCGTTGTCGTCGTCGACGATGCCGAGATGGGGATGACTCTGGTGCTGCGCGGCGACGATCATGTCAACAATACCCCGCGGCAAATCCTTCTCTACCAGGCCCTTGGCTATGCCGTCCCGGAATTTGCTCATGTGCCGATGATCCTCGGCGCCGACAAGACCCGGCTCTCAAAACGCCACGGCGCCACCTCGGTGATGGAGTACCGGGTCATGGGCTTTCTGCCCGAAGCGCTGGTCAATTATCTGGCGCGCCTTGGCTGGTCCTGCGGCGATGAAGAGATCTTTTCAATGCAGGAGTTGATCACCAAATTCGACCTGAATCATGTCGGTCGTTCCGCCGGGGTCTTCAATCCCGAAAAATTATTGTGGTTGAATGCCCACTACATCAAGACCGGCGACCGCCAGCGTTTAGCAGAACTGCTCAAGGAATATCTCGGAGTACAAGGAATCGAAACCACCGGCGGGCCGGATCTGGTCGCTGTTGTCAAATCGCTGCAAGAGCGATCCCATACCATGGTCGAAATGGCAGAAGGAGCGGCCTTTTACTATGCTGACCAGGTCGATTATCTCCCCGAGGCGGTGAGCAAGTGTTGTACACCCGAAGCCAAGGCCGGCTATCAAATTGTCCTCAAACACCTCAGCGCTCTCGACGACTTCAGCCATGACGCTATCGCCGGCGCCTTCAATCAGGCGATGACTGAGACCGGGCTCAAACTCGGCAAACTCGCGCCGCCAGTGCGGGTCGCCTTGAACGGCACCACCACCAGCCCTTCGGTCTATGAAGTTCTCGAAGTCCTCGGCAAAGAGGGGAGCCTGGCCCGTCTGCGCCAGGGGGAGGCGCTCTTCGCATAATCTTTAGCAAAATAATGTAGTTTAATATCTTCTATTTATTTTGTTGTTGACAAAAGAAGTTTGTACTCTGTATTTTAAATCCACATACGGCATTACTGCCGACTAAACAACGTCTTTATTCAGAGTGGTTGAGGGACAGGCCCTGCGACACCACAGCAACCGATCCGTTTTGTGCGGATGTCAGGTGCTAATTCCTGCTCCGGTTTTCCGGGGAAAAATGAGGACGGTGTTTCGCAAGACCGTGCTTATTTTTTTGCGCTGTTTTACGAAGCCCCTTCTCATTCGATATGGAGAAGGGGCTTTTTTGTTGCCCTTTCGTTCGCCAAGGTCACCTAAGAGGAGAAGAATTATGTCCGGAGCACAAAGCCTGGAAAGCCGCATCGTCCACCTCGGGGTCGGCCGCGATGAAACAACCGGCGCCATCAGCTTCCCGATCTATCCGAGTGCCACCTACCGCCACCCCGGCGTTGGCGAAAGTACCGGTTTTGATTATACCCGATCCGGAAACCCAACCCGGCAGATCCTTGAAGAAGGGCTCGCCACCCTCGAAGGAGGAAGTCGCGGCCTCGCCTTTGCTTCGGGGATGGCGGCGCTGACCACCCTCTTTCTCCACTTCTCCAGTGGCGATCACGTCATCGTTTCCGAAGATCTCTACGGCGGCACCTACCGCCTCCTAGAACAGATTTTCGCTAAACTCGGTATCTCTGCCAGTTATGTCGATACCGGAGACCTGACAGCTGTTACCGCCGCCATCACCCCGCAGAGTCGCGCTCTCCTGCTGGAGACGCCGGGAAATCCACTCCTCGGTGTCAGCGATATTGCCGCCCTTGCCGGCATCTGCCGCCAACACAACCTTCTTTTTTGTGTCGACAATACTTTTCTCACACCGATCCTGCAGCGCCCCCTCGACCTCGGTGCCGACGTGGTGATACACTCCGGCACCAAATATCTCGGCGGCCACAACGACCTCTGCTCCGGTGTCCTCGTCGCCAAAGATGTTGCCCTCGGCGAGCGGCTCTACTTTTTGCAAAATGCCACCGGCGGCGTGCTGTTACCACAGGATTGCTGGCTGCTGATCCGCAGCTTGAAGACTTTGACCCTGCGCATGGAGCGGCACTGCCAGAATGCGCAGCAGATTGCCCGCTGGCTGCAACGTCAGCCACAGGTAACAGCCGTATATTATCCGGGGCTGGAAGATCATCCCGGCCACGAGCTCAGCAAGAAACAAAGCAGCGGCTTCGGCGGCATGCTTGCCTTCCGCGTTGCCAGCCCCGAACTCGCCCGTCAGGTGCTGAAGAAGATCGAGCTGATCTCCTTTGCCGAAAGCCTTGGCGGTGTCGAATCGCTCCTCACCCTGCCGGCGATCCAGACGCACGGCGATATCCCCGAAGCTGAACGGGAGCGCCGCGGCATTTGTGCTTCGCTACTCCGTTTTTCAGTAGGGATTGAGAATGTTGACGATCTGATTGCTGATTTGGAGCAGGCGCTGAATTGAAATCCGGGCACCCACAAGGGGCGCCCCTACCGACAAAAGGATCTCGATCATGAGCGATCATACTTACCGTACCGCCACCCTTCTCGTGCATCAAGGCCGTGACCGTGACCCGGCGACCGGTGCCAGCACCATCCCGATCTACCTCGCTTCGACCTACCATCATACGGGTGGTAAATCCGGTGAATATGATTATGCCCGCAGCGGCAATCCCAGCCGCGATCAGGTGGAAGAAGCGATTGCTCTGCTCGAAGGCGGAGTGCGCGGTTTTGCTTACCCGAGTGGCATGGCAGCGATCGGCAGCGCCCTGTCCCTGCTCAGCAGCGGCGATCACCTCATCGCCCCGGACGATCTTTACGGCGGCTCGTGGCGCTACCTGTCGCAGGTCCTGCCGGCGAACGGCATCAGCGCCACCTTCGTCGATCAGACGGATCTCGATGCGGTTGTTGCCGCCATCCGTCCCGAGACCAAAGCGATCTTCCTCGAAACGCCATCGAATCCCCTCTTCAAGATCGTCGACCTCCGTGCCATCGCCGCCATCGCCAGAGAACGGGGGCTTTTGACCCTCCTCGACAACACCTTCATGACCCCGCTGCTGCAGCGCCCCCTCGATCTTGGCATCGACGTAACCATTCACAGCGCCACCAAATTCCTCGGCGGCCACTCCGACCTCCTTGCCGGCCTTGTCACCACCGCTGATCCGACCCTGGCCAAGCGCCTCAAGTTCTTCCAGAACGCTTTCGGAGCGATCCTCCCGCCCTTTGATTCCTTCCTCCTCAGCCGCGGCATTAAGACCCTCAAGCTGCGCCTCGAAGCCGCCCAGGCCAACGCCCAGATCCTCGCCGAACGCCTCGCTGCTCACCCCGCCGTCAGCCGCGTCTACTACCCCGGCCTCCCTGACTTTGCCGCCCGCAACCTCCATTTCTCCCAGGCCAGCGGCGCCGGCGCCATCCTCTCCTTCGAGCTCAAGGATCAGGCACAGGTTGCGCCGCTGTTGCAGCGTGTCAAGCTGCCGATCATCGCCCCCAGTCTCGGCGGCGTCGAAACCATCCTCACCCACTGCTGGAGCATGTCGCACGCCGCCATCCCCGTCGTTACCAAAGAACAGCTCGGAATTCGCGAAACGCTCCTGCGTATCTCGGCCGGGATTGAGGATGTTGAGGATCTCTGGGAGGATTTGGAGCAGGGATTGTCGCGAGGGTAAACCTTCAGCCCTGACGGCGCTTGAGTTCCTGTGCGATTAAAAGTTTCTGGATGGTGGTAAGACGATTGGAAAGACGCAGGTTCTTGATCTCGCTCAGGGGGCAGGAGGCAAGGAGTTGGCGGAAAATGCACTCTGGCGTCTGCGGATTTTTCAGCAGGGTCGAGCGGATCGATGGTAGCTTTTGCCAACGAAGGTGACGAAAGATCGTGGTAATCGCGTATGACGTCGCCCGTCCGCCGCTGAGAAATTGCACTACACTCCCCTCCTTGAGGCGAGGATTATCCAGGGCGGCGCTAACGACCTGCGCTTCCCCTCCCCCCAACAATTCCACCAGCAGCGTCGACGGCGCCCGCCGTGCCAGAGTGATGCGGTTGCCGAGCGGCACCCCCGGTAGTCGTTGCACAATCGTCCGCTCCGCTGCCAACTTCTGGTCGGGGGTCGTTCCGGGATGAAGGCAGATGCCGAGGAGATCAAAGAGATGGAGGTGGGGCAGGAAAGGTTGCAGCACCGCTGGCGGGCTCTTGGGGTTTACCGCTAAAGCGAGCTTGAGTCGATAGGAGGTCGTTGTCAGTTCATGCTGATGCAGCGCTTTAAGGAGATCCTCAGCAAGATCGCGGCGCCGTAACAGCGCCAAGAGATGGTCCTCGGCCAGATGGCGATTTTTCAGCAAAGTGCGGAGAACTTCGGGAGCGCAATCCTGAACCAGGGAGAAGAGTTCATCGCCTTCAGCCAGCAAAGCGCGTTGCAGGCGTTGCACGAGTTCGGGGGTGAAGATCGTTTGTTGTGGAGAAATTTCCGTCACGCTCTTTTTCCCACCTGCGACTTCAGCACTTGAAAATCAGTAATGATAACGAAATTGAACGACCACAAGTCCTTCGTCTCTCACCTTGTAAACCAGACGATGTTCACGATCAATACGCCGCGACCAATAGCCAGCCCAGTTGTGTTTTAACGGTTCCGGGTCGCCAATACCCTCGTAAGGTAGGCGGGTTATCTCCTCCAGAAGCATATTGATTCGCTTCAGAATCTTTTTGTCTGTTTGCTGCCAATACAAGTAATCTTCCCAAGCCTTTTCCGCCCACGAGATCATCATTCCTCAATCAACTCATGGTGAAATGTTTTCCCCGCCTCAACTTCCGCAATCGCCTGATTCAGTCGCTCGGCAAGGGTCACAGTAAGCACAGTAAGGGTCAGGTTAACCTTTCTGCTGTTTCAGCAGCTCTTTTCGCAATCTTTCAACTTGTCGACTAATGTGCTCATCTTTCATCCCCTGATCACGAAGCCGTCGACCGACCCGCCCCAAGGGCGCGATATCGCGGTGCAGCGTCTTGGCTAATTCGGTAAGGGAAAGATGCGGCATCTCCTGAACCAGCAGTGAAGCCATAGCCCGTGCCTCCGTATACGGCCTGCTCTTCCCCGGCGCCTGTAACTCTTCAAGCGATTTGCCGTACATGCGGGAAACTGCGGCGAGGATGTCAGCTACGGTCGCTGTCTGTCGCCACTGGTTCGCCTTCCCGAGCGCGGCATCGACAAAATCATCGTCCCCGAGTAACCGTCCCTCGCAAGTTCCACTGTGGAAGTCATCCCGCCGCCCCTCCCCCAATCCATCAGCGATAAAGGCATCATAAGCCGCTCTCGCTTTCCCGGTAGTCGGCGCCAACATAGACAGCACCACCTCGGTTGTCAGCCACGGGAGCGTCTCTATTCCAAGATAGGCGCGGTGTCCCGTCCAAGGCCAATCATTGACTGAGGTGACAATACCAGCCCGGACCGGGTTCAGGTGAACATAGCGAACAAGTTCAAGCAGGTAAGGATCAGCATCAATGAGAAGCGCCTTATAACGCCCCTGAAAAACGTGCCCGGTTCGCCCTTGCGTGGTGTTGATCCATTTCGTATAGCGAAGAGAGATATTCTGCATGATGCGGGAGAGGGGCATTTCCCCCACCTGCATAACCAGATGGATGTGGTTTGTCATCAAGCAAAACGCGTGGAAACGACAGCCGAATGTCGCCGCCGCAAACTGAAGGATCAGATAAAGACGATACCGATCACGGTCGGCAAAGAAGACAGGATCGCCAGCATTACCGCGGAGAATAACGTGATAGACAGCGCCGGCGAAATGAATACGGAGTTTACGAGCCATGCGGGAACCATATCACATAAAATAGCAGAAAAGTAAACCTGACCCCGGGCACGCCTGACCCCGGGCACGCCCCATCTTTTTCTCACCTGCGAACTATTCAGCACCATTCGCCATAAAACATCATTAATTAGTATCTCAGGATGACACGTCTATACCAAGAAAGAAGATTTAATGCGAGAAACGCATTGTATAAACATACTAAGACATGCTGATCACCTCGAACTAAGCTCGCCTGAGGCCAAAACCCTCTCACCTTTTCAAATCCTACAACACAGCGGAAAAAACGGATCAGTCCCATTATTGGAGCCGCTGGTTGACTATCTCCTTCGCGCATTTCGCTAGCCATCGGCCACTCCCCGTAGATTT
>JAXMLA010000250.1:0-19190 GCA_034370465.1 Desulfuromonadales bacterium
CAAAGTGGGGCTCCTTCTAGGGATTTAAGACTGTCATTAATAAATCAGGCGTATTCCTCTTGTCAACGGCAAAGCAAGGCGCAAACAGGCCAATCCGCTCCCCTTCAGGGTTGAAAAAACTCCTTTACTCTAAAAAGCACGCCCCCTTATGATGCCAAGCAATCCCGCGACGAAAGATATTATAAATAACCATGTTGACGATTCGTCCCTTTTGCAGCGCTGACCTTCCCCGCATTCTCAGCATCGAACGCCAATGCCACGCTTATCCCTGGTCGGAAGAGATCTTTCGCGATGAAATCGCGGCCGCCCATTCACGCCTCTGGGTCTGTGTCGAAGAGGATGGGGAAGAGATTGCCGGCTTCCTGTGCTGGTGGACGATCTGCGGCGAGGTCGAGATCCAGAATATTGCGACCGCCCTGCGTTATCGCCGGAGAGGGGTCGGGCGTTGTCTGCTGGCTGCCGTCCTCGCCACCGCCCGCGCCGAGGGGATCAGCCGGGCGATCCTCGAAGTCCGGGTCGGCAACCTCGGCGCCATCAGCCTTTATCGAGAATTCGGCTTCATCGACTGCGGAACCCGCCGCTGCTACTACCCCGATGGCGAAGATGCTCTGCTCATGGAGTTGCGCCTCGGCAGCAGCGCATCCTGATTGATTTACGGCAATAAAATTGCGTATAGTGCGCCCCACCTTTTTTGATCTTCCCGTGGAGTCCCTTATGAAGAATTACAGCACCACCATCCTCGCCAATCACGAGATAGCCCCCGGCTATTTCCGCATGAAACTCCTCGCCCCCGGCATCAAGGCGCAGGCGCACCCCGGACAGTTCATCATGATCCGGCCGCAGACCGGTCTGCCGACCATGCTGCGCCGCCCCTTCGGCATTCTGCGCTGCGGCTTCCTCCCACCCGAATGTGACGGACTCCCCGAGCGGGAATATCTGGAGATCCTTTACAAGGTG
Source organism: Desulfuromonadales bacterium (assembly GCA_034370465.1). Classification (GTDB taxonomy): domain Bacteria; phylum Desulfobacterota; class Desulfuromonadia; order Desulfuromonadales; family UBA2197; genus UBA2197. The sequence goes on from JAXMLA010000250.1 coordinate 958, forward strand.
GTCGGCAAGGGGACAACCTTTTTGAGCGAACTTCACGCCGGCGACCGCGCCGAGGTCCTCGGCCCCTTGGGACGCGGCTTCGACCTCGGCCCGATCGGAACGGAGAAGATCCTCGTCGGTGGCGGTATCGGTCTTGTCCCCCTCTACCTTCTGGCGGAGACCTTGATCGAACGCGGCGACAAGGTGCGCCTCCTCATCGGCGGACGCACCCGCGACGACATCCTCTGCGTCACCGAATTCGAACGCCTCGGGGTCGAGACCTGCGTCTCCACCGATGACGGCAGCCTCGGCGAAGCCGGCTTTGTCACCAATGTCCTCAAGCGCAAACTTGACAAATATCCCCAAGCGGAAGTCTTCGCCTGCGGACCGATGCCGATGCTCGCGGCGGTGGCGCATATCTGCTCTATCGATCACGTCCCTCTGCAGGTTTCGCTGGAGGCGCACATGGCCTGCGGTGTCGGCGCCTGTCTCGGCTGCGTCGTCAAGGGAGCCGGCCACAGCGACAGCAATCCCCGCTATCTCTGCACCTGCAAAGCCGGGCCGGTCTTTTCGGCCGGGGAGCTCGATTGGGGACGGATGGAGAGCCAGGGCGAGAGCTGCACGAAAGGATGCGCATAATGACAAACGTGAATAGCAAGCGCCCGAATCTTGCCGTCGAGATCGCCGGGATCAAACTGAAAAATCCGGTCATGCCCGCTTCCGGCACCTTCGGCTACGGCGAGGAGTACGCTCCTTATCTCGATCTCAACTCCCTCGGCGCCATCGTCACCAAGGGTCTCTCCCTCAACCCCAAGGCCGGCAACCCGACCCCGCGCATCGCCGAGACCACCAGCGGCATGCTTAATGCCATCGGCCTGCAGAACGTCGGCATCGATGCCTTTGTGCAGAGTAAAGTCCCTTACTACCGCGGGATTAATACCCCGATCATCGCCAACTTCTTCGGCAATACCCTGGAGGAGTACGGCGAAGTGGCGCGCAAGCTCAACGATGTTCCGGAAGTCACGGCCGTCGAACTCAACATCTCCTGCCCCAACGTCAAACAGGGCGGGATCGTCTTCGGCACCGAAGCATCGGCCGCCGCTCAAGTCGTCGCCCTGGTGCGCAAAGCTTTGGGCAAGCCGCTAATCGTCAAGCTCACCCCCAACGTCACCGACATTACGATCATCGCCCGCGCCGTCGAAGAGGCTGGCGCCGACGCTATCAGCTGCATCAACACCATCACCGGCATGGCCATCGACATCCGTACTCGCCAGCCAAAGATTGCCAATCGCACCGGCGGCCTCTCCGGCCCGGCGATTCGGCCAGTGGCGGTACGCATGACCCATCAGGTGGTGCAGGCGGTGAAGATCCCGGTGATCGGCATCGGCGGCATCATGTGCGCCGAAGATGCGTTGGAGTTCCTCATTGCCGGGGCGACGGCGGTACAGGTCGGCACCGCCAACTTTATCGATCCGGCGGCGATGATTGCCGTGATTGAGGGGCTGGAACGGTTTTTGATTGAAGAGGGGCTGGATGATATCCGGCAGGTTATCGGTAGTCTGAAAGTGTAGGGATTTCCGGATTCTGTCTTTTGTACTGGAAATAAACGGGGGAACCAATGTCGATGCGTTTCTTTACAACGAAGTACAAGGGAATTTCTGAACGGAATAATTCTCATTTACGGTTGTCGTTTGAATCCCATGAGTGATCTTACTCCCGATCTTAACCGAGCATCTCGCGCCTACCCCTTTCCAGGTGGCATTGCCGGGAAACTTGGGGATCGCTTCGAAGCGAAATGGGCAGTCAAGAAGCTGTTCGAGGTGATTCTCGGCCATGCCGACGCACTTAAGTTTGAGTTCGTTGATCCAGACAATCATGGTGTTGAGTTTTGGCTCTCTAAAAATGGGCACAAGGAGTGGTATCAGGCCAAACGGCAAAATACTCTTGGGAATTGGACGATCAGGAGACTGGAAGACGAGGGAGTTCTGGCAACCGCACGGGCTAAACTTTCAACCACGCCCGACGATAAATTTTTCTTTCTCTCGACTATCCCGGCAACTCAACTCGCCCATTTAGCACAACGCGCAACCCTGACAGAAAATGGGTCGGATGCTTTTCTAAGCGCCTTGACCGATGCCGACAGAGCGGACCATCTCCCGGCACTGAACAGGAGTTGGAACGCCAGCAATGAGCAAACTTGGCATTATCTCAGGCGACTTGAAATATTGTGCGAACCCGAAACGGATCTCGACATCAATCTTCGAATGGTCGGTGGCCAGCTTTTTCGGGATAACTACGAAACCTTCTTTCCTCTCCTGCGCGAATACCTCGAAAACAACTTTAGCCGCGAACTGACCACGGAAATCGTCCACCGCGAAATCATCGAAGGCAAAATCCTCTACCCACGCGCTCCGCTCGACCCAACCTTACGAGAACGCATTGTCAGCGCCAATCAAAATTATCTCAATAGCTACACCCCTTTTGGCGCCGGTGGTTCGACGATTCCGCGTCAAGAGGCACAGGAAACCCTTGCCTTACTCGAAGCAGAAGACGGTCCGTCCGTTATACTGCTGACCGGCAATGCCGGCACCGGTAAATCCGGAGTCGTTCGACAAATTCTGTCCTGTTTAGATGAATGCGACTCCACGTATTTGGCCTTTCGCGTCGACAACCGGTTGGGCATCGACTCAGCCGCCGCCCTCGGCCAAGCCCTTTATGAACGACGCGAGAACCCCGTCTTCACCCTGCAATCGTTAGCGTCTGACGGCACGGCTATTCTTTGTATCGATCAGATTGACGCAATCAGCGAGATTTCCGGACGTACCGGTGCGATTCGCGAGGTCGTGCTTGAATTTATCCGTTTCGCCAAGTTTTCGAGAAATATCAGGATTATAGCCGCCTGCCGAACTTACGATCTTTCCAACGACAGCGCATTACGCGAACTTGAAAAAGACGTACGGGTCAAGCGGATCGAGGTCAAACCTCTGGACTGGGTAACTGAGATCGAACCCCTGTTGCGCGATAAAGGTGTTCCGGTTGAGCGCATCACTCCCAAACAACGCGAATTGCTTTCCTTACCACTAAACCTTGCCCTCTTTCTTGAGACGTCTAGTTCCGACGAACAAACTTTTCAATTCAAATCAACCTCCGATTTATTTGACCGATTAATCGAGAAGAAACAGCACGCTATCCGCGCCTGCAACTATCCTACCTTTGCCTTGATGCCGGCCCTTTCGACGCTGGCTGCATATATGAGTCGCGACCAGTCACTCGACGCACCGGCAAGTGTACTTGACAGTCTTCCAAACGCCCTCGATCTGCTCGCGACTGAGCATCTCATCGTCCACCAGAATGGTCGAATCAACTTCTTCCACGAAAGTCTGTTCGATTACGCTTTCGCCCGCAGCTTTGTCGCCGAGAGGAAACATCTCCTCGATTTTCTCAAGGATGACGAGCAACATCTCTTCCGGCGCACGCAAGTTCGGCAAATTCTGGCAATGTACCGACAAACCGGTCCGCAGCGTCATTATCTGACGCAACTGCACGAGCTTTTGGCCAGCCCTGATGTTCGCTATCACCTGAAGGATGCGGTTGCACGTTGGCTTGGTGGGGTGGATGCGCCGACCGAAGCCGAATTAGACATTGCGTTAGCGTTGGACCGTTCGAGTCAATGCATGCCTGCCCTTGTCCGTCAGGCGGTCTACCCACAAATCGGTTGGTTGCCAATTTTGCTACGTCGCGGTTTTATTGTGGATTGGTTGAACTCGGAAAGCAGCGAACGGCGGGAAGATGTGCTGAGCATCTTGCGCAATGCGGTCAAAACCTACCCTGTCGTGATTACGAGTACTTTGCGTTCTTGGTGGCAGAATGATCCAGCGCATGGTGTAGCTATTCTTAGATGGTTTTCTTGGTTATCTGACATACCGCCGTGTCGCGACTTGCTGGAGCTCAACCTCGATCTGATCCGTTCAAAACCCGAGGGATTGTTTGATCGAGCCGGGCTCTATGACCGACATTCCTTGTCGTCTTGGCTCAAGTACGACCCCGATGCTGCTGGTGAGTTATTACGAGTTTGGTTCGAGACTTGGTTTGAAGTCTTTCCCGAAGGGCATCCGTTCGGACATGATCACCACAACGATTTCGATTTCCACTGGATCGAGGAGTTGCAGAAAAAATCGCCGGAGATTTTTCTTCGAGCCACGATACCGGCATTTGCCGAGGCGATTCGCCGTATTAATCTGTCAAATAATGGCCAGTATTGGTCTGATTACACCTGGCAAATTCGCTATGATCGAGACAGTTATGGTTCGGGACGATTCCTTTCATTGATAAAAAAATCTCTCGCCATTCTTGCTTCGGATTCTCCTCTCCTGGCAAAAGAATATCTAAATAAAATAGATTATTTATCACATCCGGCAGCGCTCTTTCTCTGGCTCGAAACCATCGGCTTTGCAGGGCAGTCATTAGGATATTTGTTGCCATCTCTCTTGTCCGCCGATCAACTATTCGATGCAGGGCCGAGCGGTGCGGATTGGCTCTCTTTTGCACATGCTGCAAATGCGGCATTACCCTACCTTTCTCTACAGGACAAGATTGCAGTTGAGTCTCGTATTTTGAAGCATTGGCCGGAACTGAATCGGGCAAAAAAGTTAACTTTTGAGTTGGCAAATGGGCGGCCTGAGGAGGAACCCTTTTGGACCAGAAAAAGTGTTATTCGCAACTTGCAGTGGAGCGGTAATGAGCAATGGTGTTGCTTGAACGCTATCGACGTTGAGGCCCTGTCGCCGACAGCAAGACAACGCCTTGCACAACTTGATAGAAAATTCCTTGGGCAAAAACCAGCAAAACCATCTCACTCGGAAGCACGTCTTGTTCCCCCGCCCATCGGTTCGGATCGATCCGCGCATATGTCCGATTCCGCCTGGTTAAACGCAATAACAACCTATCGTGAGGATCGTGAAACCAGTCGCTCCAAGGGAGATTGGCTTGGTCATACGGGTTCGCATGGACTTGCCGGGATTCTTCGCGGACGAGCAAAGGAAAAACCAGAACGGTTCGCAAAACTCCTCTGCCAACTTCCCATAGATACGCCTTCTGTCTACTTCAATGAAATCTTGAACGGACTGATAGAAGGGGATCCCTGCGAAAATACTCTTAAAGCAACGATTCGCTATGCGCATAGTCTCCCCGAACACCCCTGCTGTGAAGGAATCTGCCGCATACTGCAAAAGCATCCGACTCTCGTCGAGGAAGACGATATTTTTGAAACACTCCTCTGGTATGTAGAAAACGGGCCTGCGGCGACTGATGACGAATCCGACCAGAGGCGAACTCAAGAGCTCATACTGACGGCAGATCAACTGACTCAACAAGGCGGATTTACACAGGCGCGCTCAGGTTACTATGATCGTGGAATTGCGATCGAAGCCCTTGCCTCAGTGCTCTGGGACTGTGCCCCGCAGTTGGAGGAAGGGGTTCGCGTACTTCAAAAATGCATCCAGCAGGAATCCCTTGAAAGTGTCCGCTGCTTTCTTGCCGAACCGATCTATTCAGTTCTCCACCACGATAATTGCCGAGCGGCTGAGCTGTTAAAGCAACTCGTCATGCGTCCTCAGGGTGCCGATCTGTTTCCCCTTTCGACCTACACGGGGACTCGCATTCTCTTTTACATTCTGCACGGTGACTCCGGTATCGGTCACGAATTACTTGATCTATTGCTATCTGCCGAAAACGAGGATCAGCGATTGTTGGGGGGATTCCATCTCTTTCGAGAAGCGTTTTATGACGAAGCGCTTGCCACTCGTGCGGACACCCTTGTTAAGCAGAGCGACCAATACCGCAAGCTGGCTGCGGATGCCGCCGCCAACCACCTGCCCATCGCTGCATATCAAACACGAGCCGAACAGCAGCTTGCTGAGTATTTCAACGATCCGATCAAAGAAATCAGGACTACAGCAGCGGGGTGTTTTCGTGGAATTCGAGAGGGAGAGAGCATTGAACCTTATCGTGCCCTGATGCGAACTTTTATTCAGTCACAAGCCTTTAACGGGGATAATTTTCAGTTCTTCTACCTGCTGAAGGAAACCACCGAATCAACGACTGAAGAGGTCATTCTGGCGGCAGAGCGGGTTCTCGATCTGGCGGAGCAACCGGATGACACCTCTTCCCCGACACTCCGACACCGCGAGATGCACTATCTCGACGACTTACTACTTCGCGAGTACCGTGCCACGGAAGATCGCCCTGAATTGAGAACTCGCATTCTCGACATTCTCGACAGGATGCTGATTTTAGGGTTATATGGCACCGACAAAATCATCCAGGAACATGAGCGTTTTTAGGTTGCTGCTATGAAGAAGATCACCACGTCAAAAAAATCCACACTCTTCACCCGCCTCCTCCCCACCCTCAAGGGACAGAGCGCCTACTTCTCCCGTGCCGCCGACGCCGGGCGGGGGTGGGACAACCGCCATGAACAGCCAGTGCGCGTATTTATCGAGGGACAACCATGAAAATATCTCTCCCCTCAATCCACAGCAATTACGAAGGATTTTCACACCTGATTAATCTTGCGGCTGCAACGAACGCATGCTGGTTTGACGACATCGAAATCGACATGAGCCATGTTACATGGTTCGACGCCAACATGTGCGCACCCTTTGGCGCCATTCTTTACAAGATGGGGTGCGACATCAACACCGTCACTTTGACCAATTCCCCGACCAGCGTCGAGACGATCCTTTCTAAAAACGGCTTCCTGTGCAATTATGGCAGGCCTCGCCGCTTGGACACCCACGGTTCAACGATTGAATACAAGCGGTTTGAACCGAAGGATGATCGCTACTTTGCCAACTATATCGAAACGCAAATGGTCGGCAAGGGAATCCCCGAAATGTCCTCGGGACTGGTGAAGAAGTTCAGGGAAAGCATCTACGAAATTTTCAGCAACGCCGTGATTCATTCCCAAACCAAGCTGGGCATTTTTTCTTGTGGCCAGTATTTCCCAAAAAAACACCGGATGGATTTTTCTGTCGCAGATCTGGGGATCGGTATTCGACAAAACCTGCATGGACGTCTCGGTCTCGACCTGCCGGCCGAACAGGCGATTAATTGGGCGTTGGAAGGGAAAAATACCACCAAGTCTGGCCCGATACCGGGTGGTCTGGGACTCAAACTGCTGCGGGAATTCATCGAATTGAACCAAGGGCGGATACAGGTTGTCTCGGACAAAGGTTATTGGGAGCTGTACCGGGGCGAAGTCGTGACAAAATCTTTTTCTGACCCTTTCCCCGGTACTGTGGTCAATATCGAAATCAATACCGCCGACACTAAGTCGTATTGTCTTTCCTCCGAGATCAGCCCGGATGATATTTTTTGAGAGGTTGTCATGAGCAACGATCCAATCAACATTATGGTATTTGAAGTGGCGGGGAGTAGCATTTGCGTATCGTCCGATGATGGACAAGTCGTGCACGATCGAATTGCTGCGGCCTTGCGTGAAGGGAAAAAAGTCAAACTCTCCTTCCTCAATGTCGAGAGCCTGACTTCAGCATTCCTCAACGCGGCGATCGGGCAATTGTATGGGGAGTTTTCCGAGGAAGTCATCCGCGGGGGTCTCTCCGTTGCCGAGATGGCTCAAGACGATATGGGTCTGCTGAAACGGGTGGTGATCACTGCAAAGGAATTCTTCAGTGATCCGACACGCTTCAAGAAGGCGCACGCCGAGGCTCTGGAGGAAGAAGATGCCGACTGACGCCATCAGCATTGATGCCTGTACCTTCACGTCCGACGATGTACTCTTTGTCGACACCAATGTTTGGCTTTACCTCTATGCTCCGCAAGCGCCGGATGACTGGAAAGCGAAAGTCTACTCAAGAGCTCTAGCAAAAATCCTTTCGGCAAAATGTCGGATTTTCATCGATGCAGTGGTCCTTTCCGAATTCATCAATCGCTACGCACGACTGGCATTCAATCTAAGCAAGAAAACCGGTTCAATTTTAGATTTCAAGGACTACCGCAAATCGGCCGAATTCAAACCGGTAGCAGGTGAGATTGAAGAAGCAGTACGGCGTATTATGAAACATTGTAAGAGAACGGAAATCGGATTTTCTACCTGTGATCTCGACCGCCTGCTTGCTGAGTTTGGTCAAGGCAACTCCGATTTCAACGATCAACTGATGCTGGAACTGTGCAAGGCCAACGGCTGGAAGCTTGTGACCCACGATGGCGATTTCAAGGACTGCGGGCTGACTGTCCTGACGGCCAACAGGCGACTATTATTTTAACAATCCGAGACAACAGATGACCAAAAAATCCATCCTCTTCACCCGCCCCGAGCTGCTGGAGCGAGCACTGCATGCTTTTGGCCCTGCCAGGACACCTGATAGAGAGTGACCAGATGTTTGTCTTCAAAGGCGGCACCAGCTTGCAGCACCTGAAAAGGTGTTTTCCGATAGTGAGTTGGAGGAAGATTCAGTTATTCGAAATTTTCGAATAACTGCCGCCGACGGCAAAAACTACAACACCAAACATTACACTACAAGCTGCCCGCAATTATCGCGGTCGGCTACAAAGGTCAACTCCGAACGCGCCGTACAGTTCCGCAAATAGGCCACTGGCATCATTGTTCGAGAGCGACTTCGACAAGTTGGTAAAACCCTGACAACGTGTATATCAAACAACCCATTAACTCCGCACTTTCAGAAAAATGTGGAGTTAATGGGTCAAAAATAACCTCGAAAAAATCGCGGAAGATAATGACCTCCACCGATTCGCATTCCTTAACTCTCAACCCGGGCCTGCAACGGCGCGCCATCTTCTGGCTCGTCTTCTGCACGCTCCTCTGGGGCGGGAGCTTTCTCTTTACCAAGATCGGCCTCCGTGATTTTCCGCCGATCACCTTCATGACTCTGCGTTTTATCGGTGCGGCCCTGCTGATGGCGGCGGTCTGCGGTAGACGTTTGCAGCTACTGAACCGCACGGTGACAGTTCGCGGCGCACTGATCGGCACCGCCCTGGCAGCCGCTAATATTATGTTTGTCATCGGCATCAGCGGCACAACGATCTCCCGTGCTGGCTTCCTCAACAACCTCTTTGTGCTGATCATCCCGCTGCTGAGCTTCCTCCTTTGGCGCAAGCGCCTTGAAATCGGCACGCTCCTTGGTGTACTGCTGGCGACGGTCGGTCTCGCTCAATTGGCTGAGGGGGGGATAGAAGGCTTTAACCGTGGTGATCTCTTCTCAACCATTTGCGCCGTCTTTATCTCCGTGCATATTCTTTCGGTCACCAAACTCATGGGCGACGCCGATGTCCGGCTGGTCACTTTTATCCAGTTTGCCGCCGTGGCTCTGTGGGGATGCATAGCGCTCCTCTTTACGCCGTCAAGCACGATTCATCCCAGCCCGCTCGGACTCCTCTCCCTTGCCTACTGCATCATCTTTCCGACGGTTATTGCTTTTACTTTGCAAAACACCTGGCAACGCTTTATTACTCCGACCCAGGCCGGACTCCTTTACACCCTTGACCCGGTCTGGAGCCTCCTCGCCGGACTCTTCTTTCTGCATGAGGAGCTGAGCCGACAGGAATGGCTCGGCTGCGCCCTCCTCTTCAGCGCCGTCCTCCTCCCTGTGCTGCTGCGCCTGGTCCGCGAAAAAAGGAGCCCCGCATGAAGCTACGTCTCTTCTCTCCGGCCAAGATCAATCTCTGTCTGCACGTTCTCGGCAAACGCCCGGACGGCTATCATGAACTGGCGATGTTGATGCAGGCTCTCGACTTTGGCGATACCCTGGAAATGGAACTCACCGATCGCCCCGATGAGGTGATCGTTGATTGTGCCGGAGTCGACCTTCCGACGGGCGATGAGAACATCGCGGCTAAAGCGGCGCGGCGGATGCTCGCCCGCAGCAGCATGCAGGTCGGGGTACGGATTGTGATCAACAAAAAAATTCCGGTCGCGGCCGGTCTCGGCGGCGGTTCCTCCAATGCCGCGACCACCCTGCTCGGGCTGAACCAACTGCTCCATCTGCAACTCTCAAAAGAAGAATTGATGGCCGAAGGGGTCAAACTTGGAGCCGATGTCCCCTTCTTCCTCTTTGCCGACAAAGCATGGGCGACCGGGATCGGTGATCAACTTCAGTCCGTCCCCCCCCTGCCGCCGGTCTGGTACGTTTTGGTCAACCCGGGAATCGCCATCTCGACTGCGTCGGTTTATCAAAATTTGGGGTTGACAGCGTCCCCCATTCTGACTAAACTTCCCCGGTTTCCTACTACCGTGGACGATCTTGTCGCAATTCTGAAGAACGATCTGGAACGGGTAACCATCGATCGCTATCCGTTACTTGCTGAAATCAAAGGAAAACTCGTCGAACTTGGCGCCAAGGGGGCCTTGATGTCCGGAAGCGGTTCGACCCTCTTCGGTGTATTTGTCGAAGAAACGCAAGCGCAGGCCGCAGCAGAAATCCTTCTTACCACCAGCAATTGGCGCGTTATCACCACCAAACCATTATCCATTGAGCCTTAAATAAAAGAAGTTTGCAGTTATTGGGGCGTCGCCAAGCGGTAAGGCACCGGATTTTGATTCCGGCATTCCCAGGTTCGATCCCTGGCGCCCCAGCCACAAAATCAGCTTATGTCGCCACAGCAAATCATGCGACATAACAGCAGCCGTCAGGTCATGGCTCGCCATGACCTGAGTTTTTCCGGGAAACACGAGGTAGCGGCAATGAATAAACTCAAAATTTTTTGCGGAAACTCCAACCCTGCCCTCGCTCGTGAAATCTGTGATTGCCTGAATATCAATCTCGGCAACGCCAAAGTGAAAAACTTCTCTGACGGCGAAATCATGGTGGAGATCGGCGAAAACGTCCGCGGCGCTGAAGTTTATGTGCTGCAGTCGACCTGCTCCCCGACCAACAATAACCTGATGGAGATGCTGATCATGATCGATGCCCTCAAGCGTGCGTCGGCGGAGAAGATCACCGCAGTTATTCCCTACTTCGGTTATGCAAGGCAGGATCGCAAGGTGGCCCCGCGGACACCGATCACCAGTAAACTTGTCGCCGACCTGATTGAGACTGCCGGTGCGAGCCGGGTTTTAACCATCGATTTGCATGCCGGTCAGATTCAGGGTTTTTTCAATATCCCGGTCGATCACCTTTACACCAACCCGGTCATGCTCCATGACATGGGGAATCGTTTTAAAGAGCGGGTGGTTGTCGTCTCCCCGGATGCCGGCGGTGTTGAGCGGGCCCGGGCGATCGCCAAGCGTCTTGATGCCGGACTGGCGATCATCGACAAGCGCCGCAGCGGACCGAATGTCTCAGAGGTCATGCACATCATCGGTGATGTCGCGGACCAGACCTGTATCATCGTCGACGACATGATCGATACGGCCGGCACCCTTTGTCAGGCGGCCAAAGCGCTCAAGGACAGCGGCGCCAAAGAAGTCTACGCTTATGCAGCCCATGCAGTGCTATCCGGTCCGGCTCTTGAGCGGATCAACGCCAGCTGCTTGCATGAAGTAGTTGTAACCAATACTATTCCGGTGCAGGACAAGACAGCTGAGTGCTCCAAATTACGGGTTCTCTCGGTTGCCGATCTCCTGGCCGAAGCTATCCGCCGCATTCATGGCGACGAATCGGTCAGCTCCCTCTTCGTCTAATCCACTGAATCATTGAACCGATCAACGATATAAACGCTACACGTCTCTTTTAAGAGTGAATGGAGGAAGATCATGTCACAAGCTGAATTGAACGTCACTACCCGCACCCGTCTCGGCAAAGGGGGCAACCGTGTCCTGCGTAGCCAGGAGCAGGCTCCGGCCGTTGTCTATGGTAAAGGAATGGAATCCTGCGCGATCACCATCGACCCGAAAACCTTTAAAAAAGCCCTGGGCAAAGACATCAACACCCTGATCACCCTCAAGGGAGATGGTCCCTTTGATGGCAAGGTGGTTATTGTCAAAGAGATCAAGAAACATGCGATTCGTCGTAACATCATGCACGTCGATTTTCTGGCAATCGACCTGACCAAACCGGTGCAGGTCATGGTTCCGCTCCACACCGTCGGAAAATCCCAAGGGGAAAAGGACGGCGGCAGCTTGCAGATGATTCGTCATGAGCTTGAGGTGACCTGTCTGCCGACAGCCATTCCTGCCGTGATCGAAATCGATGTCACCGCGTTCAAAGTCGGTACCGTTCTTCACGTCAACGACCTGCAACTCCCCGCCGGAGTCGAAGCGCCGCACGATGTCAACTTCACCATCCTCACCGTCACCGCCATGAGTGCCGCAGATGCTGCTGCTGATGCCGAAGAGGCACAGGCCAAGGCCTGACCCCTTAACGCGTGAAGCTGATCGTCGGCCTGGGCAATCCCGGCTCCAAGTATGAAGGAACCCGCCACAATATCGGGTTCATGGTGGCGCGAAGAGTGGCAGAGCAATCCGGGATCGCCCTTAAACGCCAAGGTCATCAAGGCATTTACGGCGTCGGTTGCATCGCCGGGATCGAAACTATGATCCTTTTGCCGCAAACATTTATGAATGTCAGCGGCACCAGCGTCACCTCGGCTTACAAATCCCTCGGTATCCCTCCGGGGGATTTGATTGTCATCCACGATGATATCGACCTCCCCTTCAGTCGCTTGCGGCTGCGGATCGGGGGCGGGCACGGCGGCCACAACGGCATTCGCAGCATCGTCGCGACCCTCGGCACCGGCGACTTCTGCCGGCTCAAAATCGGGGTTGGTCGACCGCAAGCTGGAGACGTCGCCGATTATGTCCTTGGCAACTTTGACACCACGGAACGACAGCAACTCCCCGAACTGCTCGACCTCGCAGTTCAGGTGATCGAGACAATCGCCACACGCGGTAGCGCGACAGCCATGAACGAGTTCAACAAGCAGGTTCTTTCCTGACCCATAGAATATAATACTGCCCACGAAAGAGAGGAACACCGCAGATGGAACTGCAACATCTAGCCCCCATACTGGGGATCATCGGCTTTGTCATCGCCATCCTGATCTATAACGTCATCAAGGCTGAACCGGTCGGCAACGAAAAGATGGCAGAGATCGGCGACGCCATTCGCGCAGGTGCGATGGCCTTCCTGAAACGCGAGTACACAGTTCTGGCGGTCTTCATCGTGCTGGTCTTCATTCTGATCAGCATTGCCCCGAGTCTCGGCATCAATTCCGCCCTGGCCTTTCTGGGTGGTGCATTATGTTCGATGCTCTGCGGCTTCATCGGCATGAAGGCCGCGACCCATGCCAACGTCCGGACGGCCGAAGCCGCCCGCACTCATGGCCAGAGCAAAGCGCTGATGATCTCCTTCAACGGTGGTGCCGTCATGGGACTCTCGGTGGCATCGATGGGTCTGATCGGGGTCGGTGTTGCCTATATCATCTTCGGTGGCGATCCAGCGACCTCCGTCTACATCAACGGCTTCGCTATGGGCGCCTCGTCGATCGCTCTCTTTGCTCGCGTCGGCGGCGGCATCTACACCAAGGCAGCCGACGTCGGTTCTGATCTGGTCGGCAAGGTCGAGGCGGGAATTCCTGAGGATGACCCCCGCAACCCTGGCGTCATCGCCGACAACGTCGGCGACTGCGTCGGCGACACTGCCGGCATGGGCGCCGATATCTTCGAATCGTATGTCGGTTCGATCATTGCCACCGTCGCTATTGCCGCCGCAGCCGGTGCCGGACTGATGAGCACTCTGGCCGGTCAACCGGTTGAAGTCGGTTCTGACCTCTTTCGCCTGACCCAGTCGAATGCCATGCTCCTGCCGCTGGTCCTTGCCATGGCCGGATTGATCTTCTCGCTGATCGGTGTCGGCTCGATGAAATTCCTCAAGAATATCGATCCCGCCGCTGCCCTGCGCTATACCACCTTTGTCGCTGCCGGCGGATTTTTGGTCGCCACCTTCTTCATCACCCGGGCCATGCATATCAGCAACGGCGTCTTCTGGGCTGTTCTCGCCGGCTCCCTGGCCGGGATCGCCATCGGCCTGATCACCGAGTATTACACCTCAGCGTCACCGGTCCGCCGCATTGCCGATGCCAGCAAGACCGGTCCGGCCACCAACATCATCCACGGACTGGCTGTCGGCCTGGAAAGTTGTGTTCTGCCGATTCTCGTTATCTGTGTCGGTATCTTTGTCGCTAATCAATTTGCGGGACTCTACGGTATCGGTATTGCCGCGGTCGGCATGCTCGCCACCGTCGGCGTCACCATGACCGTCGATGCCTACGGTCCGATCGCCGACAATGCCGGCGGGATTTCCGAGATGGCCGGTCTCGGTCCGGAAGTCCGCAAAATCACCGACGGCCTCGACGCCATCGGCAACACCACTGCTGCTGTCGGCAAGGGTTTCGCCATCGGCTCTGCTGCCCTCACCGCCCTGGCCCTCTTCTCCGCCTATGCCAGCGCCGTTAAACTTGAATCGATCAACCTGCTCCAACCGCTGACCGTTATCGGTCTGCTGATCGGCGGAGCGATCCCCTTCTTCATCGGCGCCCTGACTATGACCTCGGTCGGTCGGGCCGCTGGTAAGATGGTCGATGAAATCCGTCGCCAGTTCCGCGAAATCCCCGGCCTCCTCGAAGGTTTACCGGGGGTTAAGCCCGAGCCGGAGAAGTGTGTCGATATCTCAGCGCGCGCCGCTTTGCGCGAGATGATTCTCCCCGGCATGGTCGCTGTCATCGCTCCGGTCCTGGTCGGCCTGCTCCTGGGCAAAGAGGCCCTTGGCGGCATGCTCGCCGGTGCCACCCTGGCCGGGGTACTGATGGCCCTCTTTATGTCCAACGCCGGCGGCGCCTGGGACAACGCCAAGAAATTCATCGAAAAGGGTGAATTGACTGGAGAGAAGAAGGGTGGCGATGCCCACAAGGCGGCGGTTGTCGGCGACACGGTCGGCGACCCGTTCAAAGACACTTCCGGCCCGGCGATGAACATCCTGATCAAATTGATGAGTGTTGTGTCGCTGGTAATCGCTCCGCTTCTGGTCTGATAGCTCGCCATAAAGTTCCAGTTATTTTTCCGGAGAATAGCCGGGGCCACAGCGCCCCGGCTATTCTCCGTTTAAGGAAGGATTCTCCATGGGTTTCAAATGCGGCATCGTCGGATTACCAAACGTCGGCAAATCGACTATCTTCAACGCCATTACCAGTGCCGGAGCAGAAGCGGCCAATTACCCGTTTTGCACCATTGAACCGAACGTTGGCGTCGTCTCGATGCGGGACAAGCGACTGGAGGCCCTTGCCGAGATCGTCAACCCGCAACGGGTTCTGCCGACAGCCATGGAGTTTGTCGATATTGCCGGATTGGTCAAAGGCGCCAGTCAGGGCGAAGGACTCGGGAATCAATTTCTCGGCCATATCCGGCAGGTCGAAGCGATTGCCCATATTGTACGCTGTTTCGAAGATGAAAATGTTGTTCACGTCGACGGCACTGTCGATCCGCTGCGTGATATCGAAGTCATCCAGACGGAACTCAACCTTTCTGATCTGGATACGGTCGATAAACGCATTTCCCGTTCTGAAAAGCAGGCACGCAGCGGCGACAAAAAACTCCAGGAAGAACTCGCCGTACTGATCAAGGTGCGCGAAACCTTGAATAATGGCAGGATGGCCCTTTCCTGCGACCTCAGCAGTGAAGAGCGACTAATCCTGCGTGATCTGCACCTGATTACCGACAAACCGGTCCTGTATGTTGCCAATGTCAGCGAAGACGATCTTGACGGAAAACACCCCTTTGTCGAAACGGTGCGCGCCCACGCCAAGGCGGAAGGGGCGGAATTCGTCATTATCTGCGGCAAGATCGAAGCAGAGATTGCCGAATTGTCTGAGGACGAGAAGATCGACTTTCTGCAGGATCTTGGCCTCGAAGAATCCGGCCTCGACCGGATGATTCATGCCGGCTATAAACTCCTCGGCTTGATCACCTACTTTACCGCCGGGGTCAAAGAAGTCCGCGCCTGGACCATCCCTAAAGGCGCCAAGGCACCACAGGCCGCCGGAGTCATTCACACGGACTTTGAAAAAGGCTTTATCCGCGCTGAAGTCATCGCCTACGAGGACTTTATCGCCTGCCGCGGTGAAACCGGGGCGAAAGAGAAAGGGCTCATGCGCCTGGAGGGCAAAGAATATGTCGTCAAAGACGGCGATCTGATGCATTTCCGCTTCAATGTTTGATGCTATTTCTCTGTGCGTGACCGCATATTGAAAAACCTTGCTCCAGTCAGACCATTGTGTTAAAAGTTTCCGTTCGATAAGGTGATGGCGCTTTCTCAAGCGAACCATCTCTCCTTGCTCCGGCATGGTGCCGGGGCTTAATACCCACAAGGAGTTCAGCATGACACGTACGTACGAATCAATCTTCATCGTCCGCCCGGATTTGACCGGTGACGCCTACACGGCGGTTATCGACAAATTCAAGGGGGTCCTGACCGATCAGGGCGCATCGATCATCAAGGTCGATGAATGGGGAGTCCGCAAGTTGGCCTACACGGTCAAAAAACAGAACCGCGGCAGTTATGTCCTGGTGATCTTTGAAGCCGAGCCGAAGGTGATCCTCGAATATGAGCGCCGTCTGCGCCTCGATGAGTCGATCATCAAGTTTATCAACCTTCACCTCGAAAAAGGCTTCGTCATGCCGGCCGTGGCAGTCGAAGCGGTTGCGGCACCGGCCGTTGAAGAGCCGAGTGAGGATGATGAGTCGGTAAACGACGAAGAAGCTACCGAAGAAAACGCCTGAATACTGTCACGGAGGAATAAAAGATGGCTTACGAAAAGAGACCGAGCGCCCCGGGTGGTGCCCGCAGACGTTTTACCCGCCGCAAAGGCTGCCGTTACTGTGCGGACTCTGCATTGAAAATCGATTATAAAGAGACGAAATCCCTCCGCTACTTCATCTCGGAGCGGGGCAAAATTGTACCGCGGCGTATTTCCGGCAACTGCGCGGAGCATCAGCGCAAAGTCAACGAAGCGATCAAACTGGCACGCAACATTGCACTGCTCCCCTTCACTGCGGGACAGGGCGATTAAACCGAGACATCTGCCCCTATGTTAACGGGCATAGCCCCGCTTATTGGGGCCATATTGGCAACTGTCGGCCTGGTCTTTGCGGCCGGCGCACTAAAAGCAACGTCGTTCTTTTTCAACCTGCTGGTCCCTTTACCGATTGCAGCACTGACCTTGCGTCAAGGGTTGCGTCCGGGACTTATTGCATTGGTCGCGGCCTCAGCTTTTCTTGCTGCCGTCAGTCCGACCGGCGGGATGGTTGCCTACCTGCTGCAATTCAGCATCGCCTCCCTGCTGCTCCCCTTGCTGCTGCGGCAGGGACGTGAGTGGGACAAAGCAATCGCTCTATCCTGGATGGTGATGTTTTTGACCGTGGCGATTGTCATGGTCGCAGAAGCAGCAACACAGGGGATCTCTCTTGGCTCCATGCTCAATGATTATATTGGCCGAGAGATTGGACAGCTCAAGGAACTCTACAGCCAGTCAGAAGAGCTGCCGGCTGAACAAAAAGAGCAACTGCTGACTGTTCTTGATGATCTGGGAAAGGCCATGGGGATCATCTGGCCGGCGATAGTGGCATTTCTGGCCGGTTTTTTACTCCTGATGCAGGTTTTTTTCCTTTGGTTGCTGCCGGCGACCCGGAACCTGATTCCCGGACCAGCGTTTATTGACTGGAAATTGCCGGACTATCTGGTCTGGCCAATGATAACCGCCGGGTTTGCTGCTTTTTTTGCAACAGGAACGCTCCAGACGATCGCACTTAACCTGCTGGTGGTTTTGTTTCCACTCTATTATCTGCAGGGATTGGCTATCGTTACTTATTATTTTCAGCAACGCGGCACTTCGCTGTGGTTGCGCGCGTTTTCTTATCTGTTGTTAGCCCTTTTCAATCCCCTCCCCTTCCTTTTGGCCGGGGTGGGACTCTTTGATCTCTGGGGTAATTTCAGAACAAAACGCGTCAAACCGAACTCAGACTAAGATACTTTCTCGCAGGAGGATAGCGATGAACATCATTCTCACCGAAAACGTCGAGGGCCTCGGCAAAATCGGCGACCAGCTCGTGGTCAAACCCGGTTATGCCCGCAACTATCTCGTTCCCCAGGGTCTTGCCGTCATGGCAAACCTGAAAAATCTCAAGGAACTTGAGCATAACAAGCGTCAACTCGCCCACAAAGTGCAAAAACAGCTTCAGGATGCTGAACTGCTCAAAGCCCAAATCGAAAAGATCAACTTCGTCT
>JAXMLA010000251.1:0-6746 GCA_034370465.1 Desulfuromonadales bacterium
GCGAAACCGGCAACTGCCGCTCACAGCTGATAAAAAAAGCCGCTCGATCTGGTATCGGGCGGCTCGTGAAGTTTATAGCGTCAATCATTGCGGGCGAGGCAGTGAACCGGTCTATGCCGCTTGATCCTCTGTTTTCCTGATTTCAACAAAGGTATCAGCGTCGTTATTCAGGCATTTCGGGCATTCCAGGGCTGAGAAATTGGCACTGACGGTAATCGGGGTAAATCCATCAGGGAAGGCTTGATAAAAGCAGACTCCGCATTCGAACTTTGTTTTCTCGTTCATGGTGTACTCCTTTTTCTGATGTTTCCGGGTTGACGTTCCTGACTGAGCCTTGCTTTACTCGTCCGCTCGCATGACATCGTTGCAAGGTTCTTTTCTCTTCTGCCGCTACACATTCAAACGTTTGTTTAATACCAAGGCAAAAAAAGCCCCCGGCGGCCGGCGACGGGGTTATTTCAAGATACCGCGTGCAAAGATATCCATGAGGTGCTGAATCAATTCCTCGTCCCGCTCGGGAGAATGGTCGACCAGTTCGTCGCTCGCCGGTTCGAGGAGGAAATAGAAGTTGATCATCCCGGCAAGGGCCAGGACCGTATCGGCCGGGTTGAGTCCGGCACGAAACTGCTCATGGTTAAGTCCTTCGGTAAAGGTCTCGACCAGAACCTGCAGGACGTCGCGAATCGCCGGTTTGACGATCGTCTCGAAGCAGGGGGTTGGATTGGTCAACTCGCTGGTGTAGAAGCGAAGCAGATAAGGGTACTTGCGATACCTGGCAACCGTGGCACGTACGTACCGTTCGAATTTCTGCATCGGATCGATCTCAAGAACCTTGATCTCCGCCACCCCTCGCAGGGTCATGAACTGCGCGTTGAGGACCGCGGCGTACAGGCCCTCTTTCCCCCCGAAGTAGTAAGAAATCATCGCCAGATTGACTCCGGCAGCAAGCGCCAGTTCCCTGACTCCGACGCCGTTAAAGCCTTTGGCGGCGAACAACGGGGTAGCTGCATCTATGAGTTTTTCCCGGCAATCGTTATCGGCCATTCTATCCTCTGTGACGAGCGCTGCGCCCGGTTCATCGGCCGGAGCTGGCAGTCTCCTCATTCCCCACCCGCATGGTACGGTAGGATTGTGTGTCACCATTTAAACGTTTGTTTAACAATAGGTTACTCCTTTTCGACAAGGATGCAAGGATAACTTTGCCGAGGGCGGCGAAACCCGGCAGGGGAAGGCTCTCGACAAGCACCTGCGCTTGCTCGACCGTCATAGCGACTTTCTGGACGAGGTCCGTGTGAAGGTTGCGGCATAGGGATGGGGTTGGTAAAACGAAGAGACTCTGCTTGTAGATTTCCTGAACCGTTTGCTTAGTGATCACCTGACACATTGAGAGTCAGAAACATTGTAATTCTGTTTACTAGCATTAGATTGATTTCGCAAGCATTCGGCAATGAGTCTTTCGATATGGACTGGCCACGTTGGACCAAGATGCTCATTCATTAGAACAATAAGTTCTGTACCTGAAACCAGCTCAATCCTAGGGTTTATTCGAGCAAAATCCTGAGCACCACGGGTAAAATCAGCAGTCGAAACTATAACTCCTTTCGTTGCCTTGTCGCTTGATACAACCCCCAACAAACGACGGGCGTATTCGACACCGACAGATTTTGCATATTTCTTACATTCGATAAGAATGCTTTCTTTACGCCCTGGTGCTGTTTGTCGAGCAATGACATCGCGCCCTCCATCAGAACGCGGAGGTGTAAGTTCAGTTTCATATTCAAGTGCATCATAGAGCCTTTCAATCACGCATTCAAATTCTCTGGAGTCAAGACAGAGCAAAAAATCAAGTTTATCTTTTACTCCTGCAGGAACGCCAATAAACTTAGCCCGAATTAGTGTTCCGGCATCGCTTAGTCCCATGAATCGACCATCAGGAAGCCATTGAGCATGAGCCATCAAATACGAGCTTAGTCCTTCCAATGCTTTTTTGGGAAAATGTGGAAGCAGGTCTAGCACCCACGTAATGCCTTCCCAAGCCGGTGAATTCTTTTGTCCTACCGATTTTAATAGCCGCTTTATGAACTCACGTTCTGACATCCTCTGGAATCGGTCTGGGTCCGTTCTAGCTGCCTGAATATAGTCTTTCAAAATATACCTATCGACACCAAGTCCAGTAGAAGGAATCAAAAAATGCTTTACAAGTTCTAAAACCTCCATCTCTGTTCGTTCATGAATTGTTTGGATGTACTCGTCCCGATGCTGATCTATTGGAAATTGATAGTCAACAAACTCGGAATTTCGAGGAGGGTTCTTCAGCAGTTGAAGCCACTCAGAAAGGCTGATGTGTTGGCAATCGTTGAACGTCTTATTTTTCATTAGTATTCATCCAACTCGCTATTCACCGACTCCCGAGCGCGCGAACAGGTGACCTTTTCAAAGAGAAAATAGGACATCCCCGATTACTTTGCTCAACCCCGCAAGGCCCGCATCATCGATGGTTCGTGATCACTCACCTCGCACGCGCGTTAGTTTTTTGGGGTTGCTGCCCCCTGAATCCATTTCCAACCTACGACAACTAATACTGGCAATAGACCAAATATGAAGAAAAAACTTACAAATTCCTCATCAAAAAACCCGTTTGATTCGTTCATTGCAACAACAAACCATATGACAAGCCAAATAGCAGAGATAACCGCTATTGCTCGTTCGCCTTTTGAAAAGTGACTAATCTTCTTCATGTCGCTCCACTTTCCTGTCAGTAAGCTCCCTTGTTTTACCGGCCCCGCGTGAGCACGCGTGAACCGGTGATCTTCCCAAATGGAATATGTAGTTTGTGAACACTAAAAGTAGCTCCGAACAACTCAGTCACTCATCGCTTGAATGATAACAAAACCAGAAGCTTCCCTTGAAAATCAATTCGTTCTCTCCCACAACTTTCCCTTTAAAGACAAAACCGCCCGGACAGCTCTTGCCGTCGGGCGGTTTATGCGTTGATCGCAGATTTTGTCCGGTTGTTATTCATGTCCCACGCTCCCAAAATCATCAAAAAAATAATGGGCGGAGCCTAGCACGACCTCACGGCGGCAACAAGAAGATTATCTTCATTTCATCTCCCTCAACATCCTCCTCCACGCAGACCCCCCGCCCTTCGGGCACCCCCCCTACTTTGCAGGGGGGGCAGTTCACGCGCGCCTCAAAATTCCTGCGGCATCGCCTTGACCTGGCCGGCGGTGAAGACCGGGCCGTCCTTGCAAACATAGACATTGCCGACGTTGCAGCGGCCGCATTTGCCGAGGCCGCACTTCATGCGGTTCTCCAGGGTGGTGTAGATCTGCTCGTCATTGAAGCCGAGTTTTTCGAGGACCGGCAGGGTGAACTTGATCATGATCGGCGGGCCGCAGACCAGGGCGATGGTATTCTCCGCGCTCGGCGCCGTCTGTTCGAGAATCGTCGGGACGAAGCCGACCTGACTATCCCAGTTCGGGCCATTGCCGCCGGGATCGACGGTCTTGACCAGACGGACATTCATCCGTCCCTGCCACTGCGCCAGCTCTTGTTTGTAGACGAGATCGGCTTCGCTGCGGGCGCCGTAGACGATGGTGATGTCGCCGAACTTGTCGCGCTGGTCGAGGCAGTTGACGATCAGGGTGCGCAGCGGCGGCAGGGCGATGCCGCCGGCGACGAAGACCAGGTTCTTGCCGTAGAACGACTCAATGGGGAAGGAGTTGCCGTAGGGGCCGCGCACGCCGACGGTGTCGCCGACCTCCAGCCGCCGCAGCGCTTCGGTCACCCGGCCGGTGCCGCGGAAGCAGCACTCGATGTGACCGGTGCGGGTCGGCGAGGAGGCGATGCAGAAGGTCGCCTCGCCGGCGCCGAAGGCCGAGTACTCGGCAAACTGCCCGGAGCGGAAGGTGAAGGCATCGCGCACCGCTTCATCCTGAAAGACCAGGCGCAGGGTGCGGACGTCGTGGGTCTCATCGACGATGGCGTCGATGGTGGCGAGGGCGGGCTTGTAGATGTTCTTGTCAGGGATGCACATAATTAAATCCTTGGGAATTCAGAATTCAGGATACAGAAGCCAGAATTTTATTCTGAATTCTGACTACTGACTCCTGTCTTCTATCTACATAATTAATCCTTGGGAATTCAGAAATCAGGATACAGAAGACAGAATTTTATTCTGCATTCTGACTACTGACTCCTGTCTTCTATCTCCTTAAGCACTTCCGCAATATCGATCCCGACCGGGCAGGCGCGGACGCAGCGGCCGCAGCCGGTGCAGAGGGTCTGGCCGAACTTGTCGTCGTAGTACTTGAACTTGTGCATGATGCGATTGCGGTAGCGGGCCGGCTGCACATCGCGGGGATTGTGCGTCGAGGCGTGCATGGTGAACTTGCTGAAGCCGCAGGCATCCCAGTATTTGCGCCGCTCGCCCTTGCTTTCGCTCCCTTCATCGACGATGTCGAAGCAGTGGCAGGCCGGGCAGAGAAAAGCGCAGGCGCCGCAACCGGCGCAGCGCTCGGCAATCCCCGCCCAGAGGGGGTCCTCGAAGTGGTTGTCGAGCCAGCCCTTGATCTTTTGCAGGTCGAATTGCGGCACCGCCGGCGCAGCCAGCGGGACCGGCGCGGCGTTGCTCGCGGTGAGGAGATTGCTGGCCGCTACCAGGAGTTCCTCCCCCTTCGGCGTCACCACTTCAAGGGCGAAGGAGCCGTCGGTCAGCGGGGTGAGGAAGAGATCGGAACCCCCGCGCGCATCCGGGGCATTGCCGAGGGCGGTGCAGAAACAGGCGTCGTCGCAGCGAGTGCAGGCGAGACCGACCACCGTGGTCTTCTTCCGCCGCTCCAGATAGAACTCGTCCTTATAGTCCCAGGAAAAGACCGCGTCGAGGACCGGCGCCGCTGCTGCGTCGCAGGGGCGGGCGCCGACCAACAGGGTGGCCGGCAGACGGGCGAGATCAGGATCGCTGACCGTCGTCTTCCCCTCGACCTTGCTGTAGGAAAGGATCGACTCGCAGATCGGGAAGAAGGCTTCCTTGGCCGAGCGCCGGGGGAGCTCCGTCAAGGCCAGTTCGCTGCCGCTGCAGAGGGGCTCATAAAGGGTCATCGTCCCGGAGTGCTTGGGGCCGATCACCCGCGTCCCGGCGGCGATGAGCCGATCGAGGAGGGCGTGGAGGTTTTGGGTGGTGATGGTCTTTGGCATATTGGTTTCCCGTAGGGGCGAATCTTGTATTCGCCCAGGGCGATCACAAGGATCGCCCCTACATGGTTATTTAATAAACGACTGATCGTCCTTCTCGTTATAACTGGTCAATGGCCCGCTGGCCTGAACCTCAGTCCCCGCCTCAAAACCGTACAACTCCTTCAGCTCCTGCGCCATCTTGCGGTTGAGGAGATTGAGAGGGATCTCCATCGGGCAGGCGCTTTCGCATTCGGCGCAACCGCCGCAGCGGCCGGCGAGATGCATGGCACGGACGATGTGCCAGGCGGTGTTGCCGGCGGGGCGAGGTGAACCCTCGACCCCCTGCGGCCGGTTGCGGTCGCAGAGGCACTGCTCGCAGAAACAGAAAGGGCAGACCTGACGGCAGGCGAGGCAGCGGATGCAGCGGCTGAAGTGTTCGTTCCAGAAGGCCCAGCGCTCCTGCGGGGTCAGCGCTTCGAGGCGCGCCAGTTCGGCAGCTTCCCTCGCTTTCAGAGGCGGAATCTCCGGCAGGCTGCCGAGGAGCTGATCGACATTCCCCGGCTGCCGTACAAAGCATTCGCAACACTTGGCGGCGATATTTCCGGCGCTGAGCGGCTGGCTGCGGTCGGCGGGGGCAGCATAGACGCCGGGGCAGGAAAGGCCGAGGAGGACGACGTTGTCGCGCGACAGCTGATTCTCACTGATCAGGCCGGCAATGGCGCGCAGATCGCACCCCTTGACCATGACCGCCAGCTTCCCCTTGGCAACGACTTCTTTTTTACTGCGGGTCAGGTAAAGGCTGAGGTTGTTGGTGCAGGCCGGTGAGAAGATCAGCTTCGCTGCTTCTTCCGCCGTGCTGACGATCGCCGGCAGGGCGCTCCCGGCGCGGCGGCCGGCAACATAGCCGACCACCGCTGCGACGGTGCCGTCGGTCAGGAGCTGGGCGGCGGCCGCGCGCAGGGCAGCGGTGGTATCGTCCCAGCAGCGGGGATCGACCAAGGGAGATAGGGATTTATTGGTCATATCATGTCCTTGTAGGGGCACCCCCCCTGTGGGTGCCCAGATCAGGGCAGGCACGGGGGCCTGCCCCTACGGAATATTGGTGTATGCCTCTTGCAATTCCGGGGTGTTAACGACGCTCGACCAGTGCTCCTGCTCCTCCAGCGCCTTGAACTCCGCCATCGGTCCCATCCTCCGCACCGCTTCGGTCAAATCGGTAACGACCTCGACCCATTTCCCCCCCTCAGCCGCCGAAACCCAGGAGAATTGCAGGCGCGCCAGATCGACGCCGACAAAGTTGAGGAGCTGGCGAAAGGCGGCAAAACGCCGGCGGGCGTGGAAATTACCGGCCATGTAGTGGCAGTCGCCGGGGTGACAGCCGGAGACGAGGACCCCGTCCGCCCCTTTCTGGAAGGCGCGGAGGATGAAGAGCGGATCGATGCGCCCGGTGCAGGGGAATTTGACGACCCGCACATTGCTCGGATACTGCAGGCGCGAAGTGCCGGCGAGGTCGGCCCCGGCGTAGGTGCACCAGGTGCAGACAAAGGCGACGATCTTCGGTTCGAATT
>JAXMLA010000252.1:0-1900 GCA_034370465.1 Desulfuromonadales bacterium
CTGACCGAGTTAATGGGCGGAACGATCGGTGTCGAGAGCGTGCAAGGCGGCGGGACGATCTTCTGGTTTACCGTGGAGTTGGAGCAGCGCACCAAGGAGCAAGCGGGGACTGAAATTGTCGACAGCGGGGGAGAAAAACTCACCCATCAGGACTTAAAGGGGAATAGACCAGCAGAAGAAAGCAACCGACATATCCTCTTAGCCGAGGATGACCCGATTAATCAGCATATGACAAAACTATTCCTGACAAAGTCGGGTTACCATGTCGATGTGGCAAGTAATGGACGCGAAGCCCTGAAGTTATTAGAAGAGAATGACTACGCATTGGTGTTGATGGATTGTATGATGCCGGAAATAAATGGCTATGAAGCGACGACCCTGATCCGCAATCCCGCTTCCTCGGTGCGAAACCATACCATCCCGGTGATTGCCCTGACCGCCAACGCCATGCGCGAAGATCAAGAGAACTGCCTGAAGGCCGGCATGAACGATTATCTTGCCAAACCGATTGAAGTGACAAAAGTCCTGGAAATTTTAAAGAAGTGGGCACCGATCGAGGCAGAATCCGGCGAGCACGAAAGTGCTCCTACTGGTAACGTTATTTTCAACAAAGAAGAACTCGTGGCCCGTTCCATGGGCGATATCGAACTCTCCCGCTATGTCGCCACCATATTTATGGAGAACGCACCGGAATATATCGAGGCGATCCGTTCTGCCCTGGGGGCAAAGGATGTCGGCGCCCTGCGCCAATCGTCCCATAAACTGAAAGGAGCCGCGGCGACGATGGCCTTACTGGAGTTGGCAAAAGCGGCGCGGTCTTTCGAAGAGTCGGTCGAAAGCGGCGAGATCGAAAAGGCTTTGCAGTTTCTACCGACTCTGGAAAGAAAATTTGAGCAGGGGTGTGCAACTCTGCAACAATTCATCCTGACACCCTCAGAATCAGCGCCCCTTCCCCCGCCTTCTGTTCCCAGCAAATAAAGGCTGATCTCCATGGAAAATGAAGTGGTTTGGCGTATCGTCAGTTTTTCTGCCATCCTGTTCGCCATCGGCCTTTGGGAGATCCTTGCCCCGCGCCGCCCCTTAACCACCCGCAAGAGTCAGCGCTGGTTCGCTAACCTGAGCATGATTGCCATCGCCACCCTCGTCGTCCGCTTGACCTTCCCCCTGCTGCCGGTCGGACTGGCGATCATCGCCCAG
Organism: Desulfuromonadales bacterium; assembly: GCA_034370465.1. Lineage (GTDB taxonomy): Bacteria > Desulfobacterota > Desulfuromonadia > Desulfuromonadales > UBA2197 > UBA2197. The sequence goes on from JAXMLA010000252.1 coordinate 1,198, forward strand.
GAGCAGGGCTGGGGGATCTTCAACTTCGTGTCTCTCCCCCCCTGGCTGGAAATTATCCTTGCCGTTGTTCTCCTTGATTTTGTCATCTATCTTCAGCACGTCATGTTTCACTTCCTGCCGGTGCTTTGGCGCCTGCACCGTATGCATCATAGCGATCTCGACCTCGACGCCAGCTCCGGCAACCGCTTTCACCCTGTGGAGATCGTTATATCTATCGGCATCAAATTCGGAGCCGTCCTGATTATCGGCCCCGCTCCTTTCGCTGTCCTCCTTTTTGAAATCCTCCTCAACGCCACCGCCATCTTCAACCATGGCAACATCCGACTCCCCCTGAGGATCGATCGCTGGCTGCGCACCGTTCTCGTCACCCCGGACATGCACCGGGTGCATCATTCGATTATTCCCCGCGAAACCAACAGCAACTTTGGCTTCAGCCTTTCCTGGTGGGATTATCTTTGCGGTACCTATCGCTCCCAGCCGGGCGCCGGCCACCTTGAAATGGTCATTGGTCTCAAGGAATACCGTGATCCCGCCCGTCTCACCCTCCCCCGCCTGCTGGTGCAACCTTTTACCACTGATAAAGATTAAAATTCCGACAAAAGGGTTGACTCGAAAACAGGTATAGTGCGAAATAGACCATCGTTTTATTTTGCCTTTACCCGAACTGTTTCGACGAGGCCGCCATGAAGTTAAGTCATAAATT
>JAXMLA010000253.1:0-4134 GCA_034370465.1 Desulfuromonadales bacterium
GGGGGGGGGGGGGGGGGGGGCCCCCACGCAACAGCAGCGGCATTCCATAGCAATCTCCCCCCCACCCTAGCCCTCCCCCGCAAGGGTGGAGGGAATTTAATGATCTAACTGCAACTACTTACAGCCAGAGGAGAGGATCGTCGTTCGCACCCGGTTTGGCACCGAAGTCGTCGATAAAGAAACGGTGCCAGATGGCAAACTGGATCAGAGACCAAAGCTCCCGATCGCGGCCGCCGCGCTGGCGCTGGGCAGCACAGAGGGCGCTGACGCCGGCGGGATGAAACCACTCCCGGATCCCCCGGTTCGCCAGCAGTTTACCTTCGGCGGCGGCAACAAAAGCGGGAGTCAGCCACTCCGCCATCGGCACATGGAAACCACGTTTCTTGCGGTAAAGATGCTCGGCCGGAATACTCTTCTCCGCCCAGCGTTTAAGGAAAAGCTTCCCCTGGTGGCGATCGGTCTTGAGACTATCCGGCAGACTGAGACCAAATTCGATGATGCGGTGATCGAGGAAGGGGACGCGCCCTTCGACGCCAAAGGCCATGAGCATGCGATCGGCCTTGACCAGCAGATTGTCGGGCATGGCGGTCGTCAGATCGGTGTACTGGCAGCGCTGCAGATGGCTCCATGCGCGCGGTGTTTCGTTCCAGGCCTGAATAAAGGGGCGGCGGATCGCCGGCACCGCAGCGCGCAACTCCGGACCGAAAAGGCGGGACGTCCAGAGGGGATTCAACTGCGGGCTGGTGCGAAAGCCGCCGCTGCCGGGGCGGACAAGATTCTGAAAGAAGCGCTCGAAGCCCCCTTTGCGGTAGCGGCCATAACCGGCAAAGGCTTCATCCCCCCCTTCACCGGAGAAGACCACCTTGAGTTCTTTGGCGGCATGTTCGGCGAGGATCGCCGTCGGCAGCGAAGCATAATCGCGCATCAGCTCGTCCGCCGCCCAGATGGTAATCGGCAGCCGACCAAGGACCTCGGCGCCGTGCAGCGGGATCGAGGTATGGCGGCTGTTGAAATATTGGGCGATGTACTCGGCACCGGCGAGCTCCCCTTCCATTTGCGAATCGGGGAAGCCGACGGAAAAGGTCCGCACCGGCTGTTCCTGATGCTTGGTCAAAAGGGCCAGGAGGAGAGCCGAATCGACGCCGCCGGAAAGGAAGAGGCCGCAGGGGACGTCGGAGCGGACATGCTCGCGCATCACCGTCTCGATCAGGGGCGCAAAGCTTTCGAGCGCTTCCTCCATGGAACAGTCGATCGTGCGCACCTCCGTCGCGCTCCAGTAAGGGCGCAGCATTGTCGAGCCGTCCGCTTCGAAGATCAGCGTCGTCGCCGGCGGCAGGCGCTGAATCCCCTGAATGATCGTCGCCTCGCCGCTGCTGAACTGGCTTTGCAGATACTGCAGCAGCGCCTCCACCTTTACCTGCGGGGCGGCACTGCGGGCGGCGATGATCCCCTTGAGCTCCGACGCAAAGAGGAGGCGATCCCCTTCCCGGCTGTAGAAGAGCGGCTTGATGCCGATGCGGTCACGGCCGAGAATAACGCGATTGCGGAGCTTGTCGATCAGGCAGAAGGCGAACATGCCGTGCAGATATTTGGCAAAATCGTCGCCGTAGATCGCATAGGCATGGATGATCATCTCGCTGTCTGAATGGGTGACAAAGACGCACCCCTGCGCTTCGAGTTCCTGGCGCAGCTCGACAAAGTTGTAGATTTCGCCGTTGGCGACAAGGATAAAGCGCCCATCCGCGGAGCAGATCGGCTGGTGCCCACCCGCCAAGTCGATGATCGACAGCCGCGTCTGCACCACCCCGTGCCCCGACCAGATCAGCAGGCCAAGATCATCCGGGCCGCGATGGGCAAGAAAGTGCGCCTGGCGGCGCAGCTCTGCTTCACTGGGGGGATGGTTACAACTGAGGATTCCGGCAATTCCACACATAGATTAACCTTTAAAACAAGGAGGTCAGTTACCAGGACCAACTTCAAAGACCCGCAAATAGGCGTCAGTGCTGCATTCAATTTCGTAAGGGAGGGCGGCTTGGCGCAAAAAATCCGGATCACGTCGCGGAGCATCCAGTGTCTTAGCGATGGCACCGGCAAGGGCAACGACCGCACCGACCGGTACGAGTTCGCCGTACTTCCCGTCCCGGAGAATTTCCCGCGGACCGCTCGGACAGTCGGTCGAGACCACCGGTGTCCCCACCGCCAGAGCTTCGATGACGACAAATCCGAGGCCTTCATGTTGGGAGGTAAAAGCGAAGAGGGCGGCATACGCCATGAATGCATACGGATTCGGCTGAAAACCGGCGAGATCGACATCATCGCCAACTCCGAGTTCACCGGCCAAGGCGATCAAATGATCGTGTTGCCGGCCCCGTCCGAGGATCACCAGTCGGCAGGGGCGCTCGGCTCGCACCAAAGCAAAGGCCCGGATGAGGGTCGCGAAATCCTTGCGCTTGCTCAATTCCCCGACCCCGAGAATTACCGGCGGCTCGCCTGCCTGAAACCACGGGTGCTCAGGCCGCTGTGGCCGCGTCTGCAATAGTTCGGTCGCGATCACCGGACAAGGAACGACCTCAATACAGCTGCGTGCGATTCGGCCATAAGCGGCCATATCGTCCGCCACTCCCTTGCTGGTGACAATGACCTTGTCGGCACGGGGATAGAAATGCTTGATGAACTGCCGCTGATACCAACGCTCGAAGGCCGATCGCCCGGCCAGATCGATGGAGATTGTTGCCCCCATACTGAAAATCAACCGGACCGGAACGCCGGAGAGGATTTTGGCAAAATAGGCAGTGTGGATGACCCGGTACTTGTCGGCAAGGAGCACGGCCGGTCGCTCCCGCTTCAGGTAACGGACAATGGCAGGAATTGCCGAGTAGACATGGCTGGTGCCGAGGTCAATAATTCTGACCCCGGGCGGAAGTTCCTCAAGATGCGGGCCATGCTCCTGAATCTTGAGAATATCGACCTGATAGCCGCGCCGGGCAAGGGCTGGAACCAGATTCCTGGCGATCTTGTCGACACCACTGTGGCCCGAGGTGGCGAGAAAGAGCGCTATTCGCGGCTTGTTTTCAAAGGACATCTTTATCTCACGATGTGGATGGTGACTGATCAAGATTCAGGACTTTAATATACTGATCGATCGATTTTTGCAGGGAAAAATGCATGGCCCTGTTGATCAAAACCTCTTTACCGGGATGATCGTTCAGGCTGTCTGATATTGCGCGGGCCAGGGCATGGGCATCATCAACAGGAACAAGTTTGCCGATCTCGCCGTTTAACAAAATTTCTCGCGGCCCATACGAAGGGCAATCCGTTGAAACGACGGGAACGCCGACCGCTAAAGCTTCGACGAGGACAACGCCGAAAGCTTCACTCCGGGAAGACAAGACGAATAAATCGGCATGCGCCAGATAGGAATACGGATTTGCAACAAATCCGGGGAGATAGACATTATCTTGAATATTTAATTGATCTGCCAACTTTTCAAGATTTTTTCTTTCCCGACCCTCGCCGCAGATGACTAACAAAGAATCGCGACAATTTTCAATTTGAGAAAAAGCCCGCAACAGGTTTTCATATCCTTTTTCTGGTTCCAAGCGACCGGCACTAATGATTACGTGCTGTCTCCCCGACAAAAAAGACAAATTATCTTGCCATTGTTTTGCTAAAGATTGAATTTGGTCGACGGCGACGGGATTGTAAATGACTGATACTTTATCGCCAAATTCAGGGAAGATTGATAAAAAATCATCCGCTGTGCCTGTTGATACAGATATCACCTTGCTGCAATACTTTTTTAGTCTCACAAATTCTGAATATTTTTTTACTTGTTGTTTTGTTCTATCCAAGCCGTTGCCAAATGCTAAAGACATTTGACTGTGAATCGTCATGACGATCTCAGATTTAGAATCAATTATCCTTTTGGCAGAAGCAGCATAAACAAATGAATGATAACGGTCAGAGATGACGATATCAGGCTTCTTTCGCCTTAAATAGAGAGCCAGCATTAAAATACTGAGTATTTTATTCGATGTCCCCAAGCTTACCAAATTCACCTTGGCATCAAGGTTATCAAGCATATTGCTTTGATTCTTTTTACCAATGACGAGATCGACCTTAAAACCTTTGGTC
>JAXMLA010000255.1:0-2995 GCA_034370465.1 Desulfuromonadales bacterium
TTTAGACCAACCTTTTCAGCGCGTCAATATTTGGAATGGTAGAAAAAACCAATTCAATGAAGGTTGAAGGTCGGGTTAGCCCCCAGGGCGTAACCCGACGCATGACTTCGATCATTGATCGTCGGGTTACGCTCCGCTAACCCGTCCTACACACTGTCGCTGTTCCCTTTTTCCTGTAAGGTTTTATTTTTTGCTGTCCAATACACCAACCCGATTAGCTCACCCAACGCAAACCCCACTGGACCAGCAATAAAAACATAGAGAACACCTTGTGCGACATCTGAAAACGCAATGAGAACCCATAGACAAGCGATCAATGCACAGGGAATTGCGAACCAACTCATGGGCCAAATGAGCTCTGAAAATGTTGCTTTAAACTTTTTGTTGTTATTGCGAGAAATGATGAGGCATGTCCCAGCGCACAGGACAAAGGCAAGGAAAGGTGTGAGCATCGCCAATATCATTGATTTATCCTTTTACTACCTAACCTAACAGCTCAAGGGCATAAACCGGGCGGACACACAGGTCCGCCCCTACGCCACATAACTTCCCGGTTCCACCTCCCGCACCTGCCCGAGTGCCGCCAGAGTTTCGAGGAGTTCGCCGACCTTGTCGGCGCGGGCGCGCTGGAAAGTGCGGGCGATGGTTTCGGCGGTGAGGGGGGCGGTGGCGCTGGCGAGGGCGGCGCGGACGGCTTGCACCTGCTCGGGGAGGGTTTTCGGCCAGAGGAGTTTGGTCTTTCCCCCCTCACCCCGACCCTCTCCCTCATGGAGAGGGAGCGAACCTTGACCTCTGCCGTAAAAATGGTTCCCCTCGCCCTCCGGGAGAGGGTGGCCGAAGGCCGGGTGAGGGAGGTTGTTGACGTTCTGGTATTCGGGGCGCAGCCAGCGGATCAGGCCTTGCTCTTCTTCCCGGGCCCGTTCGCGGTTGAGGGCGACGACCTTTTCGAGGATTTCGGCGTCGCTGAGGGTGGCGGGCCAGCCGTAGGCGGCGAAGACGGCGTCGTCGAGTTCGTCGTGCAGCTGTTTGAGGATGGCGACCAGCCCTTGTTCGTGGATCGTTTTCTCTTTGGCGGTCAAGGTCTCGCCGCTGCGCAACTTCTCCAGCACGTTGTACATGCCGGTCAGGGTCAGGTCGGGATGCAGCGCCTGCTGGCGTTTGCGGTGGGCGTCGAGCTGTTCGGCGAGGGCGCGGATGGTCTGCTTCTGTTCGTCGCTGGCAGCGGGGAATGGGAACGGTTCGAAACAGCGGGTCTTAACGTAGACCGAGTCGTTGCCGACTCCGAGCCAGCTCCCTGCGGCCACAGACCATTGAACATGCACCCGGCTGGAGAGGACACCGAGAACAAAGGCGTCATCGCTGGCGATGGCGACCAGTTTATTGTCGGGGAGGATGCTATGATCGAGAAAGACGAACGGGCGGTGCTTGGAGGTCTCGACGGTAGCGATGTAGCGAGGTAGGCCTGAAGTAGCTTTCCGTAAGACTTTGCGCGGCTCGCCGAAGGTCCACCAGTTCTCGCGGTAGGTGGCGCGGTTGTTCTGATCCCGTTCCGGTTTGACCCGTTCCAAAACCCATTGATAGACCTCAGGGTAACGGTCACGAACTTCGCAATCGGTCAGGCCGAACAGGTCGATGACCAGCACGCCGCGCGGGGTGGCAGCCAGATCACGTCCGTTTCGATACGGGCGAATATGGGCTTCCAGGCCGGGAATGCGTCCAAGGCCAAGTTTCTTTGCTTCTTCTGGTGTGACAATAAAGCCGGCGCCAAAGAGCTGAACGCCGCGGTTTGCCAAGCCTTCGTTCGCTTGCAGCGGCCCCGCTCCCGCGACATTCGCCCCCGCCGTCAAATCCGCGTGCAGAATTCCCCGCTGCGTGGAGAGTTCGACAAAGACCCCTTCTCCCGCGCCTTCCCGCTCCTGAAGGACCGTGACCAACTCCCCGGTATCCCCTTCCCGCGCTATTCGCCCGACAGTCATGGCAATGCGCACCGCCGCGCCGTCCGCCGCATCGACCCAGGGATGATCAGGAATGGCAAAAGCGATTTGTAGGGGCATCCCTTGTGGGTGCCCGCCTTTCCCATGGGCACCCACAAGGGGCGCCCCTACAAGGTGCTGTTCGATCACCTTGCGATTGAATGTCTGCGTAATCGAATTGGTAGTGATGAAGCCGAAGCGCCGCACCTTGCCACTCCGCGTCAACGCGGCGGCGTGGTGCCACCAATACATGACGAAGTCGGAAGTGTCTGGCACTTCCTTCCAAACGCTTCGTAGTGCTTCTGTGTAGCCATCGCCCAAGGAGGTACGCATGCTTTTTGCGCCAATAAACGGCGGATTCCCCACCACAAAATCGGCCGCCGGCCACTCGGCCTGACGCGGATTCAAATACCGCAACACCACTTCCCGCGCGCTCTCATCCGGCACCTGCTCCCCGGTCACCGGATGGATCTTCGTTGTTCGCCCATCCCAGCGCGTCACCGCCTTCCCCTCTCCATCGACCACCGGCTCCACCCCGTCATAAGCCAGGACCGCGTCGCGGCACTCAACGTTGTGGAACTTCTTGATCACCGGCTCGGGCGGCAGCACATGGCCACGGGTGCGGAAATGCCATTGCAGATAGCCGATCCACAGCACCATGTCGGTGATGGCGGCGGCGCGGGGATTGACCTCGATGCCGAGGAGCTGGTGCGGGTCGACAGTCAGGCCGGCGAGCTCCAGGGTCGTCTGTTCCTCGCCGAAGCCTTCGAGGGCATTAAGGACTTCTCCCTCCAGACGCTTGAGATGTTCAAAGGTGACATACAAAAAGTTGCCGCTGCCGCAGGCGGGATCGAGAATCCGCAGCGAACAGAGCTTGTGATGGAACTCTTTGACCAGAGCTATGGCGCCGGCCTGATCCCCCTGGCCATGCAGGGTGACGCCCGCCGCCAGCACCGCTTCCCAGTCAGCACGCAGCGGCTCGACCACCGTCGGCAACACCAAGCGTTCGACATATTCGCGCG
>JAXMLA010000256.1:0-11225 GCA_034370465.1 Desulfuromonadales bacterium
CGGCCGCCATCGTTGCCTACCGGACAGAAAAAGGAACTTTTAAAACGCTGAAAGACCTGTCAAAGGTCAACGGTGTCGGGAAAAAAACCTTGGAGAAGATCAAGCCGCTTGTCATCTTTGAATAAATTGATACACTAAATAGCATCAGCCATCCGGCCTGCTTGCTTTGGCAAGCAGGCCGGAATCTTTAACAGATCGACAGAAATGGATGCAGCCATGAAACTTTGCGTGATTGGGTCAGGTTATGTAGGGCTTGTTGCCGGAGCAGCATTTGCCGAAAGCGGCAATTCCGTTATCTGTGTCGATGTTGACAGTGAAAAGATCGAGGGACTCAAGCGCGGCATTATTCCCATCTACGAACCGGGGCTCAAAGAGTTGGTGGAACGAAACGTCGCCGAGTCGCGCCTCTTCTTCTCTACGGATCTGAAAGAGGCAGTGCAAGCGAGTCTTGTCTGCTTTATAGCAGTCGGTACCCCGCCCGGCGAAGACGGGTCAGCGGATCTTTCCTATGTTCTCAAGGTTGCAACCGACGTCGGCGCCTGCATGGACGGCTTCAAAATCATTGTCGACAAGTCAACGGTCCCGGTTGGAACCGCTGGTCGGGTGCGCAAAACCATCGCTGCCGAACTCGAAAAACGCGGGGAAATCTTTGAATTCGACGTGGTCAGCAACCCTGAATTCCTCAAGGAAGGATCGGCGATCGAAGACTTCATGAAACCGGATCGGGTCATTATCGGCACGGATAACGTCAGAACCGCCGAACTGATGAAGGAACTGTACGAACCGTTCATGCGCAAGAACAACCGGGTCATCGTCATGGATATCAAAAGTGCCGAAATGACAAAATATGCGGCCAACGCCATGCTCGCCACCCGGATTACCTTCATGAACCAGATTGCCAATCTCTGTGAGCAGCTGGGTGCGGATGTCATGGCAGTGCGGGAAGGAATCGGCTCTGACTCCCGCATCGGCTATGACTTCCTCTTTCCCGGCGTCGGCTATGGCGGTTCCTGCTTCCCCAAAGATGTGCAAGCCCTGGTGCGCAGTGCCAACAGTGTCGGTTACGATCTCTCTTTGCTGAAAGCAGTCGAAGACGCCAATTATTTGCAAAAACAGATTCTCGGCAAAAAGATCTTGCGATACTTTGCAGCCGGCGACCCTGCAGCCCCACAAGCTTTGGCCGGCCGCAAGATCGCGGTGTGGGGCCTGGCCTTCAAACCGAAGACCGACGATCTGCGGGAAGCTCCGGCTTTGGTGCTGATTGAAGACCTTCTGGACGCCGGCGCCATAGTGACGGTTTACGATCCCGTCGCCATGCCCAAAGCCCGCACCATCCTCGGTGATCGCGTCTCCTTTGCCGACAATGCCTATCAGGCCCTTGAAAAGGCCGAAGCACTGGCGATTGTCACGGAATGGAACGAATTCCGCCGTCCCGATTTCGAGCGGGTCAAAGAACTTATGTCGACACCCGTGATCTTTGACGATCGCAACCTTTACGAACCAAGACGGATGAGCGAAAACGGTTTCACTTATTTTGCCATGGGTCGCTGCACGACCACCTGCAGCACACCTTGACAGGAGCGCCATGTCCAGAGAGGTAGCTTCGCAAAAAAAAGAACCGAAACAACCGGGTGCCAATCTCTGGATGGTGATTGCGGCGGTGGCCGGCTGTGCTTTGTTGCTGACCATCCTTTTCGGTGGGCACGGGTTGATGCGCTGGCTGCAGTACGATCAGGATAAAAAGGCCCTCAGTGCCGAACTGGAGAAGATTGAAGAACAAAACGCCCGCACCCGGCGGGAGATAGATTCGTTAATGCACAATGGAAAATACATTGAATCACTCGCCCGTCGTGATCTCGGCATGGTCAAAGCTGATGAAATCATCTACCAGTTTCCAAACAGCGAAAAACAATCCGGTGCCACTCAAGCCCGACCCGCCGGACAATAGAGGCTTCACTGCCCCAATTTTACTGAAAACGTGCAACTGCGCCGCCAACTCAAAGAGACACCGAGAAAGACAACGTTTAACATGAGAGAAACCCTGCACCGCCTCATCCAGCAGACTCTGCTCCGCTGCTATGAAAATGGCTCCCTGCACTCCCAAACCACCCCCCCTTTTGTCGTCGAAGTCCCCGGGAATCCCGAGCATGGCGACTTTGCCAGCAACATCGCCATGCTTTTGGCCCGTGACGAAAAAAAGGCGCCGCGCAAGATTGCCGAGATCATCATCGCCGCGCTGGGCGACGGCGCTGGCTTGATTCAGCAGGTTGAAATTGCCGGCCCCGGCTTTATCAATTTCTTTCTGGAACCGTCCTGCTGGTATCAGGTCCTTGATGCCATTCATCACGGCGGCAGTCAGTGGGGACAAAGCAACGATGGCGCCGGCCGCAAGGTGCAGATCGAATTCGTCAGTGCCAATCCTACCGGCCCTCTGCACATCGGTCATGGCCGCGGCGCCGCTATCGGCGATGTCCTGTGCCGCCTGATGGCCGCCACGGGTTGGGAGGTCTGCCGGGAATTTTACTACAACGATGCCGGCGTCCAGATCGATAAACTCTCCCTTTCGGTGCAAGCCCGCTGCCTGGGCATCGAACCGGGTGATCCGGGGTGGCCGCAGGACGGCTATCAAGGGGAGTACATCAAAGACGTTGCTGTCGCCTATTTAAACAGGGAGAGCGTCAGCGCCGGCGACCAGGCGGTGACCGCGACCGGCGATCCTCAGGATCTTGAAGCGATTCGTCATTTTGCGGTCGCCTTTTTGCGCCGCGAACAGGATCAGGATCTGCGCGCTTTCGACGTGCATTTTGACAACTACTTTCTCGAATCGAGCCTGTACCGCGACGGTCTGGTGGAAGCGACGGTGCGGAGTCTCATTGCCAATGGCCACACCTATGAGCAGGACGGCGCTCTCTGGCTGCGCACCACCGCTTACGGCGATGACAAAGATCGGGTCATGCGTAAATCGGATGGCAGCTATACCTATTTTGTCCCCGATGTCGCTTACCACCTGAATAAATGGCAGCGCGGTTTTGTCAGGGTCGTCAATGAACAGGGCGCCGACCATCACAGCACCGTTACCCGGGTGCGCGCCGGCTTGCAGGCCCTCGATGTCGGCATCCCCGCGGTCTGGCCCGAATATGTCCTGCATCAGATGGTGACGGTCCTGCGCGGCGGCGAAGAAGTCAAAATCTCCAAGCGTGCCGGCAGCTATGTTACCCTGCGCGACTTGATCGATGAAGTCGGCCGGGACGCGGTCCGTTACTTCTTTGTCATGCGCAAATCCGACTCGCAACTGGTCTTCGATATCGACCTCGCCAAACAGCAATCGGTCGACAATCCGGTCTTTTACGTCCAATATGCCCATGCGCGTATTTGCAGCATCAATCGTAACGCGACAGAAGCCGGGATAATCTGCCCGACCGTGGGGACGGCCCCCCTGGTCAAGTTGCAACTGAACGAAGAACTCGCCTTGATCAAACTCCTCATCCATTATCCGGAGATCGTCAATACCGCCGCTTCTGTCTGTGAACCCCACCGCTTGACAATCTACCTGCAGGAAGTTTCCGCCCTTTTTCACAACTACTATAACTCGCACCGAGTGCTGGTTGACGATGCCGAGACCAGTGCAGCCCGCCTTTATCTGGTCAACGCTGTCCGGCACGTCCTCGCCAACGCTTTGACCCTGCTTGGAATCAACGCACCGGAACGGATGTAGAGCGCGATCATGACCCAGCCCTATTCACATAATTCCGGGGAATCCCGACCGCTGCGGCAAATCGTTCTCCTCCTTTTTACCGCGGCGGTGAGCTTTGCTCTCGGCATGCTCATCGGTCGCACCAGCGCCCCGGTACAACCGATCGTCAAGGTCACCATGCCGGTGGAAGTTCAACCGGCTAAGGAGCAAAATTTTAATTTCTACAAAGCGCTGCCCAAGGGAGAGACCACCGCCCTGGGGAGCGGCATCAACCAGGGAAGCTCCCAGCCAGCTGCGCCGGCAAAAACACCCGCAGCAGCCGATAATCGGATGGAGACGGTGATCCCCGCGTCGAGCACAGAAAAAGCTGAAGAAACTCCAACCCCGGCGCCAAAAGTCGCCAAGGAGCCGACGGGTGCATGGATCCTCCAGGCTGCCTCAAGCACCAGTGAAGAAAATGCCCAGAATCTCAGCAAACGACTGCGCAGCAAGGGCTACAAAACTGAAGTCAAACCGTTCCAGGTCAAGGGAAAAACCTGGTACCGAGTCTATGTCGGCCCCTTCGCAACCGATGCGGCGACCAAGGAAGCAGCCGCAAAACTTTCCCGCCAGGAAGGTTTGACGCCGATTGCCAGAAAACTTTAGCTTTCCCCTGCCCCAGCAACTCTTCTCCACATTTTTTGAAAAATTATGAAATCTGTCAGATTTTTATAAGAAGCGCCGACTAAACTTCTCCAGAGTTAATTCTCACTGGAGGATGCCATGCTGAAAGAACCCTGTCATTACGACGGTGATTGTGAATTCCGCCACAAATGCGCCTGTAGCGGCAACCAGCATCTCCTCTGCGGTATTACTTATCAGCTTGGCGGGCTTTTCTTTGTCGAAAAAGAGACGCACCCCACCTGCAACGCCAAGACCTTCTTTGGCGATGCCCACATCTGTCTCTGTGCCGCCAAAAACAACACCCGTTAATTTCCTCCTCCCCCTCCTGCGATAGCCTGTAAATTATCAACTCATGTCAATATGGCGAACCCCTTCGGGGCGCCAGGCCGGAGAGATGACGTGCGAACCTTTGTTGAGCTTATCGAGTAATGACGCAAAGGTTACGGTAAAATCCCCCAACCTGTTATTGACACTGTCCATCGCTGCAGTCATCCGCTGCTCACGACCGTCCTCATTGAAGAGGGGTAGTTGTTGCCCCGCGGCGTCCCAGCCGGAGAGGGTAATCCCGAGGAGCCGCACCGGCTGTTCAAGAACAATGGCGTCAAGGATTTTGAGCGCTGCATGATAAATATCAACACTGAGGGTCAAAGGGCGGGACTGTTTTGTTTGCCGGCTGAAGGTGGTGAAATCAGCGTAACGCACTGTCATGGTGAGAGTCCGGCCGGCCAAAGCATAACGGCGTGAACGGCGACCGACCATTTCGGCGAGTTGCAGCAGGACCACCGAAATAGCGGAACGATCACTGAGATCCTGCGCCAGAGTGGTACTGTGACCGATCGACTTGACTTCCTCCTCGTCCGCCGCCGCAATTACCGGAGAATCGTCAAGCCCCTGCGCCATACGCAGCAGTTGATCACCGACGATGCCAAACTTGCGCCGCAGGATCTCTCGCGGGAAGACGGCCAACTGCCCGCAGGTAGTGATGCCGAGAAGCGCCAGCTGACGACTGGTCTGTCGGCCGATGCCGCACAGTTCACCGACAGGAAGATTCTGCAGAATTGCCGGCACCTCTTCAGGCCTGATGATCGTCAGACCATCCGGTTTTTGCATCTCCGAGGCGAGTTTGGCGAGCAACTTGTTCGGAGCAATCCCGACCGAACAGGTCAGACCGAAGCGGGTCTTGATTCGCGATTTGATCAGATAAGCGATGCGTTGCGGGGTAGCGAAGAGACCGAGGGATCCGCTGATGTCGAGGAAGGCTTCATCAATCGAAAAGACCTGAACAAGAGGGGTGTAATCCGCCAACATCTTCATGATCTCTGCCGAGACATGAGCATAAAGACGATTACTCACCGGCACAGAAATCAATTGCGGGCAGAGGCGACGTGCTTCAAAGACCCGCATGCCGGTCTTGACACCAAAAGCCCGCGCTTCGTAGGAAGCGGTGAGAATGACCGTACGCGCCGCACTGCCGACGACGACAATCGGCTTGCCGCGCAGGGCCGGATTCGACTGTTGTTCGACCGCAGCAAAGAAGGCATTCATATCGACGTGGAGAATAATGCGCTCCATCACAGGGCCTCAATACACAGCAGTTGCCAGGTAGCGTCGTTCGGGTTGAACATCAATTCAAAGAGAGCGCCGTCATCGGTGACATGAAAATGCCACTGCACGATTGCGCCCCGCCGCTCCCGCCAACGGTTGGTGATCGTCCGCACGTCATGCCGGCGCCGCTTCAACTCAAACCAGACCGGCCGGATGCGCCCGTCCGGACCAAAGATCACCGCGACGCGGATATCGGAAGATAGCTCTTGCATTCGAATTACAATTCCCGCATCAATCCGGTGACTTTGCCGACAATCTTTACCTCGCCATCGCTGTGATCAATAAAGATCGGGGCCATATAACGATTCTCCGGCTGTAATCGAATCCGTCCTTCCTCCCGATAAAAACGCTTCAGGGTCGCGTCACCCGCAACCAAGACCACGACAATCTCCCCATTTTCCGCAAAGGGCTGCGGCCGCACCACCACCAGATCGCCGCTGCAGATCTGCGCATCAATCATCGAATCCCCCTGCACCCGCAGCACAAAAGAATCCGGGGAACGGATCAGGGCCGGATCGACGACCACCTCGCCGGCCCGCTCCTGCTGCGCCAGTTGCGGCACCCCGGCGCGAATGACGCCGAGCAGCGGCAGCGCTTGGCCACCGCGCGGCGCCTCGGTCAGAACAATCGCCCGGGAACTACGGGGAGTGCGGCGCAGCAGTCCCTGTCGTTCCAGGACCGCAAGATGACGCAGCACCCCGAGATTACCGGTAATCCCGAGGGCACCGGCAATCTCCTGCAGGGTCGGTGAAAATCCGTACTTGCCGATAAAAGTCCGGATAAAATCGTAAGTCTGGTGCTGCCGGGCGGTGAGCATCAATCCATCTCCTCATAGTTACCATAAAGTAACTATCATGACGCAAAAAAAGAGTCAACGCCTATGGTCATTGACTCGACTCCCTAAACAATTTCCCGACTGCGTACAACAAAAAGCCTCGTGTCCAGAAGACTTATACTGCGGTAAGAATTTAAAAACTTAAATGCCGAGATAAGCCTTTTTAACTTCTTCATTACGGAGAAGATTCGCCGCCTGATCTTCGAGGGTAATGGCGCCATTCTCCATGACATAACCGCGATGTGCGATCTTCAATGCCTGGTTGGCATTCTGTTCGACGAGAAAGACCGTGGTGTTGTGTTCGCTGTTAATTTTTTTAATTATTTCGAATATTTGCTTGATTATCAACGGTGCCAGACCCAGGGACGGTTCATCGAGCAGAAGGAGGACTGGCCGGGCCAAAAGGGCGCGGGAGATGGCAAGCATCTGCTGTTCGCCGCCGGACAGGGTACCGCCCGCCTGATGGCGCCGTCTCTCCAGGATCGGAAAGAGCCCGTAGACCATCTCCGTATCGGCTTTGATCCCGTCCTTGTCACGGCGCAAAAAAGCGCCCATCTCCAGATTCTCGGCCACACTCATCTGCGGAAAGATATGCCGCCCTTCCGGCACTTGACAAAGGCCGAGGCTGACGATCTTTTCCGCCGACAGATTCTGGATCGGCTCGCCACGAAAAAGGATCTCGCCGCGGCGCGGCGGGTTGACGCCGCTGATCGACATCAACGTCGTACTCTTGCCGGCACCATTGGCGCCGATGAGGGTGACAATCTCCCCTTCGTTGATGGTCAGCGACACATCTTTCAGCGCCTGGATATTGCCATAGTAAGTGGAGATATTACGGAGTTCAAGCATGGGCTTCCTCGCCGAGATAAGCTTCGATCACCTGCGGATTCTTCTTGATTTCCTGCGGCGTTCCCGTGGCAATCTCCTTGCCGTATTCCATGACGTAAATACGGTCGGAGATGTTCATGACCAGCTTCATATCGTGCTCGATCAACAGGATCGCCACCTTTTCTTCGCCACGAATGCGGGAAATCAGCGCCTCCAGTTCGTGCGTCTCTTGGGGATTCATCCCCGCCGCCGGCTCATCGAGGAGGAGGAGAAAAGGATCGGTCGCCAACGCCCGGGCGATTTCGAGGCGACGCTGTGCCCCGTAGGACAGATTGCGGGAGAATTCGTTGGCGAGGCCGTCGAGGCCGACCTTTTCGAGAAGACGGTAGCTGCGCTCCACGGTGCTGCGCTCTTCACGCCGTGCCGCCTCGCCCCGCCAGATTGCTCCGAAAATATTCGTCGAAGTCCGGCAATGCCGGCCGATCATGACGTTTTCGAGGACGGTCATCGCCGGAAAGAGCCGGATATTCTGAAAGGTGCGCGCCATGCCGAGGGTGGTGATACGGTTCGGCTTCATGCCGTTGATGCGCTGACTTTTGCCGGCAGGCGGGTGGATGAGGACATCGCCGCTACTCGGTGTGTAAATCCCGGTGACACAGTTAAAAAAGGTCGTCTTGCCGGCGCCGTTCGGCCCGATCAGAGCGACGATTTCGCCGGCATGAATATCTAGATTGACCTGATCGACAGCCCGCAGGCCGCCGAAATCCATCGTCAAACCGCGGACTTCCAGGAGCTTGTCCCTGCTACCTGACGTCATTATTCTTCTCCTCGGCAAGAGCGGCATTTTCATATTTCCGGCGCATGTTGCTGATCAACCCTTGCGGCCGGAAGATCATCATCAGCACCATCACTCCGCCAAAGACCAGCATCCGGTACTCGGCAAAGGCCCGCAGATATTCCGGCAGGAGCTTGAGCGCCAGCGCGGCGATAATCACGCCGAGGATCGAGCCCATACCGCCGAGGACGACCATGGCCAGGATCATTGCCGAATCCATAAAGGTAAAGCTGTCGGGATTGATAAAACTGTTATGAGCGGCAAAGATCACCCCGACCAGTCCGGCCCAGAAGGCGCCGAGGGCATAAGCCGAGAGTTTGGTCCGGGCCATGTCGACCCCCATCGCCACGCAGGCGATTTCATCTTCACGCAGCGCCATCCACGCCCGGCCGATCCGCGAATTCTTCAAGCGATTGGTGACAAAGATGGTCAAAACCACGAGTGCGAGGATGAGATAGTAGCTGTAGACCGACTTTTCGCGGCCATCGAGCACCAGGCTGAAGAGTTCGGGACGGGGGATATTGGCAATGCCGGCGGCGCCGCCAGTGACCGTATCCCAGTTTTCGAGAACAATCTTGGTGATCGAACCGAACCCGAGAGTGACGATGGCCAGATAATCGCCGCGCAGGCGCAGAATCGGAAAGCCGAGGACCATGCCGAAGAGCATCCCCATCAAACCGCCGAGGGGGAGGCAGAGCCAGAAGCCGAAGCCGAAATGGCTGTTGAGGAGAGCGTAGGTGTAAGCGCCGACGGCAAAGAAAGCGATGTAGCCGAGATCGAGGAGACCGGCAAGGCCGACGGTGATATTCAGACCGAGACCGAGGACAACGAAGATCAGAGCGCTGACCATGATATTGACATGATAAAAGTTCTGCCCGGTCGAGACCAGCCAGGGGAAGGCGACCGCAAGGACAGCGGCGCCCGCCAGCAAACGGCGACTGAGGACAGGGTCGTCAAAGAGGCGCTGCGCCAGCGAAGGTTTGATCGTCACCTTGCGTCCGGATGCTGCAAATTTAAGCCGCCGCAACTCCTGCTGCTTGACCGCCAACTGCCACAGGCCGGAGATGACAAAAGCGGCGAGACCGACCCAGATGAGATTGGCCCAGCGCCACTCAACGGTGTTGTTCAAGGTGTTGACCTTGACCACGATCAGCGGCAGGGTCAGGAACATGAACCAAAGGCTGATTCCCAGGGATTTTTTAAATGATCCTATCATCTTAAACCTTCTGCTTGACCGCTTTGCCGAGGAGACCGGCCGGGCGCAGTATCAGGATCAGCACCAGGAGGCCAAAGGCAAAGACGTCTTCGTAGGCACTCGAAATATAGCCGGCCCCCATCGTCTCGGCGATGCCGAGAACCAGGCCGCCAAGGACGGCGCCGGGGATATTGCCGATGCCGCCGAGGACGGCGGCAGTAAAGGCCTTGATCCCGGCCATGAAGCCGATGGCACTGTTAATCTGCCCGGTGCGGGAAGCAATCAGTACCCCGGCAATCGCCGCCAGGATCGAACCGATGATAAAGGTCACCGAGATCACCCGATCGATATTGATACCGACGAGGCGGGCCATGACCATATCCTGCTGAGTGGCGCGCATCGCCTTGCCGATCTTGGTGTACTTGATCAGCAGGGTCAGGCCGACCATGGACAAAGAAGTAACAACCAGGATCAGCAGGTCGGCAGAAGAAAGGATGTGTGCAACCGGTTCGAGGAATTCGAACTCCGGAACGAGCTCAGGAAAGGGAAGAAAATCAGAGGTCTGCGCCAGCTGCACATAATTCATCAGAAAGATCGAAGCACCGATGGCACTGATCAGCGGAGAAAGGCGGGGGGCGTTTCGCAGCGGCCGGTAAGCGATCTTTTCCAGGGTATAACCGTAAGCCGCCGCATAGATGATGGCAATAATCGCCGCGATAAAAAGGACAGCCAGCCCGGAAAACCCGCTCATGGTCATGACCCCGGCAACGATCAACGCCACAAACGCGCCGATCATGTAGACCTCGCCATGAGCGAAGTTGATCAGCTGAATGATGCCGTAGACCATCGTATAGCCGAGGGCGATCAGCGCATAGATGCTCCCTTTGACGAATCCGCTGCAGAGAAGTTCTAAAAAATAATCCATCGATTGACCGTTACTTTGAGAAGAAGATACGTTAAGAAAGCAGGCTCCGGATGAGCGGAGGAATCATAGCCGCAACGGCGGAAAGTGTCACAGGAAAAATACCTGTCCGGGTCAAAAGCAAGGAGTACACGCAGAAAAACCGGGGAACAGGATTCATCCCGCTCCCCGGCTCGAAACTGCCCGCATCGTCGGTTTACTTCACCTCGACGAATTCGCCTTTTTTCACTTGATAGACCGAGAATCCAACCCCTTCAGCATCGCCTTTACTGTCAAACTTGATCTTGCCGACGGTGGTATCGACCACACTCGATTTAAGCGCCTTGGCCAAAGCCGCATAATCGGTGCCGCCCGCGACCTTGACGGCGTTGAGCGCGGCCAGAGTGGCAGCATAGCCCTGGTCAAAGAAGGTGCCCGGCTCCTTGCCGTATTTGGCTTTATAATCGTCATGCGCTTTGACATTGAGAGGAAGCTTGGAAACATCCTTCGGGCCGGTGGCATAAACCCCTTCCGCATCCTTGCCGGCAATCTTCAGGAAGCCATCACCTTTAATGCCGTCAGGACCGACAAAAGGAATCTTGATCTTCTTCTTGTTCATCTGCGACAGGAGTTTCGATGCTTCCGGATGGTAACCGCCGAAGATGATGG